>CAZJYM010000037.1:0-10478 GCA_964550245.1 uncultured Blautia sp. | reverse complement strand
GAATGAAGGCGGCCCTGGCCGTGCTGCTTCACGCTCTGGCGGGAGACCGGGCCGCCGCCAAAAAGGGAGAGCGGGGCATGAAGGCCGGGGATATCATCGAAGCCGTCGCGGAAGAGCTTCGGGATGCCGGGAGAGAAGGTGACACGAGATGAGGGTTCAGGCACTGATCTCTTTAGACGCCATTGCCTCTAATGTTGATCAGATCACCAGAAACATCTCCCCGGATACCAGGATCCTGGCGGTGATCAAAGCGGACGGATACGGACATGGGGCGGTGCCCATCGCCCACATGGCAGAAGAGATGGAGAAAATCTGGGGCTTTGCGGTGGCCACCGTGGAGGAAGCCCTGGAGCTTCGGGAAGCGGGAATAAAAAAGCCCATCCTGATCCTGGGGATTGTCTTTCCGGAAGATTATTCCTTTCTGGTGGAGGGAGAGATAAGGCCCACCATCTGTGACCTGCCCTCCGCCAGGCTTTTCAATGAGGAGGCCGGGCGTCAGGGCAGAACAGCTCCAGTTCATCTGGCGGTGGATACGGGCATGACCCGCATCGGCTTTGCAGATACGGATCAGAGCATGGAAACCATCAAAGAGATCGCCCGGATGGAAAACCTGTGGATAGAAGGGCTTTTCACCCACTTTGCCCGGGCGGACGAGTACGACCGCTCCCCGGCCCTGGTGCAGCTGGAGCGGTACAATGAGTTCTCTGAAAAACTGACCAGGGCCGGGGTAAACATCCCCATCCATCACTGTTCCAACAGCGCCGGCATTATCCGGGTGGGAGAGGCCAACCTGGATCTGGTCCGTGCCGGCATTATTCTCTACGGTATCTACCCCTCCGAGGAGGTGGAGCGGGATATTGTAAAACTCACTCCCGCCATGTCCCTGGTAAGCCGGGTGACCTTTGTAAAGACCGTTAAGCCAGATACGCCCGTAAGCTACGGGGGAACCTTTGTGACGGACCGGGAGATGCGCATTGCCACCATCCCGGTGGGATATGCGGACGGCTATCCCCGGGGCCTTTCCAACAAGGGGGAGGTTCTGATCCATGGAAAAAGAGCCAGGATCCTGGGCCGAGTCTGTATGGATCAGTTTATGGTGGATATCTCCCCTGTCCCCGGGGTGGTCCCCGGGGACAGGGCAACTCTGATTGGAAGGGATGGAGAAGAGGAGATCACCATCGAGGAACTCTCAGAGCTTTCCGGCAGGTTCCCCTATGAGTTTGCCTGTGAGATCAGCAAAAGAGTGCCCAGGGTTTACGGGGAGCGGGGAACACCTTGACGAATTTCCCTGAAAATGCTATGATTTTACCCGTATCAAAGATTTAGACTTCTTTGGGAGGCGACAAAGGAATATTCTATGGAAGATGGCAGTCATGTGCCCATAGTGGGCCTGCTGATTTTACTGGTGCTGTTCTGGGTGGTGGGCATTTTTTACGGTTTTGCGGCCGCGGTGAGAAACTTAAGTGAAAGCGAGATCATGAAGAAAGCCCTGGAGGGAAACGAGAAGGCGAAGATCCTCTCGGAGATGCTGGAAAAGCCTCTCCCCTTCGTCAATGCCATCCCCCTGATGGTGATCACTTCCGGGATCTGGACCGGGGTGTTTCTGGTGCCCTGGCTTGGGGATCTGTTTCAGCGATACTTAAATGTGTTCCCCGTGCTGATCCTGGCGGTGGTGATGTTTATCTGCGTCATTTTGTATGCTTCCCTGGGAATCCTCACCTTCCGCAGGCTGGGAACCTATGCTCCGGAGAAGTTTGCCTTCCGCTATGTGCGGCTGGTCAACTTCTTTGTCAAGCTTCTATATCCCTGTACCATGATCAGCACCTGGCTGGCCAGACTGGTGTCTCTGCCCTTCGGGGTGCCCATGGATGAGATGAAGGATGCGGTCACCGAGGAGGAGATCATCTCCATCGTGGATGAGGCCCATGAGCAGGGAGTCATCGAGGAGAATGAGGCGGAGATGATCCAGAACATCATCTCCTTCAATGAGACGGACGCCCAGGAGATCATGACCCACCGCAAGGATGTGCTGGCCTTTGATCAGGAGATCCTTCTCCAGGAGATGGTGGAACAGATGATGGAGGAGGGCAAGTCCCGCTATCCGGTGTACGGGGAGGATCTGGACGACATCCTGGGAATCATTCACTACAAGGACGTGATGAAGTTCTACACGAAGAATTCCTGGGCCAGATTCAAGCCCTTTAAGGAGCTTCCCGGACTTCTGCGTCCCGCGGCCTTTGTCCCCGAGACCAGAAGCATCGGGGATCTGTTCCGGGTAATGCAGGCCAAAAAGCAGTTCATGGCCGTGGTGGTGGATGAGTACGGCCAGACTTCCGGCATCGTCTCCATGGAGGACATCCTGGAGGAGATCGTGGGGGACATCCTGGATGAATACGACGAGGACACCATCACCTTCCATACCCAGGTGGACAACAGCGTGCTGATCAACGGCATGGCCCATCTGGAGGACGTGGAGGAGGAGCTGGGGATTTCCTTCGGGGATGTACAGTTTGAAACCTTAAACGGGTACCTGACCTGTCTTCTGGGGCATATCCCCACGGAGAAGGACCTGGACCGGGAGCTTACTGCACTGGGATACCGCTTTAAGATTCTTTCCCTGGGGAACCGGACCATCGGGAAAGTACGGGCAGAGAAGATAGATGAAAATAAGACGGAAGGAGAAGATGTATGTCAGGACATTCAAAATTTTCGAACATAAAGCATAAGAAGGAAAAAAACGACGCCAAAAAGGGCAAGATCTTTACCGTGATCGGCCGTGAGATCGTGATGGCGGTCAAAGCCGGGGGACCGGATCCGGACAACAACGGCAAGCTTCGGGAAGTAATCGCCAAGGCCAAGGCCAACAACATGCCCAACGACACCATCGAGAGAGGCATCAAGAAGGCAGCCGGCTCCGACAATGCGGACAACTATGAGCGGGCCACCTATGAGGGCTACGGTCCCAACGGCGTAGCCATCATCGTGGAAACCCTGACGGACAACAAGAACCGCACCGCCGGAAACGTGAGAAGCGCCTTCTCCAAGGGAAACGGCAGCATCGGAACCCAGGGATGCGTCTCCTTCATGTTTGACCAGAAGGGACAGATCCTCATCGATAAGGAAGAATGCGATACGGATCCGGACGAGCTGATGATGATGGCCCTGGATGCGGGAGCGGAGGATTTCAGCGAGGATGAGGACAGCTACCAGGTGCTGACGGATCCGGATGACTTCAATACGGTTCGGGAAGCCCTGGAAAAGGAAGGCCTTCCCATCGCGGATGCCCAGGTGGCCATGATTCCCCAGACCTATGTGGATCTCAATGATGAGAAGGCAGTGCGGGATCTGCAGAGAATCCTGGACTTCCTGGATGACGACGATGATGTGACCAATGTGTGGCACAACTGGTCGGAGTGAACCAAAAAAGAAACAAAGACAAAAGAACCGACAACACAGCATAAAACAAAAGACTGGTAAAAAACAAAAGGGGCAGCTGCCCCTTTTGTTTTTTACTGCTTTTCTCTTCTTTCATCCGGCTGTAAGAAACCCCATAAAAGGCAAATCAATTTCCCTCTTTCTCCCCGGCCTTCTTTTTGTCCAGCTTCTTTTTGTACAGGGTGTACAGCAGAAAGGATCCCCAGGAGATCAGCAGAATCCCTCCGGTGGAGATCCAGAACATATTTGAACCCGGATCCGAGATGCTGTTTCCCCAGATGGTGTAGAGGATCAGCTTGGGAATGTAGCCCAGATAGCCTCCCAGCATGTGCCTGGCATAGCCCACTCTGGAAGCCCCGAAGTACATGGAGAGCAGATCCATGGGAAGGCCGATGATGCGCAGGAAAAAGCACAGGAAAAGGGAGTTGTCCTTCTGCCGGTTAAGGACTGCCTGAAATTTGGGATATCGGGCTGCGAGTTTCTCTATCATGTCCATCCCTGCATAGTAGCCGTTCCAGTAGGGAATGGTGAGATCGATGAAGATCCCCGCAAAGTTGATCAGCAGTGCGGCCCATACGGGAAAGAGATGCCCCACGGCAATCTCCAGCCACTTCACGGGAAAGACGATCACCAGGCTTTTCAGGGTAAAGAGGATTAAAAACACCCCCGCCGCCAGTACCGGGTTGGCGGGGGTGTAGTTTAAGATATCTTCTACGGAAATGTTGGGCAGGGCAAAGTACAGGATGATGCCCAGCAGCAGGATCACCGGGATGGCGATCTTCAGACAGGTGCGAAGTCTGCTTTTTCTGGAATTCATGGATGCCTCCAAAAAAGGGGATCGTTTGTTGTCACCGGGCTATTATACCACAGATGGAACAAAAGGGAAGAGAGGAATTCGCCTGCTTTTCTCCGGCTTTCCTTCGTTTGCTCTTTCTTTTTCCCTCTTTGATCCGCAAGTCTTTTACTTTTTTCTTTTCTTGTACCATTCCCTGTGGTATAATGGGGAAAGGCTGAAAATTCCTATTATAATACTTTACAGGAGGACAATCATATGAGCAATATGTCTCGTCAGGACAGCGCCAGCGCAGATTTTGCGGAACTTGCCCCTGTGCTTGAAAAATATGCCAGGGTGCCCGGCAGTCTCATTACCATTCTCCAGCAGACGCAGGCCATCTACGGCTATCTCTCCCTGGATGCCATCAACTACATCTCCGAGAGAACCGGCATCATGCCTGCCAAGATCTATGGAGTGGCCACCTTCTATGCCCAGTTCCGCCTCCAGCCCATCGGCAAATACCTGATCATGCTCTGCAAAGGCACGGCCTGTCACGTAAACGGCTCCGATATGATCGGGGAAGCGGTTTGCGAGCATCTGGGAATCAAGGACGGAGAGACCACCCCGGACGGTCTCTTTACCCTGAACAATGTAGCCTGTCTCGGCTGCTGCTCCCTTGCCCCTGTGATGATGGTGAAGACCACGGATGGGGAGGAAACATTCGGGAACCTGACAAAATCTTCCGTGACGAAGATTCTTGACGATTACAAAGCACGAAATACACAGGAGGTAGAGGTATGAAGGTTGTTGTAGGACAGGGCAGCTGCGGGATCGCTACCGGTGCGAAGAAGACCTCCAACGAGTTCGAGAGAGTCCTGGCGGAGAAGAATCTCACCGGCGTGACGGTGGACAAGACCGGCTGCATCGGCACCTGCTATCTGGAGCCCATCGTGGATGTGTACAGTGATGAGGGCGATCTGGAAGCCAGATACGTCAAGTGTACCCCCGACAAGGTGGCCCGCATCGTGGAGGAGCATATCGTGGGGGGAACTCCCGTGGAAAGCTTCGTGATTCCCAAAGAGGATGAGGCTTTCCTCTCCCAGCAGCAAAGAATCGTTCTCAGAAACTGCGGGAAGATCAACCCGGAGAGAATCGAGGAGTACTTAGGCGTTGGCGGATACGAAGCCGCCAAAAAGGTGGTCACCACCATGACGCCCGAGCAGGTCATCGACGAGATCAAGCTTTCCGGTCTTCGCGGAAGAGGCGGTGCCGGCTTCCCCACCTGGTTTAAGTGGAATGCCATCCGCACCAATAAGGGAGCCCAGAAATACATGGTCTGCAACGCAGACGAGGGCGATCCCGGCGCTTTCATGGACCGTTCCGTACTGGAAGGTGATCCCCATTCCGTTCTGGAAGGAATGATCATCGGCGGCTACGCCGCAGGAGCCACAGAAGGCATCATCTACTGCCGTGCCGAGTATCCCCTGGCCATCGCCCGTCTGGAGATTGCCATGGAGCAGGCCAGAGAAAGAGGATTTTTAGGCAAGAATCTTTTCGGAAGCAGCTTTTCCTTCGACATCCGCATCAAGGCAGGAGCCGGCGCTTTTGTCTGCGGTGAGGAGACGGCCCTGATCGCCTCCCTGGAAGGGGAGAGGGGAATGCCCCGTCTGAAACCGCCCTTCCCGGCAGCGAAAGGATACTGGAAGCTTCCCACCAACATCAACAACGTGGAGACCTACGCCAACGTGGCCTGGATCATCAACAACGGCGGACAGGCCTTTGCCGACAGAGGATCCTCCGCATCCAAGGGCTCCAAGGTCTTTGCCCTGGCCGGCAAGATCAAGAAGGGCGGCCTGGTGGAGGTGCCCATGGGCATGCCTCTGCGGGAGGTCATCTACAACATCGGCGGCGGCATCAAGAACGACAAGGAGTTCAAGGCTGTCCAGATGGGCGGACCTTCCGGCGGCTGTATCCCCGCTTCCCTGATCGACACCCCGGTTACCTATGAGGACATCAACAAAACCGGCGCCATCGTGGGATCCGGCGGTATGATCGTCATGGACGAGGACACCTGCATGGTGGACATGGCCAGGTTCTTCCTGGACTTCACCCGCAAGGAATCCTGCGGAAAGTGCAACTACTGCCGTATCGGAACCAAGCGGATGCTGGAGATCCTGGAAAGGATCACCCGGGGCGAGGGGAAGGACGGAGACATCGAGCTGCTGGAAGAGCTGGCGGGCAAGATCAAGGACGGAGCCATGTGCGGTCTGGGCCAGACGGCACCCAATCCGGTTCTGACCACCATCCGGTACTTCCGCAACGAGTATGAGGACCACATCTACAACCACACCTGTACTGCGAAATCCTGTAAAGCTCTCATTCATTATGAAATTACGGACGACTGCAGAGGCTGCACCTCCTGCGCGAGACATTGTCCGGTGGGCGCGATCACTGGAGAGCGGAAGCAGAAGCACACCATCGATCCTGCCGTGTGCATCAAGTGCGGCAGATGCGAGGAGTCCTGCAAATTCGGGGCAGTAAAGAGAGTATAAGGAGGTACGGACTGTGAACAAGTTCAGATTAAATATTGACGGAAAAGAGGTCTTCGGGCTTCCCGGACAGACCATCCTGGAAGTCTGCAGAGAGAACGGCATCTTTATCCCCACTCTCTGCTACGACGAGAGAACTGAAATCTACGGCGCCTGCGGTCTGTGCGTGGTGGAGCAGGAGGGCAATCCCAAGCTCTGGAAAGCCTGCGCCACGGAGATCGCCCCCAACATGATCATCCACACCAACACCCCCAGGGTTTTGGAGTCCAGAAAGACCAACCTGGAGCTTCTGCTCTCCAACCACAAGGGAGACTGCCGTCCCCCCTGCAAGCTGGCATGTCCCGCCGGAACCGACTGTCAGGGATATGTGGGCCTGATTGCCAACGGCCAGTATGAGGAAGCCATCAAACTGATCCGGGACAACATTCCTCTTCCCGGCTCCATCGGACGGGTATGTCCCCATCCCTGCGAGACCGCCTGCCGGAGAGGACTGGTGGATGAGCCCATCGCCATCGCCAACCTGAAGCGCTTTGCGGCGGATGTTGACGAGATGGGAGAGAATCCCTTCGTTCCCGACTGTGAACCCGACACCGGGAAAAACGTGGCCGTCATCGGCGGAGGCCCCTACGGCATCTCCATGGCCTACTTCCTGCGTCAGATGGGCCATTCCGTTACGATTTATGAAGCCATGCCCAAACTGGGCGGCATGCTGCGCTACGGCATCCCCGAGTACCGTCTTCCCAAGGAAGTCCTGGATCAGGAGATTGCCACCCTGGAGGAGATGGGTGTGGACATGATCACCAACACCCGCATCGGGGAGGACATTTCCTTTGAGACCATCCGCCGGGATTTCGATGCGGTATGTGTGGGCATCGGCGCCTGGGTTTCCACCGGAGTGCGCTGCAAGGGTGAAGATTCCGACGGTGTGATCGGCGGCATTGACTTCCTCCGGAAAGTTGTGCGCAACGAGCCCATGGACCTGGGAAAGAGCGTAGCCATTGTAGGCGGAGGCAACACCGCCATGGACGCCTGCCGTACCGCGGTCAGACTGGGTGCGGACAAGGTCTACAACATCTATCGGAGAACCAAGGACGAGATGCCCGCCGATGCCCTGGAGATCCAGGAAGCCGAGGAAGAAGGCGTGGTCTTCCTCAACCTTACCAATCCCCTGGAGATCATCCCCGATGAGAACGGCCACTGCCGTCAGATGATCCTGCAGGTGATGGAGCTGGGTGAGCCGGATGCCTCCGGACGCCGGGCCCCCGTACCCGTAGAGGGAAAGACCGAGACCATCGATGTGGATACGGTGATCCTGGCCATCGGTCAGAGAGTGGACGCCAAAGGCATTGCCGGCGTGGAGCTCACCCGCAAGGGCGGCATCGTCTATGATAAAAATACCTTCATGACCGCCATCCCCGGCGTCTTTGCCGGCGGCGACTGCGGCAACGACAAGATCTCCATCGCCGTGGAGTCCATTGCCGATGCCAAAAAGGGCAGCCAGGTGGTGGATGCCTACCTGAGCGGGCAGATCATCCCCTATGAGCCCGACTACTATGTGACCAGAACCGATGTGACCGAAAAGACCTTCGAGGACCGGGAGAGAATGTGCCGTCCCACCATGGAGCAGCTTAACGCCGCCCAGAGGAAGGACAACTTCACGGAAGTGGTGGCCGGATACACGGAGGAGCAGGCCCTGGTAGAAGCGCACCGCTGTCTGGAGTGCGGATGCAAGGACTACTTCGAGTGTAAGCTGATCTCCTACTCCAACATGTACGATGTACATCCGGAGCGCTTTGCCGGCGACATCAACGAAGTGGAATACAACGACGAACATCCCTTTATCCTGCGGGATCCCAACAAGTGCATCCTCTGCGGCCTGTGCGTGCGGGTCTGCGATGAGGTGATGGGTGTGGGAGCTCTGGGTCTGGTGCACCGCGGATTTGACACCGTGGTAAAACCCGCTCTGGAAATGCCCCTGGCCGAGACCGGCTGCATCTCCTGCGGCCAGTGTGTCAGCGTTTGTCCCACCGGAGCCCTGCAGGAGAGACTCTCCCTGGAGAAGTCCGTTCCCCTGGATACGGATTCCGTGGATACCACCTGTTCCCACTGCTCCGTGGGCTGTTCCCTCCATCTGGAGACCTACGGAGACATGCTGGTGAAGTCGGTTCCCGACAAGGAGGGAGCCGTCAACAAGGGACTTCTCTGCGGACGGGGCAAGTTTGGGTTTGACTGCTCCCTCCTGGCGGGGAAGATCCTGGATCCCATGATCCGCAAAGACGGCCGGCTCACCGAAGTGGATTACCATGAGGCCTTCGTGATGGTGGCCAAGAAGGCGGAAGCCCTGGCGGCCAAGTACGGAAAGGATGCGGTTGCCGTATCCATCTCCGACCGCTACACCAACGAGGAAGCCTATGTGATGAAGAAGTTTGCGGATTCCATCGGTGCCAGAACTCTTTGCTTTAACAACCGGGAGAACGGCCTGGAAAAGGTGCTGGGTGTGAATGCCTCTCCCAACACCATTGATGAGCTTTTAAGCACAGAGGTCATCATCTGTGCCGGCTTTATCGCGAAAGAGAATCAGGTAATCCGCCTGAAACTCAAACAGGCCGCCGCCAACGGAGCCAAAGTGATTCTGGTAAGCCCCGAAGGGTATGCCCAGTCTCACATGATGTTTGCTCATAAGACCATCACCACCCCCAACAACCTGGACTTCTTCCGGGGTGTGGCCAAAGCCCTTCTGGACATGGGCAAAGGCACCGGTATTGCCGGGATTGACGCCTTTGCCGCTTCCCTGGAAGGAGCGCCGGTCAGTGACGAGGCAAAGGCAGTGGCCGAGATGTACGCCAATGCCAAAAAGGCCATGATTGTCTTCCAGCAGAACGTGGTTTCCGTGGAAGCCGCCACACTGCTTTCGGACATCGCGCTGGTATCCGGCCATATCGGAAAGCCCAGGGACGGCATCCTGATGCTGAAGGCCAAGAACAACAGCCAGGGCCTGGCTGATCTGGGCATCACCGCCGGCGCGGAAGCCATGGAGGGTGTGAAGGCCCTCATCGACTTTGGTGAGGATCCCGATCCGGAAGTCTTAAAGAACCTGGTATTCCTGGCGGTCTGCGATACCCACCTGACCGATACCGCCGCCATGGCCGACGTGGTGATTCCGGGCACCGGATTCGCCTCCACCTGCGGCACCTATACCAACACGGAGCGCAGACTCCAGCTGGTGCAGGAAGCCGTGGAAGAGGAAGTCTTCTTCTCCAACTGGGAGGTGGCCGCGGAGCTGGCTCACGTCTACGAGGTGGAGATGACCTATGATGAGGTACAGGACATCTCCGACGAGATGAACGAAAAGCTTCCCATCTACCGGGATTCCCAGATCGGTGAGATCTACGGAGGCGTTCTTCCCTGCAAGGGTGCCGTTCTGGTTCCTGCAGGCGCGGGTGTGCTGATTGACCAGCTCTCCTGCACCGACAGCCTCACCAACATGATCGATGAGAGACTGCCCAGGGTGGCTGCTTCTCTGTAAGTCTGAAATAAACAAAAGAAAACCTGGAGAAAAACAAAAACCCCCTGTATGGCCCTGCCATACAGGGGGTTTTTATATATATGGAAGCAGTTTTTTCCCGCAAGGAGGCAATATTAGCACAAAATCCCCGGTCTGAACGGTCCGGCCTCCACCTTTTTATTGTAACTTTCCCCGGGATGTGTTATACTCACCA
>CAZJYM010000036.1:3842-17999 GCA_964550245.1 uncultured Blautia sp. | reverse complement strand
ATCCCCTTCAGCATCCTCACTTCCTCCTCCGTAAGGGCCCGGCACCCTCCTCTTTCCAGATCCTCCGGCAGCATTAGCGGCCCCATGGATACCCTCTTCAGGTAAAGCACCTTCTTCCCCACCGCTTCCATCATTCTCTTCACCTGGTGGTACTTTCCCTCACAGATGGTAAGAAGCACACAGCTTTCTTCCTCCTCCTGGAAACTCTCAAAAAGGTCCCTCTCCATAAATCCCTCCGGGCCTTCCAGGATCTCCAGCCTGGCAGGAAGTGTGGGAACTTCCTCCCCGATGTCCACTCCTTCCTTCATGGCTGTTTTGTCCTCTTCCGTCACCTTTCCGGCGGTCAGGACAAAATAGGTCTTTTCCACATGTTTTTTCGGAGAGAGAAGCTGATGAGCCAGAGGTCCGTCATTGGTAATGAGCAGAAGTCCTTCCGTATCCCTGTCCAGCCTTCCCACCGGGAAAAGTCCCTTCCTCCGGGAGGGGACCAGTTCCATCACCGTCCTCTCCCGTTCATCCTCCGTGGCCGTCACATACCCGGCGGGCTTGTGAAGCAGGTAGTACTCATATTGGGGAAGGGGGCCCAGGACTTCTCCCCGCAGGGTTACGATGTTCTCTCCCGGAATCACTCTGGTCTCCGGCCGCTTGACCGTCTCACCGTCCAGAAGCACTTCCCCTTTCTGTATGAACTTTTTCACCTGGCTGCGGGTTCCCGCTCCCTGGTCAGCCAGGTATTTATCCAGACGCATGCCGGAGGCCATACCCTTCATCCTCCCTTCATCGCTCAGCCAACAGTTTTCTCCGGAAGCACTGTCTCCGGAAACCTTATCAGGGCATCCGCACTGTTCTCCTCAATCCATTCATTTAAGAAATCCGGAATCCCGTCCTGCAGGAGAAGGAAAGCAATTTCGGATTCATTTTTGAAAGTGACGTACACGTTCGCATGGGGATCGTACTTCACCCAGGGGCATTCCAGGGAGTAGGGTACCAGACAGTCAAGCAGGGCTTCAATCTGTTCCGGATCCTCATAGGTGGTCACGGCCACTTCCGGCTCCTCCGTGTTATTTTGTGCGATATCCACCCGGATGGAGGAGATCTCCTCCGCCTTCAGAGTTTCAAAATATCCCCAGTCCCTGATCAGATCAATGGTTCTCTCAAAACAGGGAAGCAGTTCAACGGAAATCTCCTCATTAAGAGCAAAATCTTCATCTCCCGGAGCCAGAACGGATACACTGCCGTTTTCGGGAATGACAAAGGTCAGATCCAGAATGCCCACCGGCTGTTCAAGAAGTTCCTCCGGAGAAGCCTCCTCCACATCCTGGCGCATGGCTTCCATAAGTTTTTTGTACTTCTCCGGCTCATTGCTGATGATGGTCTGGGTCCTGTCAATGAATCTTCCCTGTACGGTCTGCCCAAGGCACTCATCTCCCAGGTTGAGGAAGGAATAGCTGGTCGCCTTCAGGTTTGCATCCCGGAAGTCGCAGAGCATCATCCGGTACAGCTGATCCTTGGTGAAGAGGTAGTTGCGGGCAATCTTTCTTCCGGAGTTGAGCTCATATTTCACCGTATAGTTTCCCACCGCCGGTTCAGAGACGTCGTTATGTTGTGCGACAATCTCCTCCAGCAGTTCATACAGTTCCTCACTCATCTGTTCTCCCTGGGGGATCAGAGACCGCTCCGGAATGTCCCAGTCGTCGGAAAGCCGGTATCCGTCATCTTCCCTGGTAATCAGAGTCCGGGAATTATAAACATAGAAAGGCATGCCCTGCTGCATGTAGAAAGCCTTCATCTCTTCCCGGTCCGGAATGTACGTATCGTAATGTCCCACATCCCCGGCATACCAGAAAAAGCACAGGGCTACCACCGCAGCAATGGCCGCCAGATCAAACTTCGCAGAGAAAAACTTTCTGAAGTCTCCCTGGTAAATAACCTCCAGGGTTCCATGTACCAGAACGGTTCCCAGAACCAGACCGCCAATCCACCAGATCCATCCGGTAACTCCCCCTCCATCCGTGTAGCCTCCAAAGAGGGAATGAAAAATCTCTGCCACACCCAGGGCAAAGGGAATGGTAACCATATATTTGATTACACGGGCAAAGCGGGTTGAGATCAGAGGCTGTCCCGCACACTCCGACTTTCTCCTCATATAGATCACCAGAGAGAGAACCCCGGCCGCAGCCCCCAAAAGGACCACCCAGATCAGATATTTGACAAATCCGGGACCGTTGCACTCCTGGGCCAGACTGGATGTGAGCTGAATGGGGGAGAGATATTCGGAGAGCAGGTTTACAATCCCGGAATCCCCGGAATAGACCGCCGTGTCGTAAAAAACATTTCTGTAATCCTGAATCAGCCCTGCCAGGCAGGGGGGATAGGCGAAGAAAACCGCCAGCACCAGAGCGCAGGAAAGGGCTTTCCCCGTAAGCACCACGGCCAGTACCGTCAGGAAATAGATGAAAAGATAGATGACCAGGTGAACCAGGGCCATGGGAAGCACCAGCTTTACGATGTTCAGGGAAAAATACCCCTTGGCAGCTGAGACGCCCAGGGCCATAAGGATCATGATGCAGTAGGGAATACCCGTATAGAGAATTCCCGTCAGGGTTTTCTGGACAAACATCTCCTGCCGCTTTACCGGAAGACTGTGGTAGAAATCCACCTTTCTCCGGGAGTGGAGATAGATGAAGCCCTGGATGCCGTTTAAGAAGCCGGCAAAGAGAATCACCAGCCAGCCGGGAAATACCAGTCCCGACCTCCAGTAGTTCTCATGGAGAACGGCGATCTGTGCCGGAGTAAATCCGTTGGTCTCCCAGAGTCCCAGCTGGGAAAGTTCTGCAAGAGGGAAAGCCAGAAAGAAGCACAGCCCCAGAAGGCAGGGAATCCACACCTGTTTTCTGGATGAGGTTTTCATCATGTCAAAAGAAAATATTCGGGACTTCATATCCTGCCACCTCCGTTTCACAGATAAAGATTTCCTCCAGAGTAAGGGGAATCACCTCACAGAACAGGGGATCCTCCCGGCGGATCCGCTCCAGAATCTCCTCCCGGGATCCTCTGGCGGTGATCATCAGCAGAGATCCCTGCCGCGCCACCTTCATCACATCCAGCTCTTTAAGCAGCTCCTGCTCCTTTTCACCATCCGGTAACAGGCACTGAATCTTGTGGATATGGACCTTCATCTCCTCCAGCTGTCTGGAGAGAAGAATTCCTCCCTGATGGAGAAGCCCCACATGATCGCAGATATCCTCCAGCTCCCGCAGGTTATGGGAGGCAATGACGGGGGTAAACTTTCTTCTTAAGAGTTCCGCTGCAAACAGGCTCTTCATGGCCTGGCGCATCACCGGATCCAGCCCGTCAAAGGCTTCATCACACAGGAGATAACGGGTCATGGTGCTGACGCCCAGGATCATCATCAGCTGCTTTTTCATCCCCTTGGAGAAGGTGCTGATCTTTCTCTTCCTGTCCAGCTGAAACTGCTTCATCAGGTTTTCATATCTCTGGCGGTCAAAGGTGGGATAATAAACCCCCATAAAGTCCGCCAGGTGATCCGGAACATAGTTGGATGGAAACCAGGCGTCATCCGATACGTAAAATACCTGTTCCTTCACCTTCGGGTTTTCATAGACCGCTTCCCCGTCCAGCAGGATCTGTCCCGTATCGGGCTTATAGATCCCCGCCATCATCCGCAGCAGCGTGCTCTTTCCGGCTCCGTTGCTTCCCACCAGGCCGAAGACTTCACCGTCCGCCACCTCTATGTTTACATGATTGACAGCCAGAATGGAATCAAACTTCTTACTGCAGTCCTGGATCTGTATCATGGCTCTCCCCCCTTTCCTCTTCCGGTTTTTCCTCCAAAAAGCATTTCCGCAGCATCTCCTGCATCTCTTCCTCCGTAACTCCCAGCTCTTTCCCCTTTAAGACCAGATCGGAAAATTCCTTCTCGTAATCCAGGAGAGCCGTCTTTCGCACGCTTCCCGTATCCGCCACGAAATTCCCCTTTCCCTTTACCGGGTAGATCAGTCCCTCCTTCTCCAGCTCCATGTAGGCTCTCATGATGGTGTTGGGATTGATGGACAGATCCATGGCCAGCTGCCGGACGGAAGGAAGCCTTGAATCCGGCGCCAGAACTCCTCTCAGGATCAGCGTACGAAGCTTCTCCACGATCTGCTCATAAAGCGGCCGCCGATCCTGATAATCCAGTATAATCATCAGGTACTCCTTTCCTGCCCCTGTCCAGGACAAAAGTGTGTGTCCTGTCCGTGTTAAGTGTATTAGATGTCTTAATACACTTAGACTACCACTGAAGTGAGCTTCTGTCAAGCAGTTTTTTCAAGTTTTCAATTTTTTCTTTTGGGGACCATCCTTGAGCAAGAGAAACAATAAAATAGGAAATGTAACCACCTGTGACACTGTGTACTTATGGGCAAATACTGTACATTTATATGTTCCTAAGGACCATAATAGGGTTTGATAGAACATTGATAACAGAAGATAATTATGATATATTCACAAATTGGAAACCCACTTCATATTATTTACGAGAGAGGAGATGCAAAAAATGAAGAAGAAGTGGCCAAAGTTTTATAAGGCAGTTATGGTACTGTTAATGACATTATTGTCCATCAGTTTCATTTCTGTCACGTCCCAGGCAGCTTCGAAGAAAACAAACAGTGTTAGTCTGAATTATTCTTCCTATAAAATGGAGGCAGGTCAAAAAGTCAGGCTAAAAGCAGAAGTTCTGCCGAAAAACGCGTCAAATAAGACCGTAGTATGGAAAACAAGCGATAAGTCTGTTGCAACAGTCAGTACAAAGGGACTGGTCACAGGAAAGAAGAGCGGTGCGGCAACCATCACAGCTTCTGTGAAAGGAACAAAAGCAAAGGCCACATGCAAAATTACAGTAGTACCTTCGCTTCCAAAAGCCCAGAGTATCGCTCTTAACTACTCCACATATACTGTGAAAAAAGGGCAAAGTATTAAGCTCGAAACTATCATTCAGCCATCAGATGCTTCCGATAATCCAGTAATATGGAAATCCGGAAAGAAGTCGGTAGCAACTGTAAATTCTCAGGGTATAGTTACTGGCAGGAAAAAAGGGTATTCTGTTATTACAGCGATAGAGAAGAAAACCGGATTGAAGGCAAAATGCAGAGTCTTCGTTGGACCTGCAGTGAAAAATATATCTGTAGATAATTCCAGTATTTCATTGAAGATTGGAGAGAAATCAACAATCTCCTATAAAGTAACACCGCAGAATGCGATGAATAAGAAAGTTTCCTTTGAAAGCTCTGATCAGACAATAGCAACAGTAAGCAGCAAAGGTGTGATTACTGCTAAAGCGGCTGGTACAGCAGAAATCAAGGTTACAGCAAAAGACGGAAGTCAAAGTTCAGCTGTCATTACGGTTACAGTTCAGGGGACTGAAGTTCTGCCTGAAAGCGTAGAAATAACTCCCAAAGATAATACGCTGAAAGCCGGCGAGACCGTACAGTTAACGGCAACAGTTCTTCCTGAGAATGCTACGGATAAATCCGTAATATGGAGCAGCAGTGATACAGCTATAGCAACGGTATCTGAAGAGGGACTGGTGACTGCCATTTCCGAAGGATCAGTGACCATCACGGTAAAAACAGTCAGCGGAGATTGCACTGCCACTGTTGATGTAAAGATTGAACCCGAAGCAACAGTTTCACCCACACCCACCCCATCCGTTACTCCATCGGCAACACCCTCAGTTACACCATCGGTCACCCCATCGCTAACACCCTCAGTAACTCCCACAGTTACTCCCGAAATACCGTCAATTCCTGATTACCCCGATTATCCAACAGTTACACCGGATGTTCCCTCAGAGATCCTTCCTGAGAGTGTTACAGTAAGTCCTGCAGAAAGCACCTTAAAAGTTGGAAAAACCTGTCAACTTACCGCGACGGTTCTTCCAGAATCTGCAACGAACAAAGCCGTGGTATGGAGCAGCAGCGATACCGCAGTTGCATCCGTATCAGACAATGGACTGGTAACTGCATTATCCGAAGGAACTGCTACAATCACAGCAAAAACAGTTTCCGGCGGCTTTACCGCTTCCGCAACAATAACAGTGGAAGCAGGAGAAACTCCCGCAACTAAGATCACACTTTCTGTCGATATATACGAACTTTCAGCAGGGAGTACCCAGGAAGTCATTTTTAAGGCGAAAGTGGATGGAGCTTGCGACAGTGTAATATTATATAATTCTGATAAAGAAAAAATCACAGAATTGCTGGATGATGGCAAATATTCAACCAGCGGTGATGACCTCCAGAATGACAATACTTATTCAGGAAAAGCTACTATCGGATCCGAAAATCCTGGAACCCTTGATTACTACGCTGAAGCAGTGGTCGGAGATAATAAGATAAAATCTGACACTATTACAATAAGTATCTATTCTAAACTTACAGATGAAGAACTTAAGGATATCGAAGATATTAACAAAACGTTGTCTGAGTTTCAGACAACATTAGACGATGAAGCTCCATTAGAAGAAAGAAAAACAGAGACAGAAAATCTATTGGAAGATCTCGTAGAAGATGAACAAATCAAAGAAGACACAATAAGCTATAATGAAATATCAGGCGTCTTCTCCTTTGAATACTCCAGTGGTGTTCTCGGAGGAGTAATGGTGAAAGATTTTGATGAAGAAAAAGCTGGTGATATTTCAAATGACGAAAGCACTGCTGATCAGGTTGACGTGTTCTCCAGTGGAAATATGGAACCAGAACAGGAAGAAGAGCCTGTAGAAACTGCAATAAACAATGACGTATTTTCAGATGGTGAAGAGCCCATTTATGCAGAAGGCGATGGCTCTACAGAGCAGTCACAGGTAGTGCAGAATAGAGATCCTTCCGGAAGTGGACTGCTTTCCACACTGATCGATGAGGGCACAGATAAATCGAATCTGATTGCTGGTTCTATCAGCACGAATCTTGGAAATGCATTAGTATTATGTGCCTTCGACAGTGACGATGGTTTCCCGGATTTTTCCGTAGTTGAACCGGAATGGGACAATGCAGGACTTAACACTACCGTAGACTCAGACGTAACTGTCTCAGATTTACGTGCTTTAGATGAAAATAATAATAGCCTTGTTGTATTCAGTATGCATGGATCCATTCTTAATGGGAGCCCGGTATTATGCCTTCAGGAAGAGCCGAGTTCCTCTAAAAACATGGAATACAACGATGAATTGAAAGGCCATCGTATTGCACAGGTTGTCACTACAGATGGAGATTTCGTTTACTGGGTATTTCCTGCATTTTTCTCATTCAATTACAGTGATGAAGCTCTGTCCGATATGATCATATTCTCTCAATCCTGCGATTTCATGGGAGAGAATGAATCTATAGACTATAGAATGTCCAATGCGTTACTGTCCAGAGGGGCAGATGCTGTAATTGGATTCCATAACAGCGTATATCTCCGATATGATAATCCACTGCTAATGAGCGTAGTTGGAGAACTTATAAAGGGAGAAGAGATCGGAAACGCACTGAATACTGCAACTTCAATATACGGAAAAGATGATGGAGGCAGTGCCACTGAACCAGCTGCATACCCTGTTCTCACCGGTGATGTTCATGCAACCCTGTACAATAAATCGTTAGAAAATGGAGATTTTGAGGAATCCTATACTCCCGTGAAATGGAGCACTGTAGGAGATACTCGTGTGATGGTGAAGCTGGGAGACCTTCTTCCTGTATCCGGATCTCGAATGGGATTGCTTACAACAGGAATCGGTTCTGCGGAGAATGAATATTTGTCCGGTACAGAAGGCAGTATCATATCTCAAACGTTCTATCTGGATGACGATGAGAGCACATTAAGTTTTTCCTATGATGTTGTCTCTGAAGAGCCAATGGAGTTTGTCCACACCCAGTTTGATGACAGATTTGTCGTACGTCTGTTGGACAGAGACGGTAATATTTTACATGAGTTCCTTGAGGAGACGGTAAATACCTCGCAGTGGTATGAGCTTCAAAGCGAAGATTTAGACTTTGAAGGCGGAGATGAAACAATCTATCATACCACTTGGAAAGAAGTATCATTTGACATATCCGCTTATAATGATAACCTTGTCACTCTACAATTTGTAGTTTATGACATGGGAGACTCTATATATGATACCGCTGCAATTATAGATAATGTCAAAGTTGCCTGACAGTTAATCCCTTCAACATGTTTATCAAACAGAAACAGCCGCTCCCCCGAAGGAGCGGCTGTTTCTTTACATCCAAACCCACATCTCTACCCTCTCTTTTTCATCCTTCTCGCCTGAAAGTCCGGCAGCGCCGCCTTCCCCGCATCGGTGACCGGCTTCACCCACTTGCCGGAGTAGAGATGGATCTGCATGAGTACATATCGGATGGGCTCATCGATATAGCAGCACAGAAAGATGGCCCAGTAGGGCAGCTTCAATACAAAGCCGGAGATCAGCACACAGGGCAGAACCAGGCAGTACATGAAGGCGATCTCCAGCACCGTTCCGTACACCGCATCCCCGGAAGCCCGGTAGGTGTCGTTCTGGATCCAGTTTCCCATGCGGATCACGGAAGCCACCCCATAGATGAGCAGCATCCGGACTCCCGCCTCATAGGAATCCCCGGAAAGACTCATGGCGGTGAGGATGGGACGGTGGATCATGAAGATCCCTATGTTGGCCACAAATATCACCCCGCTGCAAAGATACACCAGCCTTCTGGCCCTCTCGTAAGCCATGTCCAGTTTCCCGGCTCCCACACAGGAGCCCACCAGAACGGAGGTGGCATTGGAAAAGCCCGCAAAAAAGCCGATCACCAGTCCCTCCAGGGTACGAAACACGGCCAGGGCCGCAATCACATGTTCGGGCTGTCTGCCCAGGGTGATGTTGATCACCATGTTTCCCACGCCCATCATCACCTCATTGCAGATGATGGGGAAGCACTTCACAAAGTACTCTTTCAGCTGCTTCCCGGTCCACCGGAAGTGTCCCCGCACATGAAAGAGGTAGGGGTAATGGGCTTTCCAGGCCAGAAGATAGATGGTGAGCACATTTACGGCAGCGGAACAGGTGGTGGCCAGGGCTGCACCCCGAATGCCCATGGCGGGAAAGCCGAAACGGCCGTAGATAAACACCCAGTTCAGAAAAATGTTGGTGGCCACGGAGGCAATGGAAGCCATCATGGGGATCTGCACCCGTTCCGTAGAGCGCAGCAGACAGCTCATGGCCATGGAGAAGATCTGAAGGAAATAGGCGTAGCCCACGATCTTTAAGTACTGCACCCCGATCTCCTGGATGGCGGTCTTATCCGTGTAGACTCTCATGATCATCTCCGGGGCAAAGATGGCCAGGCTTCCAAAGATCACCGCCACGGTCATCATGCACATCCAGGTCATGCCGTAGGATCTCTCGATGCCGTCATCCTCCCTGGCTCCCCAGTACTGGGAGATAAAGAGCATGCCTCCGCCTACAAATCCCCAGTATCCGGAAAACATCAAAGAGGAGAACTGGGCACACAGCCCCAGAGCTCCCACCGACAGTTCTCCCAGAGGGGCCACCATCATGGTGTCGATCATGCTGGCGGTGGTGGTGAGAAGATTCTGCAGGGCTACCGGAATCCCCAGGACCGCCAGATTCTTTAAAAACGATTTCCAGGGAAAGCCGGATCCCTTTTCTGCGTAAGTGCCGTCTGCACCGGGCATATGAAAACTTCCTCCTTCATCCTGTAGTCACAGCACGATGGATTATACCATAAAAACTCATTCATGGATACTGTCTTTTTCTTTCCCGTTTTACTTCTTTAACTTCCATTAAAAAAGCCCCATGCCGGAGGCATGGGGCTTTTTGACTTATCTTTCAGAGCGTTTCCTTTGTTATTATACTCCGGAATAGGCGGCAAATCCGGCATCGATGGGAAGAACCACACCGGTGATGGCGCTGGCAGCCTTGTCGTCACACAGGAAGAAGACTCCTCCCAGAAGCTCTTCGCTGTCCACGAACCGTCCCATGGGAGTTCCGCTTAAGATCTTGTGGGAACGGGGTGTGGGGGTTCCATCCTCATTGAAGAGCAGGGCCCTGTTCTGGTTGGAAACCAGGAATCCGGGGGCGATGGCGTTGCAGCGGATTCCGGTGCCTGCAAAGTGGGTGGCCAGCCACTGGGTGAAGTTGGAGACGGCGGCTTTGGCGCCGGAGTAGGCCGGAATCTTGGTCAGCGGGATGTAGGCATTCATGGAGGAGATGTTCAGGATGGTTCCGGACTTTCTCTCCACCATGTCTTTGGCAAACACCTGGGTGGGAATCAGGGTTCCCTGGAAGTTCAGACGGAACACGAAGTCCACACCGGAGGAATCCAGATCAAAGAATGTCTTCTGTCCCTCTTTGGCTTCGTGCTGGTACTCGTTGTCGGTGGTGGCTCTGGGGTTGTTGCCGCCGGCCCCGTTGATGAGGATGTCGCAGGGTCCAAAGTCCTTCAGCACGGCTTCATGGACAGCCTCCAGGCTCTCCTTCTCCAGCACGTTGGCCTTGTAGCCGTTGCAGATATGTCCTTCGGCGGTGCACTCTTCCGCCAGCTTCTTAACCGCGTCCTCATTCAGATCCAGGGCAGCCACCTTGGCTCCTGCCTGGGCAAAGGCTCTGGCCATGGTTCCGCAAAGAACACCGCCGGCACCTGTGATTACCACTACTTTTCCAGAAAAATCAATATTTAACGGCAGATCCATGTCTGTTTCTCCTTTCTTTACTCTCCAACTTTTCCTTCGGTTTTATCCAGCATATCCCAGCAGCCCCAGAGATACATGATCCCCAGAGCCCTGTCGTAGAGCCCGTATCCGGGTCTGCACTGCTCGCCCCAGATATGGCGTCCGTGGTCGGGACGTACATAGCCGGTATACCCGCAGTCGTGATAGGCCTTCATGATGTCCAGAATCCCCGTGTCTCCGTCGCAGTCCCGGTGGGAAGCCTCGGTGAAGTCCCCGTTGGGATAGTGGCGCACGTTGCGGATGTGGGCAAAGGCGATGCGGTCGCAGTAGGTGCGGACGATATCTGCCACGTTGTTCTCCTTGTTGGCTCCCAGGGAACCGGAGCACAGGCACAGGCAGTTGTATTCGTCATCCACCATGTTCAGGAAGCGGCCGATGGATTCCTTGTCCACCAGAAGACGGGGAAGTCCAAAGATGTCCCAGGGCGGATCATCCTGATGAATGGCCATCTTGATGCCGGTCTCATGGCAGGTGGGCATAATGGCCTCCAGGAAGTATTTCAGGTTGTCCCAGAGCTTTTCCTTGGTGACAGGCTTGTAGGCCTCGAAAAGCTCATCCAGTTTGGCCATCCTCTCCGGCTCCCAGCCCGGGAAGGTCATGCCGTGCAGGTTGTTGAGAATGTAGTTGGCCATCTCCTTGTAGTCGTCCTGGATCTTGTCCTTCTCGTAGAACAGGGCGGTGGAGCCGTCCTCCAGGGGATGGAACAGATCCGTTCTGGTCCAGTCAAAGATGGGCATGAAATTGTAGGTGACCACCTTAACCCCGAACTTGGCTAAATTCCTCAGAGTGGTCTTGTAGTTTTCGATATACTGATCCCTGGTGGGAAGACCGATCTTGATGTCGTCGTGCACATTGACGCTCTCCACCACGTCCATGTTGAAGCCGGCTCCCTCGATGCGGGCCCGCACCTTCTCGATCTCATCCACTTCCCACACTTCACCGGGCTGCTTGTCGTGCAGCGCCCAGACCAGTCCCGACACCCCCGGGATCTGCCGGATCATTTCCGGTGTAATGCTGTCGTTTCCATCGCCGTACCAGCGAAATGTCATCTTCATAAAGCTGTTCTCCTTTTTGACCGCCCAAGCGGTCCGGTCCAAATTTTCACCTTGTTTTCTTCCCCTGACGGATGGTCAGAAGAGCGCATACAAACCTTGCCTGACTGGATGATCCCGCTTTGTCATCCCCTCTTTCAAAAAATAACCCAATGATAGTATAAGCCAATTTCCCCCTCAGGCGCTAGGACGATTTTATGTTTTATCCGCACGATTTTAGGCTTCCCTGAAAACATCTGATCTAAACAAAATACATGCATCGAAGGATTCTATTTACTTTCCGTCTCTTTCCTTTTCTATCCTGTTAAAATAAATAAAAATCAACTGATCTCCGGCAAATCTCACAGCTTTCCATGGGGATCTGATCCATATTTTTCATCTTCCTTGTAAAAAACAGTGGAATTTTCTATGAATTTCCTGTAAAATACCCTTTGTGAGGTTCGGTGAAAAGTTGGATTCCCTTATAGCCATCCATCTTTCAAGCATGATACGGGTGAAAAGACATGAGCATATTTGATATAATCAAGCTGTTAGGCGGACTTGCAATGTTTCTCTACGGAATGCGCATCATGGGAGACGGTCTCAAGGAGAGTTCCTCCGGCACGCTGAAGAACGCCCTGGAGAAAGCCACCAGCACCCCGGTGAAGGCATTCCTTCTGGGCCTGTTGATGACGGCCGTAATCCAGTCATCCACCGCAACCATCGTGATCACCTCCGGTCTGGTGGGAGCCGGAATCATCTCCCTGCACCAGTCCGTGGGCATTATTGTAGGTGCCAACGTGGGAACCACCATAACCGGACAGATCATCCGTCTTCTGGACCTGGACGCCTCCGGCACCTCCATCCTGCAGTTTTTCCAGCCCTCCACCCTGGCCCCTCTGGCCATGATCGTGGGCATTATCATCATCATGGGCTTTAACTCCAAGGGTTCCGGCAAGCTGGGCCAGATCATCATCGGCTTCGGTATCCTCTTCTCCGGTCTGTTAGACATGACAGATGCGGTGAATGTCCTCTCTGAAAGCGGCATGATCGATCAGGTCTTCTCCAAGCTGGGAGACAATCCTCTGATCGGCTACCTGATCGGAGCCGGCGTAGCCTTTGTACTCCAGAGCTCCTCGGCCTCCATCGGTATCCTGCAGGCCTTTTCCACCGCCGGAGGCCTCACCTTCTCAGCCATCTATGCGGTGCTGGTAGGTATCTACCTGGGTGACTGCGTGACCACCGCCATTGTCTGCAACATCGGGGCCAAGCCGGATGCCAAAAGAGTGGGTGTCATCAACATCCTCTACAACCTGTCCAAGTCGGCGCTGATTCTGGTCACGGTCACCGTGATCCACCAGCTGGGCTTCCTGGACGGGATCTGGTCCAAAACCATCAACTCCGGAGGCATTGCCAACACCAACACCATCTTCAACCTGGGATGCGCCGTGGCACTGTTCCCCCTCATGAACATCTTTGAGAAACACGGAACGAAGCTGGTAAAGGACGAACCCGAACCCAAGGTTGTCGGACAGCACGACGAGCTGCTGGATGCCTTAAGCCCGGTGTTCTTCAGCACCCCGGCCCTGGCCTTCGGCCGCTGCTATGATGCCCTTCTGGAAATGTACGAGATGGCCCGCACCAACATCACCCGCTCCTTTGACGTGGCGGTAGACTACGATGAGAAGGCGGCGCAGCAGATCAGCGAGGATGAAGCCTACATTGACACCATGGCGGACCGGATCAGCAACTACCTGATTCAGATCTCCGCCCACATCACCGCACCCAACCACCTGGAGATCATGACCCACTACTACTCCGCCGTCACGGAGTTTGAACGTCTCAGCGACCACGCCATGAACATCTGTGAGGTGGGCATGGCCCTCCATGAACAGAAGCTCCACTTCTCCCAGGCTGCTCTCAATGAGATCGAGGTGCTGAGAAAGATCATCGACACCATCCTGGACTTCAGCGGAGAGGCCTTCCGGAAGCGCAATGCCACCGCCGCCAGACACATCGAACCCCTGGAGGAGGTGGTGGACGACCTGGTGAACTCCGTAAAGGACAATCACCTGGAGCGTCTGCGCAGAGGAGCCTGTTCCATCTTTGCGGGAACCGAGTACCTGAACCTGCTGACGGAGGTGGAGAGAATCTCCGATGTGTGCTCCAACATCGGGGTGGCCACCATCGCCAGAGTCTACCCGGAGTTAAAGCACCAGGTACACGACTACGTGTCCATGCTTCATTCCGGAAGAGACGAGGAATTCAACAGGGAATACCAGGAAGCTCATGACCGGTTCTTTGCTCTTCTTCGATCTGCAGAAGCGGAGAACGAAAAGCTGAAAAGCCTGGA
>CAZJYM010000036.1:0-3742 GCA_964550245.1 uncultured Blautia sp. | reverse complement strand
CATGTCTTCCCTGAGCCATTTTACAGGTCTTTGACAGAGTTTCTTCCTATAAGAAGGGTCAGTCTCTGGAGAAATCCGGTGTCCCCATCAGGTTGTAGGGCGTCACCTGATACACATAGTAATTTAACCAGTTGGTATATAGGTTATTGGAGTGCGCTCTCCACATCAATAGAGGGGTAATAGAAGGATCATCCTGGGTGTAGTAGTTTTTGGGGATCTGAATGGGAAGCCCCTTTCCCAGATCCCGCTTGTACTCCGCATCCAGTGTGATGCGGTCGTACTCCGGATGTCCCATGACAAAGATCTTCCTCCCCTCATCGGACATGGCCAGAAATACCCCGGCCTCATCCGACTCTGCCAGCACGGTAAGCTGCGGGCAGTTGTGGATGTCCTCGACGGGAACCTCCGTATGCCGGGAGTGGGGGGCCAGAAACACATCGTCAAAGCCCCGCACCAGAGGAATCTTGCGGTTTAACACCCGGTGCCAGAAAAGTCCGAACATCTTTTCCTTCAAGGGCCGCTTGTTGAGGCCAAAGAAGTGGTACATGGCCGCCTGGGCCGCCCAACACAGATATATGGTGGAGGTCACATGGGTGTTGCTCCATTCCATAATCTCCGTCAGTTCTCCCCAGTAGTCCACCTCCTCAAACTCCATCTGCTCCACGGGAGCGCCGGT
Organism: uncultured Blautia sp.; assembly: GCA_964550245.1. GTDB lineage: Bacteria > Bacillota > Clostridia > Lachnospirales > Lachnospiraceae > Blautia_A. The sequence goes on along the minus strand of CAZJYM010000036.1, from coordinate 3,066 downwards.
GATGATCATGCCGTCAAAGCAGAGATGCGAAAGCTCGGAAAAAGTCTGGTAAAACTTGTTCAGATGGCTGAGGGAGGTATTTTTCGCCTGGTGGCTCTCCACGGTCATGAAGGTCACATCCACCTGAAGAGGGGTGTTGGACAGAGAGCGGAGAAGCTGCAGTTCCGTTTCCTCCTTGAGAGGCATCAGATTCAGAATCAAAATCTGAATGGGCCGGATGTCCTGATGCATGGCCCGGTTCTCATCCATCACAAAGATATTTTCTTTCTCCAGAATTTCCCTTACGGGCAGATCCCTCTGAATTTTAATAGGCATGCTTTTCCTCCTTTTCCTCTGTCTCTATTGTTGGTTGTGTCTGTTTCCTCATGAACCGGCCATCGCCAGCAGGTCTTCCTCCGAGAGGATGGGAACCCCCAGCTCTCTGGCCTTTTTGTTTTTCGTGGAAGTGGATGTGACATCGTTGTTGATGAGATAACTGGTCTTTCCCGTCACGGATCCCGTCACCTTGCCTCCCAGGGACTCAATGAAGGCTTTGGCCTCATTCCGGTTGGCAAAGTGCTCCACACTTCCGGTGATGACAAAAATCTTTCCGGCAAAGATCTGTTCTCCTGTCCTCTCTTCCCTCTTTAAGACCAGATGGGACAAAAGGTGATCCAGTGCCCGGTTGTTCTCTTCCGATGCAAAGTACTCCACCAGGTTTCCGGCGATTACCGGACCGATCCCCTCGATGTCAGAGATCTCCTCCAGTCCCGCATGGCGGATCTTTTCCAGATCGTCGTCAAAGTGACGGCAGATCACTTTGGCATTGGCCAGGCCGATGTTGGGGATCCCAAGGCTAAAGATCACCCGGGCCAGGGTGGTTTCCCGGGCTTTTTCAAGGCTGGATAACAGGTTTTCAAAGGATTTCTCCCCGAATCCCTCCATGTGGACAATCTCTTCCCGGTATTTCCCAATCTCAAAGATGTCCCCGAAATCATGGATGAATCCCCGGGCGATAAACTTCTCCAGGGTGGCTTCCGAAAGGCCGTCAATGTTCATGGCATCCCGGCTCACAAAAAGGGTAAAGGACTTGATCTTCTTGGCCTGGCACTCCGGGTTAACACAGACGAGCACTTCCACCCCGTTGTCGTTTTTGATCCGGGCTTCGGATCCGCAGACCGGACAGGTATCCGGAATGGTAAGGTTCCCGCTGCGGGTCAGGTTTTCCGCAATCTGGGGGATGATCATGTTGGCCTTGTAGACCTGGATGGTATCCCCAATGCCCAGTTCCAGTTCCTTTAAGATGCTGACATTGTGAACACTGGCCCGGCTCACCGTGGTGCCCTCCAGTTCCACCGGCTCAAAGACCGCCACCGGGTTAATAAGCCCCGTACGGGAGGGACTCCACTCAATCTCGATCAGTTTCGTCTCCCTGATCTCATCCGCCCACTTAAAGGCAAAGGAGTTTCTCGGGAACTTGGCCGTACTTCCCAGGGAATCCCCGTAGGCGATATCATCGTAAAGGGCTACCAGCCCGTCAGAGGGAAACTCATTGGTCCCCACGGCCCCGGCAAAGTAGTCCATGGCCTCATCGAGAGTAGAGGCAGTCACCATCCGGTATTCCACCACTTCAAATCCCTGAGAGCGAAGCCATTCAAACTGGTATCTCCTGGAGTTGTGCATGTCCACCCCTTCGGCGCTTACCAGCATGAAGGCGTAGAAGCGGACTCTCCTCTGAGCGGTAATCTCGTTGTTTAACTGCCGCACGGAACCGCTGCAGAGGTTTCTGGGGTTTTTATACCTGGCATCCACATCCTCCAGGGTTTCATTGATCCTCTCAAAGTCCGGGTAGGTGATAATGGCCTCTCCCCGCAATACCAGTCTTCCCTGAAAGGGAATCTTTAACGGCAGGTTTACAAACACCCGGGCATTGCCGGTGATCACCTCTCCCACCGTGCCGTTTCCCCGGGTGACGGCCTTGACCAGCTCCCCGTTCTCGTAAGTCAGTACAATGGTAAGCCCGTCCAGCTTCCAGGAGAGAAGCGTGTCATGATCCCCGATAAACTCCCGGAACACCTCCCGGTCCTTGGTCTTGTCCAGAGAGAGCATGGGACTTTCATGGGCTTCCTTGGGAAGGGAGTCCACCGCCTCATAGCCCACCTTCAGGGTGGGGCTTCCGGAGAGGACGGTTCCGGTCTTTTCTTCCAGATCCTGCAGTTCCTGATAAAGCCGGTCGTACTCCAGGTTGGTCATGACCTCCGCATCTTCCTGATAGTAGGCTCTGGCCGCCTCATTAAGTTTGGGGATCAGTTCCTTCATCCGCATGATTGCGGTATTGGATGGTTCCATAAGCTCCTCTCTTTCTATCGGGGGGATTTCTCCAGTAATCTCTCCAGTTCCTCTCTCTCCTTCAAAGTGATCTCCCGGTATCCTCCCTCGGGAATCCCCTCCAGGGTGAGATTCATAATCCGTATTCTCTTTAAGGACACTACCCTGTATCCGAAGTATTCACACATGCGCCGGATCTGCCGGTTAAGCCCCTGGGTAAGGATGATGCGAAAGCTGCACTTCCCGGTTCTCTCCACAAAACAGGGACGGGTCACCGTATCCAGGATGGGCACCCCGGATCGCATTCCCTGAAGGAACTTCTCCGTCAAAGGATGATCCACCTCTACCAGATACTCCTTCTCATGACCGGCTCTTGCCCGGAGTATGCCATTTACCAGCTCCCCCTGATTGGTCAGCAGCAATAACCCTTCCGAATCCCGGTCCAGTCTGCCAACCGGAAAAACCCGGATGGGGTAATGCAGGTACTCCGTAACCGTAGTCTCACTGCCCTGCTTCTTTGTGCTGCAGACAATTCCCCGGGGCTTGTTAAAGAGCAGCAGCACCTTTCTCTCTTCCTGCGAGGCTTCCCTGCCGTCTACCAAAACCCGGTCTCCAGGCCTTACCTTCTCTCCCCGAAGAGCCGTTCTTCCGTTGATCTCCACACGGCCCTCATCGATCAGCCGGTCTGCCTCCCTGCGGGAGCAGATCCCCGCCTGACTGAGATACCTGTTGATCCGGATGTCCGGATCCTTTCCCGGG
>CAZJYM010000035.1:0-18308 GCA_964550245.1 uncultured Blautia sp. | reverse complement strand
TCCTCCGACGGCCAGGACTGCCACCGAGATGCCCAGGTAGAGAAGTACGGTACGGGAATCCACCTGAGGGGCGGTTTCTTCTGCGGGGGTGTTTTCCTGCTGGAAGTTTCGATTCATCATGTTGCCATTTTGGCGTTGGAAGAAGTTTTGACCTGCTGCATTGTCCGGCATCTGAGGTAAATCCTCTGCGGTCTGACCATCCGGCATCTGAAATCTGCCTCCGCCCATTCTTCCCATTCTGTTCTGGAAGTCAGAGGGCATGGTACCGTCCTGTTCTCCGTTAAAGTTTCCCCGTCCGCCGCCTCCTCCTGGAAATCCTCCTCCAAATGCGCCGAACCCTCCTCCGGTAGAACTGTTGTCTACAGTTACCTCGGTTTCCGTATCCCCTACGATGAGGGTGCAGGTATCTCCCACCTGCATTCCGGGGACGCTCACGATCAGGGAGGAGAAAGCGCAGGGAACCGTCTCCTGCAGCAGGGTGGTTCCATCGGAAGACATCAGGGTTACTTCCGTCTCTTCCTGGGCAGAGGTATTCATCATGATAAAGCCCTGCGGGGAGGATTCGGCGAAACCTTCCGACATGAAGCCTCCGCTTCCGCAGGCCAGCACGGTGCCGCCGCTGATCTCACAGGTGCCTCCGTACTCACTGGCGTAGTCGATGGCGTTGCTGATGCCGTCGTTGGCCACGCTGATCAGGATTTTGCCTCCGCTGATGGAGATGTCTCCATTAGAATCCAGTCCGTCTGAATCTCTGGCCGAGGGAATGACAATGGTAATCTCTCCCCCGGAGATGGTGATCAGGGCAGAGGTATCTCCTTTGGCGTTGATGCCGTCATCCGTGGGGTTAATGTTGATATTTCCGCCGGTGATGGTGACGGTATTGGCCTCCAGTCCCTCTACACACTGTGGTATGGTTATGGATCCGGATTCCACCAGGAGGAAGGAGGTGTTCTCATCGTTGGAGACGGTTATGCCGTCATCCCCTGCCTGGATGGTAAGAGTGGCATTTCGAAGCCGTACACTGTCGTTGGCGTGGATCCCGTCCTGGGGTGCTTCCACACTGATTTCTCCTCCGGTAAAGACCAGATCGTCGTTGCAGACGATGCCGTGCTGGTATTCTGCTGTAACCTTCAGGGTTCCCTTTCCGTTTAGTGTCAGATCATCCCGGGAATAGATCACTCCGTCTACCCCGGAAGAGAGAGGTTCCTCTGCATACTGGGATCCTGAGGAGAGGGTGTTTTCCGTTCCCTCCTGCAGAGTTACAAAGACCTTACCTGCCTGTTCCACCCGGATGGCCGCATCGCTTTCACAGCGGAGGGAGATGCCGGAAAGCAGCAGCCAGATCTTGTCGTCCCCGTCCGCATCGATGATGATCTGTCCGTCTGAGAGGGATCCGGAAAGCACATATCTTCCCGCATACACGATGTGAACGGCATTGTTCTCCACATAGGCCCCGTTTCCCTTTACAGAGGATCCCTCATCCGAGAGGGTGATCATGGTAGAACCGGCGGGATCCCAGTCCCCGTACAGGTCGTTGTCGGTAAACATCTCACTGCCGGTGTCCTCATCGGCAATCACCTGGATTCCCAGTTTTTCTCCGTTCATGAAGAGCAGGGTAAGAATCAGGGTAACGGCAACGATTACACCGCAGAGCAGATCCCCATGTCTGTGGGTTGACATCTGTTTTCCTCCTTATCCCGCATACTCCCCGTTATAGCTTACCAGGACCGCACTTTGAACTCCCTGCATCTCAGACAGGGTGTTGATGAAATCCGTATCCTCATCTTTAAGCCGGACTTCCAGGTTCAGCTCAATAGAACCCTTCTGGGCGGTTTTTCCCTTGACCACGCATCTTCGGGTTGTTTTTTCCAGGTATTCCCGAGCGGCCTTTTCACTTTGCTGATTATCACAGCGCAGTACCAGAATGTAGGGACTGGCATAAGGCTTCCGGTTTACAAAGAGCAGCAGGATGATACCGATGATCACACTGCCGATGACAGCCAGGGGAATCATTCCGGCTCCCAGCACGATGCCCACGGCGATGGACCAGAAGAGAAAGGCGATGTCCAGGGGTTCCTTGATGGCAGTACGAAACCGCACAATGGAGAGAGCACCCACCATGCCCAGAGACAGGACCACGTTGGAGGTGACGGCCAGGATCATCACGGTGGTGATCATGGTCAGGGCAATCAGGGTGACACCGAAGGAGGAGGAGTACATGACTCCCTGGTAGGTCTTTTTGTAGATCAGAAAGATAAAGACTCCCAGGCCGAAGGCCAGGGCCAGCGCCAGGCACATGTCCAGGATGCTGACGCTGGATACGTTGTTGAGGAAACCGGATTTAAAAATGTCGTTGAAAGTCATAAATTTTCTCCTGTTCAGCCGTAGATACGGCACTGGGCATACTTTGAGAAGGATTCCGCCTGCCTGGAAGGCAGGGCGATGGCCTCCCGGATCAGATCCGGGAGGAAGGCGTCATATTTTACTTCCATTAAAATGGGGGGAATGCCCGCCGGGACCGTGAGAAGATCCCCGCTTAAAAAGTCGGTGCTTCGGATGCTGGTGCGAAGTTCCCGGTCAAAGGTAACCCGCACATTGCCGGCGGGATACACAAAGGGTTCCCGCATGTACTCCACCACCGTTTTGGGAGAGAGGAGAGCGGTTTTCATCTTGCAGTACAGCTCCTGGATCAGGGGATGGGGACTGTCCGCCATCCACTTTGTTTCACCACAGAGCAGTTTTTCCACTTCTTCGGCGCTCATCGGAGCCGAATCCTTGCTGCAAAGCCCGTTTAACCGGCTTTTCTTCTCCAGCCGGAGAAAGCTTAAGTCCCCGTTGTAACAGCGGATACGAAACTTTTCCCTTTTGTCCACCCCGTCTATCTTCTCCTGCAGTGCCCGGTCAAGGGGATCATCAAAGTACAGGCTCCTGACCTGGTAGCAGCCGTCCTTCCCGTGGGAATCCCTTTTCATGATCACAGAGAGCCGGGAGCGCAGCACCGCGTAGTCCCCGGGGTTGATCTCAATCTTCCATTCGTGCCTGAAAGGCATCTGTATTCCCTCCTTTCGTTAAAAGTCCGGAAAAAGTATACCTTATGAAACCTTAAATGAACCTTAATAGAGCTGTGAAAAAAACGTGTTGCTTTTTCAGGATAGTTGATGTATCATCCATTTAGTTGATGGTACATCTTTATTCAGAAGGAGGAGAGAGATGGACGCTACAAACCGCATGCTTACCAAGATCGCCAGAGAGGTGAGCAAATTTACGGTGCGCACCCTGCGCACGGAGGGGATTGGAGCGGGGGAGTTTGATGTGATTCACGCCATCCGCAAAAACCCGGGCATCACCCAGGCGGAGGTCTGCAGGATCACGGGGCTGGACAAGGGAGCGGTGGCCAGGCAGACTTTAAACCTGGAAAAGAAAGGGTATCTCACCCGGGAAGTGAATGACAAAGACGGGAGAAGCCGTCTTCTTTTTGCCACGGAAAAGGCGGAGAAGCTGAAAAACTCCAAGGCCTCCGTGGAAGCCCGGTTTTATGAGTGGCTCTTAGAGCCTCTTTCAGATTCTGACAGGAGTGAGTTTGTCCGCATCCTGACCATTCTCTATCACCGGTGCAAGGAGGAGAGTAAAGCCGGGTTTCCGGAGATGGAGCGGATCATGAAGGGAAGTGGAGAGGTTGAAGAAGAAGAATAAGGGGATTTCCAGCGCCATGCTCTTTATCCTGCTCTTCGGGCTGGTCAGTCTTTTCTCGGACATGACTCACGAGGGGGCCAGCAGTGTGCGGGGAGCCTATCTGTCTCTTCTGGGGGCTTCTGCGGGAGCCATCGGCTTTGCCTCCGGTCTGGGGGAACTGGTTGGGTATTCCATGCGCTACGTGTTCGGCCGGATCACGGATAAAACAGGCCGTTACTGGTCCATGACCATCCTGGGATACGTGCTGGATGTGCTGGCGGTACCGGCTCTGGCCCTGGTGGGAGAGCACGGCTGGATCGCCGCCTGCGGCCTGCTGATCGTGCAGCGCATGGGCAAAGCCATCAAAAAGCCGGCCAAAGATACCCTCATGTCCTTTGCCGCCAGTCAGGAGGGAGTGGGAAAGAGCTTCGGCATTCAGGAGGTGCTGGATCAGATCGGAGCCTTTCTGGGTCCTGTTCTTCTCTACCTGGTGATGCTGTTCCAGACCGAGGGGAGTACCTTCCATAAATACGCGGTCTGCTTTGCGTTTACCGCCATTCCCGGAGCCATCACCCTGATCCTGCTGCTGGTGACCAAACATAAGTTCCCCAATCCGGAGCAGTTTGAGCCGGAACCGAAGGAATACATCCCCTTTAAGATGAAAAAGGAGTTTGTGCTCTACATCGCCGGCATCAGCCTCTTTGCCTTCGGCTTTATCGACTACTCCCTGATCATCATGCATGTGTCCAACACCTATGCCGGTTTAAGTTCCGGTCTGGCGGAGACTTCCTCCATTGTGACCACCGGCAATCTTCCCCTTTTGTACGCAGGAGCCATGCTGGTGGATGCGGTCTCGGCCCTGGTCTTCGGTTATCTCTATGACCGGATGGGGGTAAAGGTTCTGGCCATCTCTACCCTGATCTCGGCACCCTTTGCCCTGCTGATCTTTGGAGGACACTCTGTCGCTTCTCTGCTGGCGGGCATTGTACTCTGGGGTGTGGGCATGGGAGCCCAGGAGTCCATCCTGAAGGCGGCGGTCAGTACCATGGTGCCCAAGACAAGCCGGGCCACCGGATACGGAATCTTTGAGTGTTCCTTCGGGGTGTTCTGGTTTCTGGGAAGCACCCTTCTGGGAGTTCTGTATGATATCAGCATTCCCGCCATGATTGTGGTCTCCACCGTGGCCCAGATTTCCTCTGTACCCCTTTATCTTATCTCGGCGAAGCTGATGGAAAGGACAAAAGGATGAAAAAAGTACTCGTGATCGGCAGCCCGGGTGCGGGAAAGAGCACCTTTGCCAGGAAACTTCGGGACCGCACCGGGCTGCCCCTCTACTACCTGGACATGATCTGGCACCTTCCGGACCGGACGAATATTCCCCGGGAGGAGTTTGATTCCAGACTCCTGGCCATTCTCCAGCAGGAGGAGTGGATCATCGACGGCAACTACCTGAGAACCATGGAGATGAGAATGAAATATTGCGACACGGTTTTCCTGCTGGATTTTCCCCTGGAGGTATGTCTCTCCGGGGTGAGAGGACGCATCGGGAAAAAGCGGGAGGACATGCCCTGGACGGAGGAAGAGATGGATGAGGAATTCTACCGGTTCATCCTGGACTTTCCAACCAGATATCTTCCCCGGATCTACAAACTGCTGGAGCAGTACAAAGACCGGTGTCAGGTGGTGGTCTTTCACTCCAGAGAGGAGGCGGATTCTCTTTGAAGGCGGTGGAGCCGGTTGAATAAGAAAAGCGGGGCCGAAATGCTTCAGCCCCGCAGATTCAATCAGCAGGTGGCCCCGCCGGTTACCTTTTTCTCCAGAATCTCTTCCTTTTTCATCTCCCCGTGGAGAAGCTTCTCCTCCACGTAAGAGAAGCCCAGACGGGATACCGTATCCGCAAAGCGCTCCCCGGGGATTCCCTCATCCCGGAAGAGAAGGATGGCTCTTTCCACCGTATCCATCACTTCCTCCTCGGTGAGGAAAAGCCTGGAAAGAGGAACTCCCACAGCCGCCTTCTTTCCCCAGCGTCCGCCGAGGGTAATCTTATAGCCGTTGGTGTATTCCTCCGTGACGCCGAAGGGACATTTTCCCCGGCACCTTCCGCAGCCGTTGCAGGCGCCGTTTTCCACCTGCAGGGTGCCTTCCTTTACACAGGCCGCATGGACGGGACAGCCGGTTTCCACCTGACACTTCCTGCATCCCCTGCATTTGGAGAAGTCAAAGAGGGGAACCAGCTGGCCGGTGATGCCCACATCGTTTAACTCCGGCTTCACGCAGTTGTTGGGACATCCCCCCACGGCGATCTTAAACTTGTGGGGAAGGGTGACCTTGTGGTATCCCTGATAGAACTTCCGGTGGATCTTGCGGCTGAGATCATAGGTGTCAATAAGACCGTACTGGCAGGTGGTTCCCTTGCAGGAGACAACCGGGCGCACCAGGGATCCGGTGCCTCCGGTCTCCAGACCGTGTTCGGAGAGGAATTCCCGGAGGGGTTCGATGTTTTCGTATTTCACCCCCTGGATCTCCATGGTGAGACGGGTGGTCATGGCCACCTCCCCGCTTCCGAACCTTTCAGCCCCCTCGGCGATCACCCGGTGTTCCTCGGAGGTGATCTTGCCGTTTCCGGTAATCACCCGCACATTGAACACGTCGCTATAACGCTTGTCCTGCAGGCATCCCAGGCCTTTGAGCCTTTTGACCTCCTCCGGGGGAAGCTTTCCCCCTTTGGGAAGCACGGGCTTAACAACGTTAAAGAAGGCTCCTCCTTCCAGAACCCTGGTGCCGGTAAAGCCCAGAGCCTTCAGCCTGTTCTGGACCAGGTAAGCTCTCTTTCCTCTGCTGCACACCAGAAGGAGAGGTGCATCCTTCTCATACCTGTTCGCCTCTTCCTCGGCCTTATTGAGGTCAAACCAGGGAGCGCCGGGAATGGAGGGAGAGGGCTGGGCGTCCACCAGGGTGTATCCTCTGGCCGCACCCCTGGTGAATTCTTCGGGGGTCATGCTCTCCAGTCTTCCGGAGAGTTTGTTAACCAGCACCTGGCAGGCGGCGGCAAAGGGATGGATGGCGGTGGAAAAGGGCGGGGCGTAGGAAAAGTCCATGGTGATGAAGTCCTCTGCCCTAAGTCCGGCACTGATGCCCACCACTGCCACGTCGGCCATCTTGTCCACGGCTCCTCTGCCCAGGATCTGAGCTCCCAGGAGACGATGGGTATCCCGGTCGGCAATCAGTTTGGTAATGAAAAAGCCGGAGCCGGGGTAGTAGTGGGGCTTGTCGTCAGAGACGGAAAGGGCGGTGATCACCGAATATCCCGCATTTACGGCCTGTTCCCGGGTAAGGCCGGTTCTGGCGGCGTTCAGGTCATCGGAGAGTTTCACCACTCCGGTTCCCAGGCAGCCCGGATAAGATGTTGGTTCTCCCCCAAGGGTGAGAGCCAGGGCCCGGCCGGCGATGTTGGCGGTTGAACCCATGGCGGACCACTGTCTTTCTTTCGTGAGACGGTTTCTTACCAGGGCACAGTCCCCCACGGCGTAGATATCCGCCAGGCTGGTCTTCCCGTATTCATCGGTGAGGATGCAGCCCTTCTCCATCTCCAGTCCCGTATCGGAGAGAAAACCGGTAGCAGGGCGGATGCCCAGGGAGAGGATGACCAGATCGGCGCTAAGATCCCCGGAGGAGGTTTTAACGCCGGTGACCTTTTCATCACCGGAAAGAGAGACAAGCCTGGTCTTTAAGAGGATCCGCAGTCCCTTTTCCTGCAGCTTCCGGCGCACAAAGTCGGCCATGTCGGCATCGAAGATGGAGGGCATCAGCTGATCCGCCATGTCGATGAGGGTGACGGAGAGTCCCCTGGCCATCAGGTTTTCCGCCATCTCCAGACCGATGAAGCCGCCGCCGGCTACCACGGCGCTTTTGCAGCCTTCCGCGTAGGAGCGGATGCCGGCGGCGTCATCCGGAGTGCGCACGGTGAAAACTCCGGGAAGGTGAACTCCCTCCACGGGAGGAACCAGAGGTTTTGCCCCCACGGCGATCACCAGCCGGTCATAGGAGACGGTTTCCCCGTTTACGGTGATGGTTTTCGCTGCGGGATCCACATGGGTGACTTCGCTGTTGGTATGAACGGGTACGCCTGTAAGCCCCGTGAATTTCTCCGGTGTGTTGACCACCAGTTCTTCTGCCGACTCTACAACGCCTCCCACATGGTAGGGAAGGCCGCAGCCGGCATAGGAAATGTCTCTGGATTTGGAATAGATGACAATCTCTCCCCGGGGGTCTTCCCGTTTCAGTTTTGCAGCGGTCTTTGTGCCGGCTGCCACGCCGCCGATGATTACGGTTTTCATGGAATGGGTCCTCCTGATTTGATGATTTTGGGCTTCAATTCCCTGAGGATTCAAAGCCTTTCCATTATAACATGATTCCGGAGAAAATCAAACATTTGCATCCCCTTCCGGGGAGGGCTTCATTTCTGTAGCTTTCTGTCTTTGCTCACGCCGGAAAGAAAAAAGGACGGGAAAGGCAGGTTTTCAGGGGCTTTGCGAAGGTTGGAAAAAAATTTGAGAAAAATTTATAATTCTAATTTTCCTCTAATATTCATCTGATATGATGTGGACATAGAAAAACAAAAAAGGAGAAAAACAGATGAAAAATAAGAAGAATATACTTGGATTTGGAAGTTTAGCACTGGCTGTAACCGTAATGGGCACCTCCGCCTTCGTGGGACTGCGGTCCGTATCCGCTACGGATACCCAGCTCACCGAAGATGAAGCCAAACAGATCGCTCTGGACCGGGCCAAAGTGGATGAGGCCGATGTGACGGAGTGGATCAGGTCCAGACTGGACAGCTGGGACGGGGATAAGGATCAGGAATGGGATCTGGCCTTCTTAACGGAAGACTACAGATATGAAGTGGAAGTCAATGCTCTTACCGGAGATCTGGAAGACTTTGAGAAGAGCAGGACCGGCAGTTTCCTCGACAACGTGTTCATGCACAGCGACCAGTCGGATATCACCGAGGACGAGGCCAAAGAGATCGCCCTGGACATGGCGGAAGTGACCGAGGAAGATGTGGTGGAGTGGACCCGGGTGCGGATGGATGAGCACGAGTGGGAGATCCGCTTTAACACCGATACCTACCGCTATGAGATGGACATCAGCGCCCGCTCCGGAGATGTGAAAGACTATGAGGAGAGGGAGATTCCCGTATCCACCGGTCAGGAGATCAATGAGGAGAGTGCGAAGGACATCGCCCTTAATCATGCCAGGCTTCATGTGGACCTGGATGACTCCGATGTGGACTTTGTTAAGTCCAAGGCAGACCGGGACGACGGCAGGGATGTGTTTGAGGTTGAATTCCGCTCCGGATGGACAGAGTTTGACTACACCATCGATGCGGCCACCGGCGACATCCTGGAATGGGATATTGATTACGACGACTGATTCCCCAATATGCCTCAAAAGGGAGAAGTCCGGATCTGTGAAAACAGATCCGGACTTTTTCTCCCTTTTGACTCTTTCCCCGGATTGTGGTATGATTCTTACCCGGAAGGTATGAGAGAGGGAGAAACGGAGGAATGATCATGACTGATTATAGAGAAAAGTATCAGAAGCTGCAGGACATCCTGCGCTCTTATAACGGCGTTGCCGTGGCCTTTTCCGGCGGCGTCGATTCTACATTTCTGCTTTACGCCGCCCATGAGGCCCTGGGAGATAAAGCCATTGCGGTGACCGCCAGATCCTGCTCCTTTCCGGAGAGAGAGTTAAAGGAGGCCCGGGAATTCTGTGCCTCTCACGGGATCCGCCACTTTATCTGCGATTCCGAGGAGCTGGATATCGAGGGCTTCCGTCAAAACCCCAAAAACCGCTGTTATCTCTGCAAGCATGAACTCTTTGGAAAGATCTGGGAGATTGCCCGTGAAAACGGCATCGAGACCGTGGCGGAAGGATCCAACCTGGACGACATGGGGGATTACCGGCCGGGCCTTGTAGCCGTAAAAGAGCTGGGTGTAGCAAGTCCTCTCCGGCAGGCAGGGTTTTACAAGGAAGAGATCCGCTCCATGTCCAGGGAGCTGGGACTTCCCACCTGGAACAAGCAGTCCTTCGCCTGTCTTTCCTCCCGCTTTGTCTACGGGGAGACCATCAGTGAGGAGAAGCTCTCCATGGTGGACAGGGCCGAGCAGCTTCTTTTAGATCTGGGCTTTCATCAGGTGAGGGTGCGGATCCACGGGGACATTGCCAGGATTGAGATCCTGCCGGATGAGTTTGAAAAGCTTCTGGCCGTCCGGGAGGAAGTGTACGGGAAGTTCCGGGAGTACGGCTTTTCCTATGTGACCCTTGATCTGCTGGGATACCGCACCGGCAGCATGAATGAGACGCTGGAAAAATAAAGAAAAATACAGGTAAAAAGGTCATGCCGGGGGGCATGACCTTATTTTACTATCTGCGGTAGGAGCGGGAAGCGATCTCCTGACTCACATACTCCCTGCGGATGGCATGATCCAGGGCCAGGCCCCGGCCGTACCACCGAAGACAGCTCTTCATGTGGTCCTTCCTGGAGAAATACAAAGAGACAGTATTAATGACTTCCTTCGGGAACTCCTCATCCACGATGGCCTGGGACCAGCCGTCGGTGCCGCCGCACCGAAGCCTTGCGAAATCTGCAAACGAAGGCTCTTCCATCCGGTTTACCCGGCTGATCAGAGCGGCGCATTCCGATCTCACGCTGTGCTCATTTGAGTGGGCATAGAAGCGGTCAATTTCCGGCGGAATGGGGATGTTCACCACCATGGATCCCCCGTGGGAGTACCCGGGTGAGGATTTCCCGGCGTAGCCGGTAAATCCGGGATCATCCATGAGTTCACACTGCAGTCCCGCCACGGCCAGTTCTTCACAGCGGTCATTCCAGCGGTCTCCGGAGCGGGACTGCACCCACTTGTTCCAGATCTGCTTTCCCTGGATTGCTGAGCGGATATCTCTTGCCAGATCAAAGTTTGTGGAGGGAACGTAGGCACCGGTGAGGATGCCCAGGGCATAAGATGACTCGGATACCACCAGGACGGACTCTCCCTCCGGGATTTCCCGCAGAGCGCTGACGATGGCCAGGAGCTCCATGCGGTTGACGGTGCTCTCGATGCAGCCCCCGAACCGTTCCAGGATGGAGCTGCCTCCCCAGTCGATGATCACGGCTCCGAAGCCTCCGCGCCCCATGGGAGTCGGACGGCACACTCCGTTTGTATAAGCCGTGAAGGTTGGAGTTTTCATCTGGTTTTCAACCATAATGATCACTGCCCCCTTTCATGAAAAGATTTTGCAGCATCCCCGGAGCACGGGGAACTGCAGGTTGGGGACATCTTATCATAGATCCCGCGGGGTTGTCATGGGGCATTTGGGCTGCCAGGCCCCCTGAAAGGAGAAAATTGACATTTTCGGGTGAACATCATAAAATAATACAAAAATCGCAGGAGGATGCTTTTATGGGACACATTTATCGGAACCTGCGGGAGATACCCCGGCCGAAAGAATCCCGTGTGAGTGAGAGCGACGGGAGAGTCTATGTCATGGTGGAAAGCGCCGGCGGAAAGAAGAGAAAAGTCAACATCGGCGCTGCCAGCGGCGACAAAATGATGCATCCCAACGACAACTTTAAGGAGCTGTATCCCGAGCTCTGGCGGGAGTACTATTCCAGGAGTTCCGCGGCAATTCTGAGGTACCTGAAGATGGGGATGTATGCGGCCTCTTTGCATATCGGGCATAAGACCGGGCTGTACCCCCTGCTGGCATCAGCTTTCGGCCTTCCCTGCGCAAACGCCGTCATGGACTTTATCGATTATTCCCTGCTGTACCGGCCGGATGAACCCAAAACCTTTTCGGAGGCCATGAAAGTGGAAGCCCTCTACCTGCCGCAGATTTACCCGGAAAGTTCCCGGTTGTATCTTCTCCGGTCGATAACGCAGGATCAGATCAGCTGTTTTCAAAAGGACTGGATGAAGGAGTGCAGAAAACGGGGGATGACCAGGGCCTGGATCAGTATGGACTGTGTGGGAAAAGTCCGGGCAGATCAAGAGGAAAGTTCCACCCTCTTTTACCTGTGTGCCCTGAATGCAGAGGACGGGACTCCCATCACGTACTGCGTTCATAAGGGTGACATCACCGACGGCAGGGCCATTCAGGAGATGGTTTCCTCTCTGCAGGGAGAGGGCATCGAGACGGAAGGGATCATCCTGGGGAGAAAGCTGGGAAGAGAGGATGTCTTTAAAGAAATCATCCGGCTTGGATACCGGTATGTGATGAAGTTGCCGGAGGGATCATACGCACATGAGTCCATGCTGGAAAAATACGTCTCCCGGATCAGGATGCGAAGCGAGTATTACATCGGAGACGCCCTGTTTGCAATCCGTGATGAAACGGAGATTTTTGAAGGATGCCCGGAAAAGTCCCAGGCCTTCCTGTATTTTGACCTGTTAAATGCAAAGAGGCTTACCATTGCCGGGCTGAAGGGATTTGCCCGCGTAAAGGAGGAGATGAACCGGCAGCTGGAGAAAGGCTGGATTCCCACCATCCCTCCACGGATGAGAAGAATTCTCCATCTGGAGAAGGATGGGGATCAGATCTTTCTGGAAACGGATGATGACGCATGGAAGAATTACATAGAAACAAGAGGTTTTTACACCCTTGCCGCATCAGAGGATGTGGGGATCGAGGAAGCTGCCCGGATCGACCGCCTGAGCAACAGTCCCCGAAAGCAGCTTCAGGTGATGGATCATTTGCCGGGCTTCGGCTTTTCGAGTCTCAAATCTTCCCAGGAGATCGAAAACAGGTTTGCCGTCTGGTTTGCCGCCTCCATCGTGCGCACTGAACTGGTGCGGATCTGCAAAAGCCTGAAGCTGAGACTGAAACCGACGGTTGAAAATCTTGACTTTTTCGAGCTTTTCTTTGCGGACAACCTGCGGTATTCTTCAACCTTTAAGATGACCGAGCGCAGTAAGCGGATTTTCTCGGGTCTGGATCTGACACCGGAAAACATCAGCATCCTGGAGGAGCTGGTTTATTATCACGACGCGGATCCGCAGGATGATGAGTTCCATACACTGCCGGAGAAGCCCCAGAAGAGTAAGAGAGGCAGACCTGCGAAACGGAAATGATAATGACCACATGATAAAGCCTCCTGCCCGTAAGGGCAGGAGGCTTTATCATAACAGACGTATAGAAAGCTCATGAAACCGGTTTTTTATCATGGCAAACGCCGGAGGGGAAGATCATCCGGCGGCTTCTTTTTTGTGAGCGGCAAGCCACTCCAGGATGGAGACCGGCTTTCCGTTTAACAGCACCGGTTTTCCGTCATAGTCTGCCCTGCACTCGTTGTTCAGCATGGGGATCCAGGACCAGTGGCCGTTGTACTCGTAGGGGCTTCCGTCTTTTTCCACATACTTTCCGGTGGAGTCTACCACCTTATCCCAGTAGGTGAAGTGCACATCTTTCGCTCCGGCAGCAATAAGCCGCTTGTAGGTGGGAACCACGTAATCCTCGGGCTTTACCACGGGGTCGATTTTGGAGTGGGTGAACCAGATGGGAATATTGGCCAGAGTCTGGATATCCTCCTCCGTCAGAGCTTTGTCATACATGGCTTCGCAGACGGGGAAGGCAGCGGCATACCGCTTTGGATTGTTGAGAAGCATGCGCATGGTCATGAATCCTCCGTTGGAGCATCCTCCCAGGTAGATTCTGCCGGGATCGATGTCCGGGTGTGCCTCTATAAAGGAAGTGATGAGTTTCTCCAGGGGATCCGTGTACCTGGAAACACCGGAGTTGGTGTAGATCCCCTTGCCGTCGTCCATCCACATGGTGGGACACTGGGGAGCCAGCAGGTATGTTTTCCCCCCGAAGAGAGCCTGAATGTCCGGGGAGATCAGGTTGACCACCTTGTTTCCAATGGCTGCGACAGGTGTATCTTCCCCGCCTTCCCCGGCGCCGTGAAGCCAGATGATCAGGGGGATTTTCTCATCTTTTTCCGTTTCCGGACTGTAGTAGACGTAGGAGAGGGGGATCTCCGGATGGGGGAGGGTCTCTTTTTGCAGCCATTCTCCGTAGATCACCCGGTTGCCGCCGTCCTGATCGAATACCATGTCCTCCAGGACCGCATCCTCCAGGACGATGGGCTTTGTCTGGGTGATGGTGTAAGCCACATTTACAAACACGTTGAAAGTCCCGTTGAAGCGCATGATGGCCCCCAGCCCTTCCCTGGGATCGCAGTACATCTCCAGGGTGATGCAGGTACCGTCCTCTCTGGGATTCCCCTGCTCATCTGAAGGATAGATCCCGGTGATTTCCCGGGTCCCCTCCATGGGGAAATCCAGTTTTTTGCCCATAAAAAGAGGCCACTCGTAGTCCTCTCCCTGGACGGCGGTGCGTTTCACCGATACGGTAAACATGTCAGTGGTCAATACGGCTCCTTTAAGGGACCGGTCTGTGTGCAGAATTACCCGGCTGATATGGGGGCCGAAATCAAACACCTCTGTGATGGTGCTGTAGCAGTTGTGCATGATAATGCTCCTCCCTTCTTTTTTTGATATATTTTCAGTGAAAAGAAGGGCTCAGGATCTGCCGGCGTGCCGGCAGATCCTGAGCCGAAAGAATGTCAAAACAGTGACGGGCAAAAAATCAGCCCTTTACGCCGCCCAGGGTGATGCCCTTTACAAAGTTGTTCTGGATAAAGGGATATACGATTACGATGGGCAGTACACCAACCACGGCCATGGCCATACGTACGGATACCGAGGGGATGGACGAGAGGCCCACGTTGGCGTTGGCAATGTTGGAGGAGTTCTGTGTCAGGAACTGAATGTTCTGAATCATCCGGTTCAGCAGGTTCTGAATGGAGAACAGATCCGTCCTGGTGGTCAGGTAGATGTAGCCGTTCTGCCAGTCATTCCAGTAGGCGATACCGGCAAAAAGTCCGATGGTGGCCACGATGGGCTTGGCCAGGGGAAGAGCCACCCTGTAGAATGTCTGGAATTCGGTGGCTCCGTCGATGAATGCCGCCTCCAGGATCTCATCGGGTACACTGGAGACAAAGTAGGATTTCATCATCAGGATGTTGAAGCCGTTGGTCAGAAGACCGGGGATCAGCAGAGCCAGGAAGGTGTTCTTGATGCCGAAGGTGTTGGTGTAGTTCATGTAGGTGGGAACCAGACCTCCGTTGAACAGCATGGTAAAGACCACATAGAAGGTCAGGAATCCCTTTCCGGGAAGACCCTTTTTGGACAGAGCGTAGGCCAGAAGGGTGGTGATGATCAGGGAAAGGGTGGTTCCCACAACGGTCAGCACGATGGATACGCCGTAGGCATGAACGACGGAATTGCCGGTGCTGAAGATGTAGGTGTAGGCCTGCATGCTGAGTTTGGCCGGGAAGAAGCTGTACCCGTTTTTGATCAGCGTATCATTGTCCGTAATGGAGGAGATTACCAGCAGGATCATGGGCAACAGGGCAGTGGCTGACAGGATTATCATGACGACATTGCCAAGAATCTGGAAATGTTTCTCTTCACGCGTTTTCATACTGTCACCCCCCTTAGAACAGTGCGCTGTCTTTGTCAATTCTGCGGACGATCAGGTTCGCCGACAAAACAAGGACAAAGCCAACCAGTGACTGATATACGCCGGCTGCCGAGGACATGGAGATATCGCCCAGTTCCAGCAGTCCCCGGTACACGTAGGTATCTATGGTGTTGGTCACTTCCAGCAGGCTTCCGGAGTTTCTGGGCACCTGATAGAAGAGTCCGAAATCCGAATAGAAGATACGGCCGATGGACATCAGTGTCAGCATGATGATGGTGGGCCGCAGAAGAGGAAGCGTGATGCTGGTGATCTGTTTCCACTTGGAAGCCCCGTCGATGGCTGCAGCCTCATAGTAGGTGCGGTCAAATCCCAGAATGGTGGAGAGGTAGATGATGCAGTTGTAGCCGATTCCTCTCCAGGTATTCACGAACACCAGGATGAAGGGCCAGTATTTGGGTTCCGTGTACCAGGAAATTCCCTCCTTGCCCAGCAGACGCAGAACGGTGTTGTTGATGAAGCCGTTTTCTGTAGACAGGAAAGCGAATACCAGGTAGCTGATGATAACGTAGGAGATCAGATAGGGAAGAAGGATTGCCGACTGGTAAAACTTCTTGGCTTTGGAGGTAAGTTCTGAAAGGATGATGGCCACGGCCACGGCACAGATCAGATTTACCACAATGAAGGCCACGTTATACAAAAGTGTGTTTCTCGTTATGAGAAAAGCATCCTTGGTTGCAAACAGATATTTGAAGTTTTTGAAACCTGCCCAGTCTGAGCCGAAGATTCCCTTTCTCGCCGAATAGTTTTTAAATGCCAGAACCAGTCCCGGCAGCGGCATGTAGTTGTTGATAAAAAGGTAGATCAGACCCGGCAGAGCCATCAGATAGATGGGGATATACCGCTTAATATTTTTAATTTTCTTTTTCGAGTTCACGTCTTTCCATTCCTGCCTTTCCTTTGTAAAACAGGATGGAAACGGGATCTTCCGCCTCCATCCTGCTTTTTGCCTGGCTTATGAAAAACAGACAGTCAGTGCCTGATCGACAGCTTATTTCAGCTCACACCGTTGGCCTCGGCCCAGGCGTCCAGAGCTGCCTGCTTTTCAGCCATGTAGGTTTCCAGACCTGCGCTCTTAAGTTCTTCTTCCATCTGCGGAATGCCGGTTTCCGGATCCATGAAGCCGAAGAACAGGGACTTGTAATACTTGTTGTAAACATTGGTCAGAGCAGTGTACTCTGCTGTTACGTTGCTGTTGTCGAAGGAGAAGCCCAGGGCTTTGGACTTCACGGAATTGTTGTTGAACTCATCCATTCTTTCCCAGATATCCAGGCTGTCGCCTTCCCAGATGTTGGCGATGAACTGGTTGGGAGTTTCCCAGTTGACGTTGTTGTAATACTCGGAATTCTCGGCGGTGATGCCCTCCGGGAAGGTGATATGTCCGTCATCGGTGGATACCCACTCTACGCCTTCCTCGCCCCAGCACAGCAGGTTGGAAAGATAGGGATCGGTGTAGAATGCGTTCAGGATGATCATGGAAGCCTCGGGGCTTTCCGTGCCGGAGTTGATGCACCAGGGCATGGTGGCCACGGAGGAGGACTTCATAAAGTCATCGCCGCACTGGAAGATAACCATGGGACGTCCGCACAGGTTGCTCTCCTGCTGACGGATGCCGGGCTTGGTGGCGGTGGCATAGGACATGGCAGTACCGGCCTTTACCATGGAGGTGGCTGCGGTATCGTCTGTCAGGGCATCTGCGGAGATGTATCCGGCCTGATTCCAGCTGTAGAAGCGGTCACAGAATTCTCTGAAGATGTCGCTGGTGAACAGATCCTCTACGACCAGGCTGTTTTCCGGATCCAGGAGTACGCCGAAGTTGTCGCCGCCGATGGCGTCAACTTTTGGTCCCTGGGAGATGGTAGCTTCCTGGGGAGAGAATACATAGAGGTCAGGATATTTCTCATGAAGCTGGGCAAAAATGTCGCTGATCTCGTCCAGATCGGAATAGATGACTTCGTCGGTATCGTTGGCATACTTGGACGCATAGTCATAGCCGATTCCGTCCAGGTACTCGGCGCCGATGGCAATGCCCATCAGACCGGCTGCCATGTCTCTCTGCTGAGGAAGGCCGTAGAGAACGCCGTCGATCCGGCAGGCATCCACAAAATCGGGATTTAAGGTATCCAGGATTCCCTGTCCGTAGGTCTGAATCAGGTCATCTTCCTCCAGATCCAGGCAGTAGTCCTTGTTTACGCAGGAGGTGTATCCAACGGATATGGCGTTAAACAGGTCTACCTGCTCGCCGGAGGAGAGCATCAGAGTCATGTTTTGGTTGTAGGTAGCGGAGTCCAGAATCATCAGCTGGAAGGAAATGCCGTATTTCTCTTCGGTGTATTCGCTGATCTTATCCTGGATTCTCTGCAGTCCTGCCGGAGATCCGGACCAGTTCATCATGGCCATTACCACGCTCTGGCCTTCCGCTACGGAGTAGTCCGGCTCATCTGCGTAGCACATGATGGGTGCGCTTACAGCCAGAGCAAGACTGAGGGCTACTGCTGCAAATTTTTTCATTGTGTTCTTACCACCCTTTCTGTTGTTCCCATTTTGGGATATTTTTTTGAAGCGTTTTTCAGGCGATGAATTATTCAGAAAATAAAAGCCGAAACATGTAATAATGTAAAAATAAGTAAAACCATACAAATTTTCAGGCGAATTTTGCTAAATATTCATCACCATGCACATAAAAAACGCCTCCGATGCGTTGATTATACAGGATTTTGAACAACTTGTCAACATTAATACTTTTTATGGTTCCCCCAAACAGGCGTAAAAGTAGAATCAGAATGGCGAAGAAAGAAACTG
This sequence comes from uncultured Blautia sp., assembly GCA_964550245.1. Lineage (GTDB taxonomy): Bacteria > Bacillota > Clostridia > Lachnospirales > Lachnospiraceae > Blautia_A. Next base: position 230 of record CAZJYM010000035.1, on the reverse strand, counting down.
GCAGGTGAGATTTAATCCTGCCGGTTTTAGTCTAAAATCTATTAAAAAATTCGATTTTACACGTTTCATTTATGAGCAGCAATCCGGGATCCTTCTATGCAGTTTTGACGCCTGCTGCCGACAGGCCGGATTTCATTTCGGGGAGGCAAAGGGAGAGAAGCATTTGCTGAAGCGTTTTTCGGAATTCTCCCTTCGCATCATTGCTTTTTCTGTATTCGTATGGTATTCTT
>CAZJYM010000034.1:12411-18480 GCA_964550245.1 uncultured Blautia sp. | reverse complement strand
AACCCATCCCGGAAAAGGAGGAAACCGACATGACCGAATATACATACCGGATCGAGGGGGAAGTGCAGATCCCGGAGGAACTGCGCACTCCGGTCAACAAAGTGGTCCTGACCCTGCTTGAGGTCTGCGGGATCCGCAATACCATAGAGATCTTTCTCTGCGGAAAAAAGGTTCCGGTACTGGCCCCTCCCTGTCCGGACGGGGAAGGGCTGGTAAAGTTTAACTGTTCTATCTTTACAGATGAGACGCAGCCGCTTTGCGTCTACGATACAACGACCTGCCGTCTTCAGGGACCGGACTGGGGCCCGATTCCCTACCAGTATGTTCTGTGTCTGATCCTGGCCGTGGAGGCAGCCTTCTCCCCGGATATCTCCCCCTACGGAAGGGATGACCTGTCTGTCTGGAAAACTGAGGCATTTAACCTGCTGCCCGGGAAAAAAGGCAGAGCCTGCAGTGAAAGGGCGGCCCACTGTCTGCGAAGGATTTTTAAGCGCGAAAATGAGGATGAATTCCTGGACTACTGGGGCAGAGGCACTCTGGACCTCTCTCCCGCTCTCCAGGAGAATCTTAAAAACTGCGTGGATGAGTTTCACACCTGCACCCCGGTGGAGCCGGAAGATGTGGAAAGTATCCTCTGTGATATCCTCACCGACATGGTCCGGGGCTGGAACTGTCATCCGGGAGATCTGGCCTTTGCCCGGGAGTTTCTCACTCACCGGGAGGATCCAGCCTACCGGAAGGCCCTGGCGATGGTCCGCTCCTTCCTGTACAGGCACCTGGAGTACTTCCCGGAGCTCACCCGGGGACAGGCCCTGGACTGGATGATCCGGCGGTATCACACAAATCATGAGCGTATTGCCATCCAGGCTTTGTTGTCCCTTCTTGTCAATCACCGGAAAAGAAAGGAACTGCTGGGTTTTTAGGACTCATTTTTATCTGGCATTTCCCTCCCATCTGTGTTAAGATATGTAGAATAACCAACCGGGAGATTTTGCCATGATCCGATTTTTAGCCTCCATCTTCATCAATAACCCCACCTGTTACGAATCCCTGCAGGTGCGCCATGCCTACGGGATGCTCTGCAGCACGGTGGGCATCCTCTTAAATCTGCTTCTCTTTGCCGGAAAGTGGGCGGCCGGATTCTTAAGCGGCTCCATCGCCATCACCGCGGATGCCTTTAACAACCTGTCCGATGCGGGATCCTCCCTCATCACCCTGGCAGGCTTTGTTCTCTCCTCCCAGAAGGCGGATTCCCAGCATCCCTTTGGACACGGCCGGATGGAATACATCGCCGGCCTCTTTGTGTCTGTGGCCATCCTGATCATGGGATTTGAACTGATCCGTTCCTCCTTCAACAAGGTGCTCCATCCCTCCCCCGTATCGGGAGGACCCCTGGTTCTGGCCATCCTGGCAGTCTCCGTGCTGGTCAAGCTGTACATGTTCTACTACAACCGGACCATGGGGAAAAAGCTGGACAGCTCCGCCATGAAAGCCACCGCCATGGACAGTTTAAGCGACATGGCCTCCACCCTTCTGGTACTTCTGGCTACCATCGTGGGACAGTTTACAGACCTGGCTTTGGATGGCTGGCTGGGCATTCTGGTGGGAGCCTTTATCTTCTACACCGGTGTGAAAACCATGAAGGACACCATCGATCCCCTTCTGGGCCAGCCCCCTACGGAGGAGCTGGTAGAGCGGATCCGGCAGATCGTCCTCTCCCACTCCATCGTGTACGGCATGCACGACCTGATCGTCCATGACTACGGTCCGGGAAGAAGAATGATCTCCCTCCACGCGGAGGTGCCGGCAGACGGGGATCTGGTCCGCACCCATGAACAGATCGACCACATCGAGCAGGAGCTGCAGTACACCCTGAACTGTGCCGCCACCATCCACATGGATCCCATTGTCACCGATGACGTGGAGGTATTAAAGACCAGGGACCGGATTGCCGCCATTGCCGCCTCCCTGGATCCCGGCTTTACCATCCACGACTTTCGCATGATAAAAGGACAGCACCACATCAAGGTGATCTTTGATGTGGTGCTGCCCTATTCCTGTCCTCTTACCGATGTGGATGTGGTGCGGGAATTAAAAAAGCGGATCTACGATCTGCCGGATGAAAACTATCTGGCCATGATCCGGGTGGACCGGGATCTGGTCCATGCTCAGTCGAAGTATTGAATTCCCATCAATGTCAAACCGTGGGCGGGTGCCGTAGGCCCCGCCTTTTCTCTGTCTCTGGCGTTTAAGATCTCCCGCATCCTCTCCGGGGGATAGGCCCCGTTTCCGATCTCAATCAGAGTTCCGGCCATGATGCGGACCATGTTGTAGAGGAAACCCTCCCCGGATACCCGGATGGTGATCATGTCCCCGTCCTTCCAGATGTCCAGCCCGGTCACGGTGCGCACGGTGGATTTCACCTGGGCCCCGGAGCCGCAGAAGCTGGCAAAGTCATGTCTTCCCACCAGGAAGGAAGCGGCTTCCTTCATCTTCTTTACGTCCAGCCTGTAGTGATAAAAATAGGAGTACAGCCTTTCCGTAGGCACGGGAAACTTCCGGTTTAAGATCCGGTACTCATAGGTCTTCTCGCTGTCCCGGTACCGGGGATGAAAGTCCGGCTCCACCTCCTGGGAGAGCTGAATCCGGATGTCCTCCGGAAGTCTCTGGTTTAAGGCATAGGAAAACTTGTCCCCGGGGATCCGGGAGTCCGTGTCAAAAACTGCCACGTTTCCCAGAGCGTGGACTCCCGCATCCGTACGGCTGGCTCCCATCACCTCCACCTTCTCCCCCAGGAGAGCGGTGAGGGCATCGTTTAAAACCCCCTGAATGGAAATCCCGTTGGGCTGGATCTGCCATCCGCAGTAGCGGGTGCCGTCATATGCCACAATGAGGCCAATGCGCTTCATGTCTCTTCTCCCGTCTACCATCCCTGAACCCGGAACAAAACTCCGATTCCCAGATAAATCCCCAGTACCGCAAAAGCCATGTAGTCGATATTTTTATAAGTCAATGGCTTCATCTGTGTGCGCTGATCCCCTCCGTGATAGCATCGGGCCTCCATGGCCATGGCCAGATCGTTGGCCCGGCGGAAGGCGGAGATAAAGAGGGGTACTAACAGGGGCACCATGTTTTTGGCCTTCTGGATCAGGTTTCCGGTCTCAAAGTCGGCTCCCCGGGCGATCTGGGCCTTCATGATCCGGTCCGTCTCCTCCATGAGAATGGGGATAAACCGCAGGGCGATGGACATGATCATGGCAATCTCGTGCACCGGCACGTGAATCCTGTTTAAGGGCCGCAGCAGTCTCTCCAGCCCGTCCGTGAGCTGATTGGGGGTGGTGGTCAGGGTCATGATGGAGGATCCGATCACCAGGTAGGTAAGCCGGATGGCCATGGTCCCTGCCAGAATCAGTCCCTCCTTCGTAACGCGTAAGAATCCCCACTTCCAGAGCACCTCCCCGGGGGTGAGGAAGATATTGAAGATCACCGTCACCACCAGGATGAAAAAGATGGCCTTTAACCCCCGGAACATAAAGCTTACCGGGACTTTGGACAGGACGATCAGAAGCCCCAGAAAAAGGGTGGCCACCGCGTAGCCGGGAAAGGTGTGAAACAAAAAGACGGACACGATAAAGCCCATGGTTCCGATCAGCTTGGTTCTGGGATCCAGCCGGTGCAGAAGGGAATCGACCGGGTAGTACTGTCCGATGGTGATATCCCGCATCATCCCTGCATCCCCCCTTCCTTCCCCAAAAGAGGAGAATGAGAACGATGAAGGGCATCCAGGATGGAGATTTTCGCCTCCTCCACCGTGGTGGCCTCCATGTCCACATCCAGTCCCCTCTCATGGAGGGCGTGCATGATGTAGGTGATCTGGGGCGCCGCCAGGGACATCTCCTCCAGCTCCCGGTAGTGGGCAAACACCTTCCGGGGGGTATCGTCAAAGGCCACCTGACCCTGGTTCATCACGATCAGTCTCTCCACGTATCTGGCAATGTCCTCCATGCTGTGGGAAACCAGCAGGATGGTGATCCCCCGGACCTGATGCAAGGATGAGAGCTGATCCAGGATGTCGTCCCGTCCCCGGGGATCCAGCCCCGCGGTGGGCTCATCCAGAATGAGAAACCTGGGGTTCATGGCCAGAACCCCGGCAATGGCCACCCGTTTTTTCTGACCCCCCGAGAGTTCAAAGGGGGATTTCTTATAGTTTTCCTCCGGAAATCCCACCTGGGAGAGAGCCGCTTTGGCCTGCTCCTCCGCCTCAGGCCTTGAAAGCCCCTGGTTCATGGGACCGAAGCACACATCCGAGAGCACGTCGCTCTCAAAGAGCTGATGTTCCGGGTACTGGAACACCAGTCCCACCTGGCTGCGGAGATTTTTCCGGTTGTAGTCCTCCGCCCACACATCCTCCCCGTTATAAAAAACGGTCCCGGAGGTGGGACGGATTAAGGCATTCATGTGCTGAATCAGGGTGGACTTTCCGCTTCCGGTATGGCCGATCATCCCGATAAACTCTCCGTCGGGGATGGTAAGGCTGATATCCTTTAAGGCAGGCATCTCATATGCCGTTCCAGGACTGTAGATATAACTCACGTTTTTCAGTTCGATGGGCATAGGGCATTCACCAGTTCCTCTGTAGTCAGGATTCCCTCCGGCAGATCAACGCCGGAGTTCTTCAGTTCATGGGCCAGCAGCGTCACCTGGGGCACATCCAGCCGGTAGGCCTTCAGGGTATCCACCCGGGAGAAGATCTCCACCGGGGTTCCCTCCATGACCACCTTCCCCTCGTCCATCACATAGACCCGGTCCGCATGGATCACTTCCTCCATGTAGTGGGTGATTAAGATCACCGTCACCTTCTCCTGGAGGTTTAACTCCCGCACCGCCTCCAGCACCTCCCGGCGCCCGTTGGGATCCAGCATGGCCGTGGGCTCGTCCAGCACGATGCACCGGGGATGCATGGCCACCACCCCGGCAATGGCCACCCGCTGCTTCTGTCCTCCCGAGAGTTTGTTGGGGGAATGTTTCCGGTAGGCGGTCATGCCCACCTTTTTCAGGCTGTCGTCCACTCTCTGCCAGATCTTCTCCGTGGGGATGCCCATGTTTTCGGGACCGAAGCCCACATCCTCCTCCACCATGGTGCCGATGATCTGATTGTCCGGGTTCTGAAACACCATTCCCGCCTTCTGCCGGATTTTCCAGAGCTCCTTCTCCTTTGAGGTGTCCATCCCGTCGATCCAGACGGTACCCTCGCTGGGAAGGAGAAGGGCGTTCATGTGCTTGGCCAGGGTGGACTTGCCGGAGCCGTTCTGTCCCAGGACGGCCACAAACTCTCCCTCCCGGATGTCCAGGTTCACCTGGTCGATGGCTCTCTGGGTGTCCTCCACGTTTCCGTCGTCATCGTACCTGAGATAGTCAAATCCCAGATTGGCTGTCTTGATAATTCCCATGGGTTATTCTCCTTCAGGGCTGATCCCTCAGCCGGTCAATCCAGGTCCAGATCTCCTCTCTCCCCTCTTTTGTCACGGAAGAGTAGGGGATGAGAACCGAATCCGCATCCAGATCCAGCCCCTGCCGGAGGGCAAGCAGGCGCCCTTTTACCTGGCTTCTCTTCACTTTGTCCGCCTTGGTGGCCACCACTACGGGGAACAGATCCTGACTTCTGATCCACTGCAGCATCAGTCTGTCGTCATCGGAGGGATCCCGTCGGATATCCGCCAGCAGAAACACCCCCTGCAGGGTGGGGGACTGATGGAGATACCGCTCCACCATCCGCCCCCATCTGGCCTTCTCCTCCAGGGATGCCCGGGCGTATCCGTAGCCGGGCAGATCCACCAGATACATTTCTCCGTTGATGCTGTAGTAGTTGATGGTCTGAGTCTTCCCCGGCTGGGAACTGGTCCTGGCCAGGGATTTCCGGTTCATCAGTCCGTTGATCAGGGAGGATTTCCCCACATTGGACTTTCCCGCAAAGGCCACCTCCGGCTTTCCCGTGTCCGGGATCTGGCTGGAGACGCCGCAGACTCTCTCAAGGGATACGTTTTTTATTACCACACCTGCCCCCTCTCA
>CAZJYM010000034.1:4448-12311 GCA_964550245.1 uncultured Blautia sp. | reverse complement strand
AGGCCATCCAGCACCTCCGCATCCATCTCCTGAATGTCCGCCCGGTTCTCCCCGGGCACCAGCACCTGGCGGATCCGGGCATACTTGGCCGCCAGCAGTTTTTCCTTCAGTCCCCCGATGGGAAGCACATGTCCCCGCAGGGTGATCTCCCCGGTCATGGCCACATCCGCTCTTACCTCTTTCCCGGTGATGGCGGAGAGCATGGCGGTGGCCATGGTGATCCCCGCGGAGGGCCCGTCCTTGGGTACAGCCCCTTCCGGGATGTGCACGTGAATGTCGTGCTCTTTAAAGAAGTTTCCGTCAATGCCGTACTGATCCGCAACAGAGCGGATGTAGCTGATTCCGGCCATGGCGGACTCCTTCATCACGTCCCCCAGCTGACCGGTTAAGAGAAGCTCTCCCTTTCCGGGAAGCACATTTACCTCAATCTGCAGGGTGTCCCCGCCCACCTGAGTCCAGGCCAGGCCCCGGGCCACACCCACTTCATCCTTCTGATTGGCCATCAGATAGTGATACCGCTCTTTCCCCAGATAGGTACTTAAGTTGTCGCCGGTGATCACCACCTTTTCCTTTCCGTTTTCCGTGATCTCTCTGGCCACCTTCCGGCAGATCCGGCCGATCTGACGCTCCAGGGATCTTACACCGGCTTCCTTGGTGTAGAGGCTGATCATCTTGGTGATGGCCTCGTCCTCGATCTCCAGGGTTCCGTTTTGAATGCCGTTGATCTCCATCTGCTTGCCGATGAGGTGCTCTCTGGCGATGTGCTCCTTTTCATTCTCGGTATAGCCGGCGATCTCGATGACTTCCATCCGGTCCATCAGTGCCCGGGGAATCTCCTGGGAATCGTTGGCCGTGGCGATAAAGAGCACCTCGGAGAGATCCTGGGGCAGCTCCACGTAGTGGTCCGTAAAGTGGCTGTTCTGCTCCGGATCCAGTACCTCCAGCAAAGCGGAGGCCGTATCTCCCCGGTAGTCGCTGCTGGTCTTGTCGATCTCATCCAGAAGCATTAGGGGGTTGGATACGCCCGCCTGCATCAGTGCGGCGGTGATCCTTCCCGGCATGGCTCCCACATAGGTCTTTCTGTGTCCCCGGATCTCGGCCTCATCCCGGACGCCGCCCAGACAGATGCGCACATATTTCTTGTGCAGGGCATCGGCGATGGACTTGGCCACGGAGGTCTTTCCCGTTCCGGGAGGTCCCACCAGGCAGAGGATGGGACTCTTGCCCCCGTGGGTGAGCTTCCTCACCGCCAGGAACTCCATCACCCGTTCCTTCACGTCTTTCAATCCGTAGTGGGCTTCCTCCAGGATCCGCTCGGCCTCCTTCAAGTCCTGGGAGTCCTCCGAGCGGTTGTCCCAGGGAAGAGCCAGCAGTGTCTCGATGTATCCGGTGACCACGGAGCTCTCGGAAGGATTTCCGTGCAGGTTTCTCAGGCGGTCGATCTCCTTGCCGATGCGCTCCTTCACCTCATCGGAGGCCTTCAGCTCCTTCAGCTTTTTCCGGTATTCGTCCAGGTTGTCGGTACCCTCCTCCCCCAGCTCCTCCCGGATCATCTTCATCTGCTCCCGCAGAATGTATTCTCTCTGATTTTTATCAACCCGTGTCTTCAGTCTTTTCTGAAGATCCCGGTTGATCTGCAAAACCTGAATCTCATTGGTGAGAATGGCCCCCAGAACCTCGTACTGTTCCTCCAGCGTCACCGCCTCCAGGATCTTCTGCCTGTTCTGGTAGGAGAGAGGCAGGTTTACGGACACCTGGCTGATCAGTTCCTCCACATCCTTGATGCCCAGGATCTGGGTCACCAGCTCCCGGCTGATCTTTCCGCTCTCCATGCAGTAGCGGTGAAACAGATCCCGGATGCTTCTGTACATGGCTTCCAGCAGGGCCGGATCCATCAGGGAGGTGTCCTCCTTTTCAAAGAGGGCCACCTCAGCCTTCAGGTAGGGGGACTCTGACGTGAGACTCATCAGTTCCGCCCTCTCCTGCCCCTCCACCAGAACCCGGAGCATGTTCTGGGGGGTTTTCACAACCTGTTTAATATATGCGATCGTCCCGATCTGGTACAGATCCGTGAGGGCGGGGGTCTCCATCCCCGGATTCTTCTGGGTAACCAGAAAAACCTGCTGGTCAACAAGCATGGCGGCCTCCACCGCCTTCACGGAACGTTCTCTGCTCACATCAAAATGGACAATCATACCTGGAAGAATCGCTGTCCCCCGCAGCGGAACCACGGGAAGCAAACCATCCTGATTCTTCATTCTTCTATCCATCCCTCCCTACGCTGTTTCGGGTTTTCCTTTCTTTCTGGTCCGGGGATTTCTCCTGGCCGCAGACATGGGAAGCTCCCCGTGTTCAATCTCCGGCTCTCCCTTGCCCTCCAGGAAATCACGGGTGATCACGCACTTGCGGATGGTGGGATCCGAAGGAGTCCGGTACATGATATCCATCAGGGATTCCTCCATGATGGCCCGCAGCCCTCTGGCCCCGGTCTTTCTCTCCAGGGACTTTCTGGCTACCACCTGCAGGGCGTCGTCCTGGAATTCCAGCTCCACCCCGTCCATCTCGAAGAGCTTCCGGTACTGGCGGGTGAGTGAATTCTTGGGCTCCCGCAGGATCCGCAGCAGGGCGTTTTCATCCAGGGCATCCAGGGTTACCACCACCGGCACCCGGCCGATAAACTCGGGGATCAGTCCAAAGCGGACAAAGTCCTCGGGCATCACGTCTTTGAGGATCTCACCCACGTTGCGCTCTTCCCGGGTGGAGACGTCCGCCCCGAAGCCGATGGCCTTGGTGTCCTTTCTGGCCTCGATGATCTTTTCGATGCCGTCAAAGGCGCCGCCGCAGATGAAGAGGATGTTGGTGGTGTCGATCTGAATAAACTCCTGATGGGGATGTTTCCGTCCCCCCTGGGGCGGCACGTTGGAAACGGTGCCCTCCAGGATCTTCAGAAGGGCCTGCTGTACGCCCTCCCCGGATACATCCCGGGTGATGGAGGCGTTTTCAGACTTCCGGGTGATCTTGTCGATCTCGTCAATATAGATAATCCCGTACTGGGCTCTCTCGATATCATAGTCCGCGGCCTGAATGAGCCGCAGAAGAATGTTCTCCACGTCCTCGCCCACGTAGCCGGCCTCCGTCAGGGTGGTGGCATCGGCAATGGCAAAGGGCACGTTGAGCATCCGGGCCAGGGTCTGGGCCAGAAGGGTCTTCCCGCATCCGGTGGGACCCAGCATGAGAATGTTGCTCTTCTGCAGTTCCACATCCAGGTTTCTGGAAGCCATGACACGTTTGTAATGATTGTATACAGCCACGGAGAGCGCCTTCTTCGCCTCCTCCTGTCCGATCACGTAATCGTCCAGAACGGCGTGGATCTCTTCCGGCTTGAGGAGATTGATCTCAAAATCGTAGGCGGAAGACCTTCCGTAGCCTCCGAATTCCTCCTCCAGAATTTCCGAACAGATGCCGATGCATTCGTCACAGATAAAAGCCCCGTCCGGGCCGGCGATCAGCTTTCTCACCTGATCCTCCGACTTGTGACAAAATGAGCATCTCACTTTACCTTCTCTAATTTTGTCTGCCATGGATATTCCTCTTATCCTTTCTGATCCTGTCACTTGCAGAACACAAGACAAGACTCCTGTATACAGGAGTCTTACCTTCGTATCTCATGTATAACAAACGTCTGAGAACTATTTATGCATGACCACGCCGTCGATGAGCCCGTAGGCCTTCGCTTCCTCGGCGGTCATGTAGTGATCCCGGTCCGTGTCTCTTTCCACCACTTCCAGGGGCTGGCCCGTATTCTCCGAGAGGATCTCGTTTAAGAGCTTCTTGGTGGCAGCGATCTGCTCCGCCACGATCTGAATCTCCGTGGCCTGGCCCTGGGCTCCGCCGGAAGGCTGATGAATCATGATGGTGGCATGGGGAAGGGCATACCGTTTGCCTTTGGCTCCCCCCGCCAGAAGGAAGGCGCCCATGCTGGCCGCCATGCCCAGGCAGATGGTGGACACATCGCATTTGATATACTTCATGGTGTCATAAATGGCCATGCCGGCGGTCACGGAGCCTCCGGGGCTGTTGATGTACAGCTGGATGTCCTTTCCCGGATCCTCTGCTTCCAGGAAGAGAAGCTGGGCCACCACAATGCTGGCGCTCACGTCATTGACCTCTTCCCCCAGAAAAATGATCCGGTCCTTGAGAAGCCGGGAATAGATGTCGTAGCTTCTCTCCCCTCTGCTGGTCTGCTCAATCACATATGGTACCAAACTCATATTTCAAGCCTCCCTTTTGCTCTCCATCCGCCGGGATGGGAATCACACCTGTACCGCTTCATCCACGATGAGGTCTTCCGCCATCTCCACGGCGAGTTCCCTCACGATCAGCTCGCTCTGCTTCTTTGTCAGGCTTTCCTTATATTTCTCCACATCCATATGGGCAGCGGCCGCCATCTCGGCGGTCCTGGCTTCCACTTCCTCTTCGGTGGGTGTCAGGTTTTCCACTTCCGCAATCTTTTCCAGGATCAGTCTGACCCGGATCTCGTTCTCGGCCCGGCCTTTCATCATTTCCTTCATGTTGTCAGGGGTCAGGCCGCTCATGGCCGCATACTGCTCCAGGGTGTATCCCTGTGCCTTCAGGTCATTGGACATGTCCTGCATGATCTGTTCGGTCTGGGTCTTCACCATGGCATCCGGGATATCCATCTGGCACTCTTCCACCAGCTTGGTGAGCACTTCCTCCTCGATCTGCTGGCGCACTTCCTTCATTTTGGCTTCTTCCAGGCGGGTACGAACGCTGTCCCTGTATTCCACCATGGTTTCAAACTCGGAAACATCCTGCGCGAAGTCGTCATCCAGATCCGGAAGCTCCTTGATTTCCACCTTCTTGATCTCGCACTGGAAAACGGCTTCCTTTCCGGCCAGTTCCTCACTGCCGTAATCCTCGGGGAAGGTGACATGAACTTCCGGGTGATCTCCGGCGGAATATCCCACCAGCTGATCCTCAAACCCGGCTATGAAGGTTCCGGATCCCAGTGTAAGGGAATAATTCTCGGCCTTTCCGTTTTCGAAGGGAACTCCGTCCATAAATCCCTCAAAATCCAGTGTCACGATATCTCCCATCTGGGAAGGACGGTCCTCCACGGGAAGGATACGGCCATTTAATTCCCGCTCCCGGCTGATTTCCTGATCCACCAGCTCCTCGCTTATAGTGGCGTCAACCCGGGCCACTTCCACACCCTTATACTGTCCCAGCTCTACATCCGGCATTACGGCCACCGTGGCGGTAAAGACCAGGGGCTCGCCCGGATTGGCGCTGGTCACTTCCAGCTCGGGGGAAGAAGTCACTTCCAAATCCACCTCATCCAGGGAATCCTCATAGTATTTGGGAACCAGCTCCTGAACGGCATCGTCCAGAAAGATGGCAGGCCCGTACATTCTCTCTACGATCTTTCTGGGCGCCCTTCCCTTGCGGAATCCGGGAACCGAAATGTTTCTCCTCATTTTGGTGTATACTTTATCCATCGCTTTTTCCACGTCTTCCACGGGAATCTGGATGGTCAGTCTGGCCATATTCCCTTCCAGCATTTCAACTTCTACGCTCATGTCTCTCCTGTTCCTCCTTCGTCATCAGGTCTTTTCGCTACCCATCTATCCCGTTTCCTATTATAAAGATGAAATTGCAGTCATTAACGTAGTATAACACAGGTATTAAAAAAACGCCAGTATTTTTTCCATGAAGCGGGGATTTTATGCTCCAAAACCTGCTCTTACCGCCTGTAAACAATGGCATTGGCGATCTCATCCGCCTTTTCCTGTCCCGCCAGAAGAGATACCAGGCAAAGTCCGAAGTCAATGGCCGTACCCATTCCCCGGCTGGTGATCACGTTGCCGTCGATGACCACCGGATCCTCACAGGTCAGGGCTCCTCCCAGTTTGTCAATAAAGGAGGGATGGGAAGTGGCCCTCTTTCCTTCCAGGATTCCCAGGGAGGCCAGCACACTGGGAGCCGCACAGATGGCTGCCACCAGTTTTCCTTCCTTATAATACTGCTTTAAGAGTTCTCCCAGGGGCTCATAAGCCGCCAGATACCGGGTTCCCGGCATTCCCCCGGGAAGCACCAGCATGTCCCCGTCGGAAAAGTCCGTGCCGGAAAAGATCCGGTCCGTGACAATGGGAACCCCTCTGGCGGTGGTAACCGCTGTGGTCTCCTTGATGGAAACCGTCTCCAGATCCACATCGGCCCTGCGCATCAGATCCACAACCGTCAGGCCTTCCACATCCTCAAAGCCGTCCGCCAGAAAAATATATACCTTACTCATCCAGACTTCCTCCTTTGATCTTTTCCCGCATTATAGCATTTCTTCGCGCTTTTTTCAATATGACCCCCTGTGTCCTCATCCCGAATCCCTCTTTAAGATCCGCAGGAAAAATCCCTGGGGAATCTCAAAGACAAAGATGATTCCCAGCACAATGGCCATCACGGTTATGGCCGCATCATATCCGGTCGAGGCCGCCAGATCCATCTGGTTGGTGACCATGTAGTAGACGGTCCAGTAGATCCCGGCTCCCGGAACCAGAGGAAAGATGCCGGCGATGAGGAATACGGTCACCGGACAGCGCTTCCAGATGGCCACAAACCGGGAGAGAAAGAGCACCGTCATGGTGGCGGCCAGGGTAGAAAAGCCGATGCCCGCTCCTCCGGGGCCGGAGGCCAGGCTGTATACCAGCCAGCCCACTCCTCCTATGAGACCGCAGTAGGGATAGTAGACGGAAGGGACTCCCACCAGCACGGAAAGGGCTATGGTGCCCACCACCGCAAAAAATACACTTTGAATCATAACAGCTCCCCTCCCGCAAAGACACCAAGCAGAGCGATTCCCGCTCCAACACCGACGGCGATGCAAAAAAACACCAGCATGGCATCCAGCATGCGCACAAAGCCGGAGAGATAGTCCTCATTGGCTATATCCCGGATTCCGTTGGTAAAGGGCACCCCGGGGATCAGGGGCATGATGGAGCCGATGATCATGGAGTTCATGTGGGGACCGATCCCCAACAGATGGGCCGCCCCGCAGATCAGGGTGACAAATGCGCTGCCCCCGATGGTGCCCACGATCCTGGAAAGATGCGGCGCCACCTCCAGCACGTAAATATATAGAAGGATTCCGGCCGCAAAGGCCACGAGGCTGTCGGGGATATTTCCTCCCAGAAGGCAGCAGAAAGCACCGCTGCACACCCCGGAGGCCAGAATCTTCACCGTCTTTTTCTTTTCGGGCATCTGGCGGATGTGGGAGAGTACCTTCATGGCCTCCTCCGGGGTGTACCGCCCTTCCGCAATCTCCCGGGACAGCTGATTGACCGCCGTCACTTTGGCCAGGTTGGTGCGTCCCACCAGAACCTGGCGCACTCTGGCAAAGGAACTCTCCCGGCTGTCCCCGGCAGTGAGGAAAATCCCGTTGCTGACCACAAAGGCATTCTGGGAGCGCACCCCGTAGTACTGACAGATCCGCTCCATGGTCTCCTCCACCCGGAAGATCTCCGCTCCGTTTTCCAGCAGCACATGGCCCGCCTCCAGGGCAAGCTCCAGTACCTTTTCTTCCTGAATTTCCTTCAAACTCTTTTCACCTTTCTCCAAAATGATTTAAAAGAGATTACGGATTGTTTTCATTGCTAGTCCTTCCAACATTCGGAATCCATGGGGCCCCAACCCCACTTCTTCCTCATGTTGGGGCGCGTCGATAAGCCTTTCTCCCACTGGCGTGCGAGCACACCGTGGGAGAAGGCTTTCGACGCTGTAATCATATATCACACAAAAATTACACCTGTAAGGACCGGGTGTCAGGCCCTGTCCTCTTTGGGCAGCTTT
>CAZJYM010000034.1:0-4348 GCA_964550245.1 uncultured Blautia sp. | reverse complement strand
AAGGGCTGGGCCTCCTGGATCCCGGCCAGTCCCCGCACGTTGGAGAGAATCAGAAGCAGGGGAATGAAAAGCAGTCCGTTTCGAAGGGCGGAGAGGAAGGAAGCCCCCAGCCTTCTTCCCGTGCTCTGGTAGAGCATCTCGGTGGTCATGCATACGGGAAGAAGCAGGTGAGCCACGGCCTGCAGCCGCAGGGCCCTGGTCCCCACGGCGATCACTTCCGGATCATCCCGGAAAAGGCCGATGAGGCTGTCGGAAAAGATCAAAAGAATCCCGCAGCCCACCACCATGATGGCTTCCGCGGCCAGCACGGTAAAGCGGAATCCCTGACGGATCCGGGAATACTTCCCCGCCCCGTAGTTAAAGGCGGATACGGGCTGAAATCCCTGCCCGATGCCCAACGCCACGGAAAAGGCGAAGAAGATCAGCCGGGAGACGATGCTCATGGCCGCCACCGCCGCATCCCCGTAGACGCCGCAGCGGGAATTTAACAGCACCGTATTGAGGCTGTTCAGTCCCTGACGCAAAAGACTGGGAAAGCCGGTGGCCATAATGTTTCCCATCACCGCCGGTCCGGCGGAAACAGCCTTTTTAAGGCTTAGCTTACTCTCCGTTCTCCCGGAGAGAAACATGTACACCAGTATTGCCCAACTGATCACCTGGCTGAGGGCCGTGGAGAGTCCGGCTCCGGCAATGCCCATGTGCAGGCCGAACATCAGGATGGGATCCCCGGCCATGTTTAAGATGGCTCCGGTCATCAGACCGATCATTCCCAGGGAGGCTTTTCCCTCGTAACGAAGCACGTTGTTCAGGGCCAGGCTGCTGCACATGAAGGGGGCAGCAGCCAGAATGTAGATGATGTAGGTTCTGGCATAGGGAGCAATGGTCTTCGTGCTTCCCAGCAGCATGATCACCCCGTCCAGTTTCCAGAAGCCGATCCCGGTGATGATAAGCCCGCAGAGCATGGCCCCGAAAAAGCCGGCGGAGGCATGAACCGTGGCGGCTTCCTCATCCTTCCCTCCCAGAGCTCTGGAGAGAATGCTGCCGGATCCCTGCCCGAACATGAATCCAAAGGCCTGAATGATGGCCATGAATCCGAAAACCACCCCCACTGCCCCGCTGGCGCTGGTTCCCAGTCTTCCCACAAAGGCCGTATCCACCAGGTTGTAGATGTTGTTGACCAGCATGGAGATGATGCTGGGGATGGATAAGGTGATGATCAACTGAGGAATGGGTGTGGCGGTCATCTGATCATACTGCGATATTTCCTTACTTTTCTGCATGAAGTCTCCCTCTTTCTCTCTTTTCTCCCATCACAGAAATGGGACGCACAGAAAAGCAGGGGAGGACCCCTGCTTTTCTTATCGCACTTTCATTATACCCGAAGTAAACTTCAGTGTCAACCGGGGAGGCCGTAAGCTTTCTTTTGCTGTTTTCAACCGGGAATTTTTCTGCTATATTAAGAGAAGACATGAAATAAACCCACAAACCCCGGAAGGAGGCAAAACATGAACATTTTGGATTACCTGGACTGGAGAGGAGACCTGTCCTTTGCGGCTTCTCCTCCCAATGAGGTGGATGCCCTGATCTTTTCCTGGCTGATCTACTACCGCTTCGAGGATCTGGGGGACCGGATCCGGGAGGGAATGACTCTTGAAGAGCTGGACGCTCTCCATGAAGAGGTATACGGTCCCCTCCAGGAAGTCAACCTGAACACAACCATCAACCCCGTTCTCACCTCTGCCTGGCTTTTGCACCGGGCCGGAGCCGTCAAGCGTTTTGCGGGTGTGAAAGTCTCCCGCTTTCTGGAAAGGCAGAACCTGGAAACCTCTGAAGAGGGACAGAAGCAGGAGATGCAGTTTGCAGCCGTTACTTTTATCCTGCAGGATGCCGAGGGCGAACTCTCGGTGATCGCCTTCCGGGGAACCGATGATTCCATCGCCGGCTGGAAGGAAGACTTCTACCTGGCTTTCTCCGAACAGGTCCCCGTCCAGCAGGCCGCTCTCTCCTACCTGGAAGAGGCCCCCAAAAACACCCGGATCTGGATCTGCGGACACTCCAAAGGGGGAAACCTGGCGGTGTATGCCGCCCTCTTTGCCGCGGAGGAGAGAATGAAAAACCTGGAAGCCGTCTACAATTTCGACGGTCCCGGCTTTTGTTTTGATCTTCAGAGCATGGAGAGCTACCAGTCTATCCGGGACCGGATCATCACCATCGTCCCCGAATCCTCCATCGTGGGCATGCTTCTGGAACACGGGGAGGACTATCAGGTGGTAGAGAGCAAGGGAATGGGCCTTCTGCAGCACGATGCCCTGTTCTGGCAGGTACTGGGAAACCGGTTTGTACCCGCGGATAAGCGAAACGGATCCAGTCTCATCGCCGACAGAGCCCTGCGGGAATGGCTCGATGAGATGTCCGTCCAGGAACGCCGCGAATTTGTCGATGTCATCTTTGGAATCCTGGAGGGTACCGGAGCGGTGCGCACCACCGAACTGCCGGAAAAACTCACACGGGATGGTTTCCGAAACATCATTCACGCCCCGGTAAGCACCCAGGAGAAAAAGCTGGTGTTCCATGTGCTTCGAAAGCTGATCAAAGCCGGGAATTCCAGTCTGTATGAATCCCTGCGAAGCTGGGATTTCTAAGGAGAATTTCAGATGAAGAAAAAAATTGCTTCTATTATAATAGGTATGGCTCTCATCCTCACCGCCTGCTCTGTCCTGGCCGCAGCGCCTCCCGGACCAGGGGGTGCTCCCCAGGGAGCGCCTCCCGAAAAGCCCCCGGAAGGCGGCATGCCTCCTGAAAAACCGGAAGGAGGCCCGGGAGGCATGTCTCAGGGTGTGGATCACTACGATGCCGTTCTCACCGTCAGTGAGGACCGCACCCTTTCCGGTGAAACCCTCACCTCCACCGGTAAGGATGAAAACGCAGTCCTTGTAGACGGGGGTGCACAGGTGACTCTGGAGGATGTCTCCATTGAGAGGACTTCGGATGAGAGCACGGGTGGAGATTCCGCCAGCTTTTACGGGGTGGGATCCGCTCTTCTGGTCACTGAAGGAACCGTAACCGTCACAGGAAGCACCATCACCACAGATGCCTCCGGCGGAGCCGGCGTCTTCGCCCTGGGAGAGGGAACCGCCCAGGTGAGCGACAGCGTGATCACCACCGCAGGGAATGCATCAGGAGGAATCCATGTGGCAGGGGGAGGCACCCTCCATGCAGAAAACCTGGAAGTCACCACAAGCGGAGAATCCTCCGCCGCCATCCGCAGCGACCGGGGCGGGGGAACCATGGTGGTTACAGGAGGATCCTATACCTCTAAGGGAACCGGTTCCCCCGCCGTCTACTGTACGGCCGACATCCAGGTAAGCGATGCGGTTCTCTCCTCCGAAGGATCGGAAGCCGTCTGCATCGAGGGCTTTAATTCCCTGAAGCTTTCTGATGTCACCCTCTCCGGATCCATGAAGGATGATCCCCAGAATGACTGCACCTGGAATGTAATACTCTACCAGAGCATGTCCGGGGATTCCCAGATCGGAAACAGCACCTTTGCGATGGAAGGCGGACAGCTGACTGCCAACGGGGGCGGCATGTTTTATACCACCAACACGGAGAGCACCTTCGTCCTTCAGGATGTGGACATCAAGTGTTCTCCGGATAACGACTTCTTCCTGAAATGCACGGGCAATTCCAATAAGAGAGGCTGGGGAACACCGGGAGCAAACGGTGCCGACTGTACTTTCACTGCCATATCCCAAAAGATGGAAGGAGATGTGATCTGGGACAGCATCAGCAGCCTTTCCCTGACGTTACAGGACGGCAGCACCCTTACCGGCTCCATCATCGATGACGAAACTCATGCGGGAGAGGGAGGAGATGGCACCTGTACCCTTACTCTGAGTGAAGACTCCACCTGGATTGTGGAGGGTGACAGCACACTTACCAGGCTTTATGGGAGCGGAAAAATCCTGGATTCCCAGGGAAAGACCGTCACCATTCAGGGAGTGGACGGCAGCATACTGGCTGAGGGAGATAGCCAGTTCACCATCACAACAGAGCTTTACGAGCCAAATGAAGATAACGGGATTTGACAACGCAGTTTGGCGTGAAAAATTTTCAAAAATATCTTGCAATGTAAAAATACTTCTGCTATACTGAACACATGGGGCAACCTAAGCTCAGCCCGTACTCCGTTGCAAGCGCTCATCTCCTACGGTTTCCAGATACTCCAGGCAAAGCAGGCAAAAGCCCCATCCACTTCCAGGGAAAGCCTTAAAGGGCCGCCCCTGGAAGTTGGCAGAGGTAAGGAAAAGGGCGGGGAAGCAGAAAGTCATGCTATGAGAGCGCTGTA
>CAZJYM010000033.1:13410-18540 GCA_964550245.1 uncultured Blautia sp. | reverse complement strand
TATCTCCTGTCAATGGTTGCAATGTCAATCAGCGTCAGCCGGTTCAGATCCGTGTTCTCCAGACTGGTGGCCAGAGCTCTGGCCGTATCCAGGGAGGTGAGCACGTTCACGCCCGTCTCAATGGCGTATCTGCGGATCAGAAAGCCGTCCTTCTGGTGTTCGATGCCCTGAGGCGGGGTGTCGATGACCACATCGATGCGGTGGCCCAGGATCAGGTCCAGCAGGTTGGGGGAAGGCTGCTCCAGCTTGTTGGTGCGGATGGCGGGGATCCCGTTGTACTTTAAGGCCCGGGCGGTTCCCCGGGTGGCATAGATGCGGTATCCCAGGGCCTGGAACCTTCTGGCGATGGGGATGATCTCATCCTGATCCTCATCCCGGACGGTGATGATCATGTTTTTATATTTGGGCAGCCGGATACCGGCTCCCAGGAAAGCCTTGTAAAGGGCTTCATTAAAGGTCTCGGCAATACCCAGACACTCTCCCGTGGACTTCATCTCCGGTCCCAGGGAGATGTCTGCTCCCCGGATCTTCTCAAAGGAGAACACGGGCATCTTGATGGCGTAGTACTTGGCTTCCTTTTGAAGACCGGGCTCGTATCCCAGCTCCCGAAGGGTGTGTCCCAGGATCACCTGCGTGGCCAGGGGAACAATGGGGATCCCCGTCACCTTGCTGATGTAGGGAACGGTACGGCTGGACCGGGGATTGACCTCGATCACATATACCTTCTCATCACAGACAATAAACTGAATGTTGATGAGTCCCACCACATGGAGAGCCCTGGAAAGGCGGGCCGTATACTCCACAATGGTGTCTTTGGCCTGCTGGCTGATGGTTCTGGCAGGGTAGACGGAGATGCTGTCCCCGGAGTGGATCCCGGCCCGTTCGATATGCTCCATGATGCCGGGAATCAGGATGTCCTGTCCGTCGCACACCGCATCCACCTCGATCTCCTTGCCCATGAGGTACTTGTCCACCAGGATGGGGTGTTCCTGGGCGATCTGGTTGATCACCCCGATATATTCCTCCACATCCTCATCGCTGACGGCGATGCGCATGCCCTGGCCTCCCAGCACATAGGAGGGACGAACCAGAACCGGGTATCCCAGATCTGCCGCCGCCTCTTTGGCTTCCTGGGCGGTATAGACCGTATGTCCCTTGGGCCGGGGGATCTGACACTGCTCCAGGATCCGGTCAAAGAGTTCCCGGTCCTCAGCGGCATCCACGTCCTCCGCGGAGGTGCCCAGGATCTTCACCCCCATCTTCATCAGGGCTTCCGTCAGCTTGATGGCGGTCTGGCCTCCGAACTGAACCACGGCTCCGTCCGGCTTTTCCAGGTTCACCACGTTCTCCACATCCTCGGGAGTCAATGGTTCAAAGTACAGCTTGTCGGCAATGTCAAAGTCGGTGCTCACCGTCTCCGGGTTGTTGTTGATGATGATGGTCTCATAGCCCGCTTTGGAGAAGGCCCAGGTACAGTGGACGCTGCAGAAGTCAAACTCGATGCCCTGCCCGATGCGGATGGGACCGGATCCCAAAACCAGCACCTTTTTCCGGTCTCCACTGGCCACGGCCTCGTTTTCCGTGTTTTCATCCCCGTACACCGAGTAGTAGTAGGGAGTGGCAGCGGCAAACTCCGCCGCGCAGGTATCCACCATCTTGTAGGCGGCCCGGATCCCGTACCCGTTTCGCAGGTCCTTAATCTCCTGCTCCGTCTTTCCGGTAAGACGGGCAATCACCTCGTCGGGGAATTCCAGTCTCTTGGCCTCCAGAAGCAGTTCTTTTGTAAGCTCCTGCTCCTTTAAGGCCTGTTCCATCTCCACCAGGATGGCGATTTTATCGATAAACCACAGATCAATCTTTGTCAGCTCATGGATCTTTTCCCCGGGAATGCCCCTTCTTACGGCCTCCGCAATCCGCCAGATCCTGCGGTCGTCCACGATCTCCAGCTCTTCCAGAAGGTCATCCTCATCCAGACAGGAGAAATCGTAGGAGAGGAGGCTGTCCACATGCTGCTCCAGGGAACGGATGGCCTTCATCAAGGCTCCCTCAAAGTTGTGGCAGATGCTCATCACCTCTCCCGTGGCCTTCATCTGGGTGGTCAGGGTTCTCTTGGCCGTGATGAACTTGTCAAAGGGCAGACGGGGAATCTTCACCACACAGTAGTCCAGCATGGGTTCAAAGCTGGCATAGGTCTTGCCGGTGATGGCGTTGGGGATCTCATCCAGGGTGTAGCCCAAGGCGATCTTGGCCGCAACCCGGGCGATGGGGTAGCCGGTGGCCTTGCTGGCCAGAGCGGAGGAACGGCTTACCCTGGGGTTTACCTCGATCACACAGTACTCAAAGCTCTCGGGATGAAGGGCAAACTGTACGTTGCAGCCTCCGGTGATTCCCAGTTCCCGGATGATGTTTAAGGCGGAGGTCCGCAGCATCTGGTACTCCTTGTCTCCCAGTGTCTGGGAGGGAGCCACCACGATGGAATCCCCGGTGTGAACCCCTACGGGATCGATGTTTTCCATGTTGCAGACGGTGATGCAGTTGCCGGCGCTGTCCCGCATCACCTCATACTCGATTTCCTTCCAGCCGGCAATGCAGCGCTCCACCAGCACCTCTCCCACCCGGGAGAGACGCAGGCCGTTTTCCAGGATCTCCCGCAGCTCCATCTCGTTGGAGGCGATGCCGCCTCCGCTGCCTCCCAGGGTGTAGGCGGGACGCAGTACCACCGGGTAGCCGATGGTATGGGTGAAAGCCAGGCCCTCCTCCACGGAGGTGACCACCTGGGAGGCGGCTACCGGCTCCCCGATCTTTTCCATGGTGTCCTTAAAGGCCTGCCGGTCCTCCGCCTTCTTGATGGTTTCTGCGGTGGTGCCGATGAGCCGCACATGGTTTTTTTCCAGAAATCCCCGCTCCGCCAGCTCCATGGCCAGGTTTAAACCCGCCTGTCCTCCCAGAGTGGGGAGAATGCTGTCGGGGTGTTCCTTCTGGATCAGCTGTTCCACCACCTCTACGGTAAGTGGTTCGATGTACACTCTGTCCGCAATGTCCTTATCCGTCATGATGGTGGCGGGATTGGAGTTTAAAAGCACCACCTCCATGCCCTCCTCCTTTAAGGAGCGGCAGGCCTGGGTGCCGGCATAGTCAAACTCGGCCGCCTGTCCGATGATGATGGGACCGGAGCCGATGACCAGTACCTTCCGGATGTCCTTATTCTTAGGCATATGCTTTCCCTCCCATCATTCCCATAAACCGGTCAAAGAGATCCCCGGAGTCCCGGGGACCGGGACAGGCTTCCGGATGAAACTGCACGGTAAACACGGGTTTTTCCAGATAGATCATGCCCTCGTTGGTGCCGTCATTGACGTTTACAAAGCTGGGACGGGCAATGCCCTTCTCCTCCAGGGCCGTGGAATCCACCACGTATCCGTGGTTCTGGGAGGAGATGTACACCATGCCGCTTTCCAGATCCTTCACCGGATGGTTGCCCCCTCTGTGGCCGTACTTCATATGGTAGGTATCTCCCCCCATGGCCAGAGCCATCAATTGATGCCCCAGGCAGATGGCGAAGATGGGAATTCCCGACTCATAAAGCTTTTTAATTTCAGCTATAATGGGACCGCACTCCTTGGGATCCCCGGGGCCGTTGCTGAGCATGATGCCGTCGGGCTGATCTTCCAGGATCTCCCGGGCTGAGGTAAAGGCGGGATAAATGGTAACCCGGCATCCTCTCATATGTAAAGAACGGGCAATGTTTCTCTTGGCTCCCAGGTCCAGCAGGGCAACCCGGGGACCATTTCCCTCCAGCACGGTCTTTTCCCGGCAGGTGACCTTTTCCACCACCTTGCCGGTTGTGTAGGCTTTCAGTCTGGGAAGAACCTCCTCCAGGGAGTAATCCTCCCTGGTGGTGATCATGCCGTTCATGGTACCTTTTTCACGGAGGATTCTGGTAAGGGAACGGGTATCGATACCGGCAATGCCGGGAATGTCATACTGAGACAGAAAGTGAGCCGCCGTGTCCTCACTGCGGAAGTTGCTGGGGAGCCTGGAAAGCTCCCGGACAATGAAACCGTCCAGCCAGGGCCGGTCTGACTCCTGGTCCTCATAACAGATCCCGTAGTTTCCTATAAGAGGGTAGGTCATGCACACAGCCTGCCCCGCATAGGAGGGATCGGTCATCACCTCCAGATAACCGGTCATGGAGGTGTTAAAGACGATTTCACTCACCACCTCCCGGGGGGATCCGATGCTGGTTCCCTGAAACACATGGCCGTCCTCCAATATCAGAAATGCTTTCATATGCTTTCCCTTTCTTCTCCCGGTGAGGGAATTCCATGGAAAAAGGGCCTCCGGCCCTTTTTCCTCCCCCACATGCATAGTACACTCCATAAATCTTCAAGATTGTATCACAGGAGACCCTGCGATTCAACAAAAAATTCCCGGGATGAAGAATTGGGAAAATTATCTGGAAATTCTCGAAAATTTTTCCTGAAGTCTTTTCTTTTCCCTCTTGACTTTTTTTCAGGATTGGGGTAAGATGTACAGGCAGTCAGGAAATGGCTGTCATGCAGGAGTGGCGGAATTGGCAGACGCGCAGGCTTCAGGTGCCTGTGGTCGCAAGATCGTGTGGGTTCAAGTCCCATCTCCTGCATTTTTTTATGCCTGGAGAGACTTCGTCTCTCCTTTTTTATTTTCGAAGGTGACTGTCATGATTGACATCGATGAACTGCTAACCAGGTTTGTGGAGGGTTCAAAGGACATACTCGGCAACGATCTGGTTGGCATCTATTTACATGGCTCCGCTGCGATGGGCTGTTTTAATCCGGAAAAGAGCGATGTGGATCTGATCGTTGTCGTTAATAACCCGCTGCCGGACACCGTCAGAAAAGCATACATGGAGATGGTCGTGGACCAAAATGCCCTCGGTCCGGCAAAGGGAATCGAGATGAGCATCGTAACGGCGGATGTCTGCAGTCCCTTTGTGTATCCCACGCCCTTTGAACTGCATTTCTCGATTACCCATCTGGACTGGTACCGGAAAAATCCCGCTGATTATCTTCAGAAGATGCGGGGAACGGATAAAGACCTGGCAGGCCATTTCACCATCATCCGCAAGAGAGGCCGCTGCCTGTACGGAGC
>CAZJYM010000033.1:9022-13310 GCA_964550245.1 uncultured Blautia sp. | reverse complement strand
GGGCGATTATGAAATCAGAATTTCAAGCTTAGACAACTTATATTGTCTGAAATGTGCTTGACGACGAATTCCTGATCGGGTAATATACAGATAACTCTTTCTCCACCTGGCCTCTACTGCCAAAATGATACTTCATGCACACTCGGGAACGTTCTGTTATAAGTGGAAGACAATTTGAGGTTAATACTAATATGAGTGATGGAAAGAATAACATTGATATTGCAAAAGATAACGCTGAAATCGTTCAAAAGCAATCAGAAAAAACCAATCTTACAAATGCGAAAATACTGCACATTAATTCTGAAACTGATGGCTTAAATTTTGATGGTATTATTGCTAACCTGTTGCAATATGTTAATATGGCCGATGCATTATCCCATGTTGAAAAAACAGTGGAATATGTGGTACAAATTCCCATAAAGCATCAGGATGCCTATCAATCAGGCGATGTCTTTATGAATCAAAATTTGAAAACAGGTGTTATGTGGCCAACTTTGTATAAAAAACTGGATTCAGGGAAAAGGCAGTTCGTTGGTAACCTCCCGGTAAAAGAAGAAGAAATAGTTCACGGGAATCCATTTGAAAGTATTGCTGTCAGTTATCATAATATTTATATGCAGCAACAGATAAATAATCTCGCAGAGATTATGGAACAAACTTGTAAAGCTGTTGAACGTATTGAGCAGGGACAGAAAGACGACAGGATCGGCTTATTAAATGCCGGGCGTTACCAAATACTTTTATCTTTGCATTCTTCTTCGGAGAACAAGGCAGCTGGTATTGAACAGGGAAGGAGTAACCTGCTCATTGCTCAAAATCAATTGCTTCAAACATTAAAAACATTGGTGGCAAATTTTGATCCGATTCCTGAACAAAAATTGAAAATATTTTTGTTGGAGCTTAAACATTCTGGATATTTGCAGCAAAAAGATAAAGAGTTCAACAACATACAAGAATACTATAGCCTTTTCCTTCAGGCAACACAAATGATCGCTTCATCATATGCAATTTTCGGTGAACTGGAAGCTGCTCAAAATATTTTTGATATCGCAGAACAAAATATTAAACAGATTGATTTCTCTCCTCTAAATACGCTTCAATATATTCATAATACAAATAACGATATGTTATACTACCATGCAGCGGAATATGTAGAAGCAGAACGTGTAAACTGTATGGAGGAGTCGCAGGAATACGACTTAATTGACATCGAAGTTAGCGGAGAAAAATTATTGGAGGTGTTAAGCAATGACAGAACGAAAAAGGTTCCAGAAGCAGAATTTGAACAGCGATGATTATAAAAAAATAGAAGAGGGAACAAAACTAATAAAAACCACAGTAAAGTTAGGTGCTGGAGCTTTCTTTCTGGGAAATTTAATTAAAAAATATGGATCCGAATTTATTAATGGAATTAATAAATTACGCAAAATTTAATATACCAAAATCTCCATGGCTTATTAGGGACGTTAGATAAGATGATCTCCTTCATACTTTTATTTTTTATCAAATTTGGAAGATCACTTTGATGTCTTTATCATTGTAGATGCTAATGATTTTCCATATTTGGAGAATCAGCCATGAGCTGGACCATACAGACGCCGTATCTGGAAATCACATCCCGCTGCAACCTGCACTGCCGCCACTGCTGCAACGTATCCTCCCCGTGAAACACCTGGCAGCTTTCCTGGGAGGAGATTAAAGAGTGTCTTCTCTTTTTTCCCGCAGAGGGATAAGAGAACTCTCTCTCAGCGGAGGAAGAGCCTCTCCTTCATCCTGAGGCGGTGGGTATTCTCCATGATACGTATGATCTGGGGTTTCAAATCCTGCTGGCAACCAGCGGCATCCTCTTAACGAAGGAATTTCTGTGCAGAATCTCTTCCTATATAAAGTACTACCAGATAAGCGTAGACGAAGATGGAATCAGCCCATGATGCAATCCGGGGATCGGGAAGCTGTCATGCCGCCTTTTAGGGAATTGAAAACCTTTGTAACAGAGGATTGCAGAAACGCACCTGGGCGCATGACCATCTCCCACATCAACTGTCACACGGCAGCTTCTGTGGTTGAAAAGGCAGCCAACCTGGGGCTGGAAGCCGTCCACTTCGGGGTGGTTCGCGATCAGGGCCGGGCAACTGAGGGCTTTTCCCAGTCCTTTCAGTTGTCCGATGAACACCTGGTATCTCTGTACCATCAGGTAAACGCTCTTCGAGAGCCGTACAGAGGAAGGATTGAGATCAGTCCTCTGCTAATAGACGAAGGCTCCTGTACGGTATGGGCTCTCCTCATCCCATCTGCCGCCGACTATATGAGGAACACAGGTTTCCACTGTCATCCTGCTAAATCATAGAAGGAATTCATAGAGGAGATTCAAAGAGGGAGAGACGGAGTCTCTCCCTCTTTGATTTCCCTGTTTTCTTTTTTTCTTTCCCCTTTTTCTTCCTCTTCCCTTTTCTCTTCTTCTCTTTCCCTTCAGGGCATCTCCGAAACCCTGCACCTGTTTCTGTACTGCAGTGGCGTCATCCCGTACTGTTTCTTAAACACGGTCTGGAAATAGGACTGGCTGGAAAAGCACAGGTAGTTGCTGATGGCGCTTAAGCTCTGATCCGAGTAAGCCAGCAGGCTTCTGGCCTCCTCCAGTTTGCAGCGCATGATGAAGCGGCTGATGTCAAACCCCAGTTCCTCCTTGAACTTCCCCGAGATGTAGGTCCGGCTTCTCCCGATGTGATCCGCCACATCCCCCACCTGAATGGGGGCATTGGTGTTCTGGGAGATGAACTGGATGCATTCAAACACTTCCCGGGACATTCCCCCGGGCAGCTTGCTTCTTCCCACCCTCTCCGTAAAGTCCACCACTGCCGTCAACTGAAGCCTGGCAATGGCATCGATGTCCTCCAGCTTTTCACACTCCTGAATGTAGATGTCACTGAGCTCGTAGGCCTGTTCCGTATCCATTCCCCCGGCGATGGCATTGCGGGTGGTAAGGGTGATGAGGGAGACAAAAAAGTTACGGGCCTGCCGCAATGGCGTCTGAGCCACCGTTCCGGTGTTCAGCCGGTAGGGCGGGTATTCCAGCATCTCTCTCACCTTTTTTACATTTCCCGCCTGAACGGCCCCAAAGAAGCTCTGTTCAAACTCGTAGACATTGTGCAGGTTCTGGTTCTCCTTGCTGTTTACCAGGGCGTCTGAGTGAACCGAAGAGATCCGGCGGATGGTTTTGGGCTCCTCCAGCTGGAAATGTCCGTTGATGTCCAGGGTTTCCCCGTTGAGGGACAGGTGAAAAAAGGCCAGCACCTCCAGAAACTGATAAGTCAGCATGTGGGGAATGCTCTTGACCAGGTTTTCAATCTCCTCCCTGTTCTCCGGTGTGACGGTCCACTCCGAGAGAAAGCCCTTCAGGTTGGACTGGGTCACCGGGATCTCCCGGACAGGACCGGCCAGGATCACATCCCCGGTGGAGGCGCACTGCACAAAGCCCATAAAACTCTCCGCCGGGGTGAGAACGTAGTCCGGATTTTTGGAAAACTGCAGGCTTCCACTCCGGTAAAACCCCAGGAAGGGCAGGTTTTCCAGCAGGGCTGGAAAATAACAGCAGGAATCCCGGGAGGGTGAGTAGAGAGTAAGGGGGATGTAGGTGATGGAGTAAAACAGGCGGCAGAATTCTTCCAGGTTGGCGATCATGGACTTCTCCTTTACATCTTCAGGCCAGTACAGAATCTTTCTGTTTAAATTTATAATATTCCGGGCAAAATTACAATACAGGATTGAAAAAAAGCGCTAGACTGCCCTCAGAAAGTAAAAATGAAAGGAGAAACAGGATGGAACTCTGGTATGAGAAACCCGCCGCCCTCTGGAGTCAGGCCCTTCCCCTGGGGAACGGACGTATGGGAGCCATGGTCTTCGGCGGAGTTAATGTAGAGAGAATTCAACTCAATGAAGACAGCATATGGACCGGCAGCGCCGGAGACCGGAACAATCCGGACTGCAGGGATCATCTTTCCCAAATCCGCTCCCTCATCCTGAAGGAGCAGATCGAAGAGGCGGAGGAGCTGGCCTCTTACGCCATCACGGGAACACCCCAGTCCAGCGCCATGTATCAGCCCCTGGGAAACCTGAACATCCTCTTTTTTGAGAAGGACTCCCACGCAGTCTTTGACACCCTCCTGTCCTCCTATATTCCCCGGGATCCGGATCCGGGGATCCACTACCGCAGAGGTCTTGTGCTGGATCAGGGCCTGGGGTATGTAAACTTCGAAAAGGAAGGGACAAGATACAAAAGAGAGTACTTCAT
>CAZJYM010000033.1:0-8922 GCA_964550245.1 uncultured Blautia sp. | reverse complement strand
ACATTCCCTTCTGCAACAGCTCCTATACCTTGAACATCAATGCCCAGATGAACTACTGGGGAGCCGAGAGTCAGAATCTCTCCGAGTGTCATCTGCCCCTGATGGATCTGCTGGAGAAGGTAAAGGAAAACGGAGAAAAAACAGCCCGGGAGATGTACGGCTGCCGGGGCTTTATGGCTCACCATGTGACCGATCTGTATGGGGATACAGCTCCCCAGGACAAATGGATGGCTTCCAGTTACTGGCCCATGGGAGGAGCCTGGCTGGCAACCCACATCTGGGAACACTACGAGTACACAAAGGACCGCAGGTTTTTGGAAGAACACTACGACACCCTCTATCAGGCGGTTCTCTTCTTTAAGGATTTCCTGATAAAGGATCCGGAAGGCCATCTGGTCACCTGTCCCTCCCTCTCCCCTGAAAACACCTACATCACCGAGAATGGGAAAAGCGGCCGGCTGACCTTCGGTCCCGCAATGGACTGCCAGATCCTCACGGTTCTCTTTAAGGATTACATGGAAGCTTCCCGGATCCTGGATAAAGATGAAGACTTCCGGAAAGAGACGGAAGGGATGCTGGAAAAACTTCCCCAGCCTCAGATCGGCAGCCACGGCCAGATCGTGGAGTGGATCCGGGACTACCGGGAGGCAGAACCCGGACACCGGCATGTATCCCAGCTTTACGGGCTCTATCCCGGCAACCTCTTTACCTGGGAGGAAACCCCGGAACTGATGAAAGCAGCAAAAACCACCCTTACGAGGCGGCTGGAAAACGGAGGCGGTCATACGGGATGGAGCCGGGCCTGGCTGATCCTTCTCTGGGACCGGCTTCGGGAAAAGGAAAAAGTGCTGGAAAACATCCAGGCCCTGCTCTCCGGTTCTACCTTTGACAACCTGATGGATTCCCATCCCCTCTACGGCGCAGGCGCCCAGGTGGTGGGATCCGTCTTTCAGATCGACGGCAACCTGGGCGCCTCCGCCGCCGTCACCGAGATGCTGCTGCAAAGCTACGGGGATCACCTGGTCCTGCTGCCCGCCCTCCCCGAAGAGCTCTCGTCCGGATCCCTGAAGGGACTAAAAATCCGGGGAGGCGGGGAAGTACAGATGACCTGGAAGGACGGAAAGGTGACATACCTGCGGATCCATGCAGAAGAGGAACTTAATAAAACCCTGGAGATCAACGGAGAAATCCGGGAGATACATTTAAATCCCGGAGAGGAAATGGAAATCGGGAAATGAAGGAGGAAAAACAGATGCTAAAAACAGCCATGATCTTTACCGACAGGATGGTCCTGCAAAGACAAAAGAAGATCCCGGTCTGGGGACAGGCCAAGCCCGGGGAAACCATCCGGGCAACCCTGGAGGATGAAACCGTAACCGGAAAGGCAGACGATACGGGAAGCTGGATCGTATATCTCTCACCCCGGGAAGCGGGAACCGGCTACAAACTGACAGTGGAAGGAGAAAGAGAAAGCCTGACCTATCAGGACGTATGCGTGGGAGAAGTGTGGCTTGCCGGGGGCCAGTCCAACATGGAGTATCCCCTGGGCTTTGATGAACACTACCAGGAGGTACTTGAGCAGGAACACAGCCCCCTGATCCGCTTCTTCGACTACCCGGAAACTTCCTATGAGGAATCCCTGGAGGATTTCCACTATAAAAACGAGGGCTTCTGGAGAACCACCGGAAAGGAAGACCTGCGGTATTTCTCTGCAGCAGGCTTCTATTTCGCCAGGGACCTCCAGAAAACCCTGGGCATTCCCGTGGGCATTGTGGGCTGCAACTGGGGAGGTACCCCGGCCTGCGCCTGGATGGATCCCAAAAGACTATTGGGAACCGAAAGCGAGTTCTGGGTCACCAACTACCTGGAGGGGATCAAAGGACTGGATCCGGAGAGCTACCGGAAGACCTACCGGGAAAACCCCATCAACAACCATGCGGAGAGCTCCATGGACAATCCCCTGATGTCCAGGATCATGTATCCGGGACTCACACCGGAAGAACAGCAGGAAATGGTGAAGTTCATCCACAGCGACGAGGTGGTAAGCCAGGTAGTAGGACCCTGTCATGAACAGCGTCCCGGAGGCCTCTATGAGGTCATGCTGAAGAAGGTGGTTCCCTACGGCATCCGGGGGGTGATCTGGTATCAGGGGGAAACGGACAGCGAACAGCGTCCGGAGGTCTATGAGACCACCTTTGAAAAGCTGATTGAAAACTGGCGGGATCTGTGGGGAGAAGAACTTCCCTTCCTGTTTGTACAGCTGGCCCCCTATGGAACCTGGCTGGACGGTTCCGGAAAGGTGTACCCCATCGTGCGGGCCTGTCAGGACCGGATCTCCAGAAGGATTCCCCACACCTGGATGGCTTCCATCGGAGATGCGGGCAATGCCCATGACATCCATCCCAAGGACAAAAAACCGGTAGGAGAAAGACTCTCCTTGCTGGCCAGAGGACACGTGTACGGGGAGAAAATCCTCTGTGATGCCCCGGATGTCCTGAAAGCACAGCAAAAGGGAGACGACATCCTTGTCACCTTTGATCACGGCCAGGGACTGCACATCCGGGGAGAAAAGCTGCAGGCCATGAACGTGATCACAAAGGACGGCACCTGCAGGAAAGCGGCAGATGCCGAGATCCGGGATGATGTGCTGATCCTTCACGGATGCGGAAATGCAGTACGACTTAGCTTTGCAGAGACAGACTACTATGAGGTGAATCTTTACAACGAATCGGAGATCCCGGCATTACCCTTTGTATGCCCGGTGGAATAAAAGGAAGGAGACGCCATGAAGGATACAAAACAGCAGTGGTTTAAGGAAGCCAGGTTTGGACTTTTCATTCACTGGGGGCTTTACTCCCTTCTGGGAGGCGAATATAAAGGCAGAAGGACGGAATGGATCCCCGAGTGGATCATGAACGATCTGGACATCCCGGCAAAGGAGTATGAAAAGCTGGCCTCTTCGTTTAACCCGGTGGACTTTGATGCGGACGACATCGTGAGACGGGCCCGGGACTGGGGAATGAAGTACATCGTCTTTACCGCCAAGCACCATGAGGGCTTTGCCATGTGGGACTCCAGGTGCAGTCCCTACAACGTGGTCAACGCCACCCCCTACGGAAAGGATGTGGCGGCCCAGTTTCGAAAAGCCTGCGACAGGTACGGCATGAAGCTGGGGTTTTACTACTCCCAGGCTCAGGACTGGCATGATCCGGACGGATACATGTTTCGGAGGGACAACTCCAAAAAGAACTACCGGGCCTACCTGGAACGGAAGTGCTTCCCCCAGCTGCGTGAGCTTCTGACCCAGTACGGGGATGTGGCTCTCATCTGGTTTGACACCCCCATGGGCACCACGGAAGCGGAAAGCAGGGAGATGGTGGATCTGGTCAAGAGCATCCAGCCGAACTGCATCGTCAGCGGCAGGATCGGCAACCATCTGGGAGAATACATGACCACCGGAGACAACTTCATTCCCCGGCTTCCCTATGAGGGGGACTGGGAAGTTCCGGCTACCTTAAACGATTCCTGGGGCTACAGCAAATTTGATCACAACTGGAAAAGCCCAGATGAGATCATCCGCCTCCTGATCAAAATCAACAGCAGAGGGGGCAACTACCTGTTAAACATCGGTCCCGACGGCCTGGGAAGAGTACCGGAAGAAAGCATCCGCATCCTGGATGAGGTGGGAAGGTATGTGAACACCAACCGGGAAGCCATCTTTGGAACCAGACCCATGGGTGTCTACCCCTACGAGCTGGAATGGGGAGAACTGACCCGAAAGGATCACAGGATCTTCGTACACGTGTTAAAGCCCCGGAAGTTTGTGGAGCTTTTAAATGTGGGCAATCAGGTGAAAAGCGCGGTCATTTTGGGGGATGGAAGGCCTCTGCCCTTTGATGTGTCCCGCACCTGCGAGGGAGCCGGGGATATCGTGGTGGCCCTGCCGGCGGAATATCAGAACCGTAAAAACTACTGCGTATGTATTGAGACAGAGGAAGTGGATCCGATCTTTGAGCCGATCATCGGATAAAGAAGAGAAAAGGGTGTCCCGGAGGGACACCCTTTTCTCTTCTTCTCATTTCCTTTCCTCTCATTCTCTTCTTCCCGTTTCTCTCCTTTTCTTCCACTCTCTTCTTTCCCTTCCTCCAAAAAATCAGCTCCGTGTTTAAATTTATAATTAAATGATCAAATCTGCAATACCGGACAGGCAAACGGGAGTATGATGCCCTCAGAACAAAAAAAGAAAGGACGGAATGTCATGTTACTGGCAAAGAAAACCCCCAAGAAAGGGATCTCCCTGCTGTGGAGCTCCAGAACCATCTCCCTTGCGCTGCATTCATCTCTATTCAGCTACTTCACCTATTTCTGCACCAACCATCTGGGACTCAGCGCCGGAATCATCGGCGTCATGATCCTGGTGGCGGAAATCATCGATGCCATCACCAACTTTATCTGCGCCTACCTCATTGACAACCTGCACATGAAGCTGGGAAAAGGACGTCCCTTTGAGCTTTGCATCATCCCGGCCTGGATCTGTGTCTGGCTCACCTTCGGGATTCCCCTGGAGTGGAAGACGGTTGTCCAGTATGCGGCCGTATTCCTGCTGTTCACCACGGTCAATGCCGTGTTCTGTACCGGGCTATTCCAGGCGGATCCCGTGTATTTCAGCCATGCGGTAAAGGACGAAGACCAGCGGTTAAAGATTCAGACAGTCACCGGAGCCATGCAGATGGGTGCCTTCATGGTGGGCACCGTCATCTTCCCGGTTCTCATCGCCAAATACGAAAACCAGCCCAACGGCTGGCTGAAGCTCTCCGTTCTCGTAGGAGTTCCCTGCATGATTCTGGGCATCATCCGTTTCCTGACCATACCGGAAGTGGACACGGATGAAACCGCCTCCGAAAAAAAGACCCGGGTAACCATCAAAGATACGGTGATGGGCCTGATCACCAACCGCTACGTTCTCATTGTCTGCATGATGACCTTCATCATGATGCTTTACAGCGCACTCTCCGGTGCGGCTTCCTATTACTTCACCTACATTGTGGGAAATCTGGCATTAAACGGTACCGTCAGCATGGTGGGCATGCTCTCCGCCCTCTCTCTGCTGCTTGTGGTGCCCATGGTAAAAAAGTTCGGACAGAAAACCACCCTGCAGATTTGTTTCCTCATAAGCGCCATTGCCACCGCTCTGAGGTTCTTTGCCGGTGCGAACATGCCCATGCTGCTGATCCTGGCTCCCTTCAGTACCCTCTTTACCTACCCCTTCGGAGCCCTTCAAAACATGCTGCTGTTTGACTGCATGGATTACGGGGAGTGGAAAAACCACAAGAGACTGGAAGGCGCCATCGTGGCCGGAACCAGCCTGGGAAGCACCATCGGAAGCGGCGTGGGATCCGCACTGGGCGGCATCGTTCTGGACATCTTTGGTTTTGACGGAACCCAGGCAGTACAGAGCGCTTCCGCAATCTTAGGAATCAAGTTTGTGTACAGCCTGCTGCCGGCCCTGTTCCTGTTCCTGGTGGTGATCATCCTTCACTTCTACGATGTGGAGAAGAAGATGCCCCAGATCAGAGCAGATCTGGAAGCCCGCAGACAGAATGCCTGAAAGGGGAAGAAATCATGGTAAATTTAAGAGAAAAACCTTTTTACCTGGATGAGGAAGACATCCTGTGGGTAGAGACTACCCTGATGAACATGACTCCCGAAGAAAAGATCGGTCAGCTCTTCTGCCCGGTGGGAACCACCACCGATGAGCAGGAACTTCAACAAATGCTCCAAAAAAACATAGGCGGCATGATGTACCGTCCCGGTGTGGGCTCAGAAATCCAGAAAACTCACCGTTTCCTGCAGGAAAACTCCCGGGTCCCCCTGCTTCTCGCCGCCAACCTGGAATCCGGAGGAGTAGGAACTGCCGTGGACGGCACCAACTTCGGCAAACCCATGCAGGTGGCCGCCTGTGATGATCCCAAACAGGCTTACCGTCTGGGAGAAATTTCCTGCCGGGAGGGAGCCGCCGTGGGCTGCAACTGGGCCTTTGCTCCCATCGTCGACATTGACATGAACTACCGCAATCCCATCACCAACCTGCGGACCTTTGGAGATAATGCCGACCGTGTCCTTTCCCTGAGCAGCGAGTATCTCCGGGCCGCGGATGAAGCCGGGGTAGCGGCCTGCATCAAACACTTCCCGGGGGACGGAGTGGATGAGCGGGATCAGCACCTGCATGTCACCGTGAATTCTCTCTCAGCCCGTGAATGGATGGACATATACGGGAAAGTGTATGGAGGTCTCATCGAAAAAGGGGTAAAGACCGTCATGGCCGCCCACATCGCCCAGCCCGCCTGGGCAAAGGAGATAAATCCATCTCTTTCGGAGGAAGAGACATACAAACCCGCCTCCCTTTCTAAAGAGCTGATCACGGGACTTTTAAGAGAGAAGCTTGGCTTTAACGGCATGATCGTCACGGATGCCACCCTGATGCTGGGCTTCATGTGTGCCATGCCCCGGGAAAAGGCGGTGCCGGAGGCCATCAACTGCGGCTGCGACATGTTTCTGTTTAACCGGGACTTTGAGGAAGACTACCGGTACATGCTCCAGGCCTTCCAAAACGGCATCCTTTCAGAAGAGCGGCTCAATGAAGCGGTGACAAGGATTCTGGGAGTAAAAGCTTCCCTGGGCCTTCACAAAAAACAGATCCGTCACGCCCTGGTGCCGGAACCGGATGCGTTGCAGATCCTGGGATGTGATACCTTTCAGCAGTGGGCCAGGGAGTGTGCGGACCAGTCCGTCACTCTGGTAAAGGATACCCAGAACCTGCTGCCTCTGGATCCCCAAAAGCACAAACGGGTACTGCTCTTTGTGGATGAGGATCAGGATCTCTTTGGAGAAAGCGGCGCACTGGAGAAGATGCTCTTTAAAAAGCTGACCGCGGAAGGTTTTCAGGTCAGCACCCCTTCCCCGGAAAATCTGTTCCTGAATGTGAAGGACTTCAAAAAGACCTTCGACCTGGCTGTCTATGTCTTTTGCCTCTCCGGCGGATCCAACAGCACCGTGGTCCGTCTGAACTGGAAGGGAGGCCTCATGGCAGGGCAGACTCCCTGGTTTACCCGGGAAGTTCCCACCCTGGCCGTCAGTTTCGGAAATCCCTATCACCTGCAGGATGCTCCCATGATGAAGACCTTCATCAATGCCTACACCAGTTCGGAACACACGGTGGATGCGGTGGTGGAAAAACTGCTGGGAAGATCGGAGTTCAAGGGAAAGAGCCCGGTGGATCCCTTCTGTGGAAAACCGGATACAAGATTTTGAAAAAAGCTACGAAAGGGGGATGACGGTGCGGAAAACATCCCCCTCGATAAACGTCGGATCCACATTCGAATACATCCGTGTAAACCTGCAGGTATTTCGAAGGCCGGAGCCGAGTTCCCGGGCCAGGCCCGTCTCACGGAAAACTCTGGAAATCGGGGGATTCTTCGAAAAAGATTCTAAGGATTCCGGATTAAGAAGCCCGTACCCGTGAGGAATACTGGCATTTTCAACAATCATGCGGTCCCTTTCGATGAGCACACTGGCACCACGGGCGCTGGAGTAATCTCTGTGGGCCAGGGAATTGGCAATAATCTCATGAAGGATTTGATCTCCGGCGCTTTCAGGCAAAATCCCCTTCAGGTGTCTCTTTCCAAAAAACATCAGCCGGTCATAGCTCTCAAAGAGGTTGGTGATCACCACATCCCTGTCGTCAAACCGCTCCGGGGCAGCTGCCCGGAAAAGGGCATCCGTCTTATGCCGGGGAAAAACCGACAGGATGGTGTCATCCTTCCCAAAGAGAAGAATGCCTGCGTACGTGACTCCCTCCACCAGCCTGTCTTCATCCCGACGGATCAGTCCCACACTGCGCAGCATCGCCTCATCGGACATGCTTTTCCAGGGATGGTCCATCCTCCGGGATACGCTCATGTCTCTGGCTCTGCACAGCAGATCTCCCCGCAGGGAATCCGGTCCAACAGATGTCACATGATTGACAAACACATCTCCCAGCTTTCTGGCGTAGAGGCGGTAGACTTCCCAGGAATTGCGGGTGATGTCAAAATCCATGTTTCCATACCGGTTCCAGATCCTGCCGGAGCAGAAGATCACATCCCAGGATGCCGGTACAGGGATATGGATGATCTGCTTCCCCCGTACTTCGAAGGAGTAAGGATTCAGAGAAAGGGGAGGATACAGGATATCCCGGACGGATCTGACAAACCGTTCCCTGAGCTGTTCCACCCTGTCTTTTTCTATCCCGGTGATTTCTCTGTTGTCTTTCACCCCCAGGATAATATGACCTCCGTCTCTGTTTGAGAGGGAGCATACGGTCTGATATACATCTTCCTTGATGCCCGAAGAGCACTCCTTAAACTCCACCGTCAAGCTCTCACCGCCGTCAATCAGTTCCATCAGTTCTTCAGGGATTTTCATCTATGGCACCTCCTGTCGTGACACTTTATTGCGTAATAATGGATACTTATCATAAGGAAATATCCACAAAAGACATTGTATAGGATCCCTGCGGCAAAGTCAACAGGCAAAAGAGATTTTCATCTTGCTTGTTTTCTTCTGAATTCAAAAGGGTTCATTCGCAGAAAACTTCGATGTTTCCCGGCTTCAATACGACTTATCTAGCTTTCGACTGTGGAAATATAAATGATCTATAAAGCAATAATCACTGATAAACAGGCAACAGAAGCTGAAGAACATTACTAGGTTTTCTACAGATCAGGATAAAACATGATGACAGTATGTATTTTCGCAAATCTCTCATTGTGCGGTAGAACAAAAAAGACAGTTTTAAAAAATCTCATCTCTCAACTGTTGTGAAAACAGAAAAGCAAAAGACTTGACTACGCCAAAGGTCTCATTTATAATTTTCTCCAGAAA
>CAZJYM010000032.1:4029-19010 GCA_964550245.1 uncultured Blautia sp. | reverse complement strand
TGGTTGCATGAAATATTCGGACATTTAAAGAAGTTTCTGGAAGTACAATGAGAAATGTTGAGGTCAGATTATCAAAACAGCCGGATCAGAAAAAAGGAAGAAAAACTGGCATCCTGCGGTGATGATGCTTCCAAACGGGCCAGAGTAAACCTTTCCCTCCTCAACTTCAGGACAGACCTGCTGACCATAAAAAATCAATATACGGGGACAGGCTTCTGGGTTACCTGGCCTCCTTCCTCTCAGATGGAGTCGGAGTCTGGAAAGGTGACTTCATTGTAAAAGGCGTTTATGACGGCCTGATTCGTCTGGAAGAAGCAAAAGACAGGAACAAAGCCATGCTCTCCTATACAGGGTACTGGAGCTTTGAAAGTGCTGCCATTGCCAGAATCCTGAAACTCGATGAACAGGTGTTAAGCAAAAGCGAATACTATCCGGAAATTCCTGTCAGATAAAATAAATCAATCTGAAAGCCGGAAGAAAGGACTTTTTTATGGATAAAAAAAATGATCTCCAGGACCTGCTGAACATAACACAGGCCATGACAGATATGGATAATGACGAGGCGGCTTTCAGCCTGTGCAAAAAGGCTGCTGACCTGGGATCTTCGGATGCACAGTGCCTCCTGGGACTTCTTTATCAGGATGGAGAAGGTGTCAGAAAAGATAAGAAAAAGGCAGTCAGCCTGTTTCGGAAAGCGGCGGAACAGGGAAACGCAATGGGCCAGTTTCTCCTGGCAATGTGCTATTCCAACGGAGAAGGGGTAAAAGTGGACCAAAAAGCAGCCTTCTCCTGGTATTTAAAAGCGGCAGAGCAGGGAATGCCGGAGGCCCAGGTCAATGTGGGCTTCTGTTACCAGGGAGGAAACGGGGTAAAAACAGACAGTGTGAAAGCCGTATCCTGGTATCGAAAGGCTGCAATGCAGGGTACCCCTACCGCCCAGACCATTCTGGGCAGCTGCTATGAACACGGTTACGGTGTTAATAAGGACTGCGCAGAAGCTGTTACCTGGTATACCAGGGCTGCCGACCAGGACTATGCTCAGGCTCAGTACTATCTGGGGCTCTGCTTTCAATGGAATCCTGAGATTAAACAGGACCCCGAAAAGGCTGTTTTCTGGTACCAAAAGGCTGCCGATCAGGGATTCCCCCAGGCCGAGCTGTCTCTGGCCTGGTGTTACGACACCGGCTTCGGCATCTCCCCAAATAAGGAACTGTCTGTAGACTGGCTTAAAAAAGCAGCCAAAGACGGTGATGCACAGGCTCAATACTACCTGGGAATCGTCTATAAAAGCGGCGACGGTGTTGAGAAAGACCTGAGAAAAGCCTTCCTCTGCTTCAAACAATCCGCAGAACAGAACAACATTAACGCGCAAGGCGAGCTTGCCGAATGCTATTGCAGCGGTTTGGGCGTAGCAGGAGATCTGCAGCAGGCTTTCTTCTGGACAGAGAGAAGTGCAGAAGGAGGGTTAGCCCTGTCACAGTACAATCTGGCCGGCTTTTACGAAGAAGGTATCCTGGTTGAAAAAGACCCTGCACAGGCGGCCCGGTTGTACAGGCTGTCCGCCGACCAGGGCTTCCCCCATGCCTGGTTCGCCCTCGGGCGCTGTTATGAGGACGGCTTTGGCGTCAAAAAAGACCGGCAGGAAGCCGTCCGCTGGTATCAGAAAGCCGCTGATCAGGGGATTGAAGAGGCCGCGCAGAAACTCAAAGAACTATTATAATAGAAGAAACTCCCTGCCGCATGCGCGCAGGGAGTTTTGTTTCTGTCAAAATTCCATCTCCTGACCGATCATCAAAGCTTTGGAATCCGCTCCGTGTCCGATCTGCTCCGTTTTGGCAACAGGAAGGTTTCCCGCAAAGGAACAGACCAGATCCTCGATGGAAGGAGAGGCACTTTCTTCCTGCATCTGGGTAAAGGTGCCCAGCAGGATGCCGCTGACCTGATCAAATACACCCATCTGGGAGAGCTGACTCAGGAAAGTGATCATCTGCGGAACCAGGCCGTGCCAGGA
The DNA here is from genome assembly GCA_964550245.1 of uncultured Blautia sp. Lineage (GTDB taxonomy): Bacteria > Bacillota > Clostridia > Lachnospirales > Lachnospiraceae > Blautia_A. The sequence continues at coordinate 16,999 of CAZJYM010000032.1, read as the reverse complement.
CTCTAAAAAAAGGATCTTACCCTGCATGTCCGGCCAGTACGGGGTGCCCGCCAGCTTTAAGAGACAGCGGATGTTTCCCCCGGCCATAATGCCCTTCATGTGACTGCCCCGGATAAAGCGGACCTGAAAGTCAAAAAGGGGAGCGTCCAGGGAAAAATCACGTCTTTGCTTTTCTCCAAAAGGGCCCAGAAGGTTACGGATCTGATACAGCACGGAGCAGCATCTGGTTCTGGCCAGGATCGCATTGAGGATCACGGTCAGATCGCTGTATCCCCAGAAGAGCTTTTTAGAAGAGGCAATCTCCTCAAAGTCCAGATACGGGAGGATCTCATTGGCCATGTCCCCGCCGGAGATGTCAAAGATCCGGCGGATCTCCGGATCCCGGTAAAAGTCCATCAGGCTTTCCCCCCTCTCCTGGGCCGTTCCCCCGTAGAGGTACGGCCCCGGGCAGGGGATCATTCCCATGGAGGAGAGAGTATCACAAAGCCGGAGGATATCCGGTTTTTCGGAGAAGGCGCGGGGGTTGGAACAGCAGACGATTCCAACCTTCTCTCCTTTCATCCCTCTCACTTCTTTTCTTTAAGCTGTTCCGTCAGGGAACAGATCTCATCGATCATTCCCCCGATGCGGGCGATGGTATCCAGCAGCGGCTCATCCGTGGTGATGTCCACTCCGGCCATCCTGGCCAGTTCCACCGGCGTTTTGGTGCTTCCGGCAGCGAGAACCCGCTTCCAGTCATCCACTGCGGTCTGTCCTTCCTCCTCAATTCTGCGGCACACTTCCGTGGCAATGGTAAGACCGGCGCTGTAGGTGTAGGAGTAGAGTCCCATGTAGTAATGGGGCTGACGCATCCAGGTAAGCTCGGATCCGGGAGGAAGCTCCACGTCTTCTCCCCAGAAGTTCTCCAGTGTCTCTCTCATCAGGTGATTCAAGGTTTCGGCCTGTACGCTTCCGCCCTCCTGAATGATGGTGTACACCTTCCTCTGGTAATCCGCCTCCAGAAGGTGGGTGACAAAGTCGTGATAGTAGGTATGGCCCACCATGCAGCTTAACACCCAGCGGCGGAACCGGGGATCGGAGCTGGTCTTCAGGAGATAGTGCCCCATCAGAATTTCATTCATGGTGGAGGGAGCCTCCACAAAGTATCCGGACACATTCGTATCGTAGATGGACTGGACGGCATTGCAGGCTCTGAAATGCCCCGCATGTCCCAGCTCATGGGCCAGGGTAAACACATCCGACATCCGTTCATTCCAGTTCAGAAGGATGAAGGAGTGGCTTCCGTAGGGACTGGAGCAGAATCCTCCCGTGGACTTGCCCTGATTCCTGGCAAAGTCCACCCACCGGTCCCGGTAGGCTTCTTCCACCATGTCCTGGTAGTCCTTCCCCATGACGGAGAGTCCCTCCCGGATGTATTTCATGGACTCCTGGATGGTGACGGAAGGATCGTAGTCCGGATCCACCGGGATCTTCAGATCCGCATAGGTCATCCGGTCAAGGCCGTGGATCTCCTGTAAAAGCCTGGCATACTTTCTCATGTGAGGAGCCAGCTTTTCCATGATCAGGTCGATCTGCCTGTGGTAGAGGGAGATGTCCACCTTCTCATCAAAGAGAAGGTAGTCAAACACGTTGTCAAAGCCCCGCAGGTCTGCCATGGTCTTCTCCCTCTGAACCTGGGACTGATAGGCGGCCGCGGTCACGTTTTCATACTCCCGCAGCTTTCCGTAAAAGGCCACAAAGGCCGCTCTTCTCACATCCGTGCGGGAATCATACTCATAGTTGTCCTCAAAAAGAGAATACCCCAGGGGATACTCCACCCCGTCCACGGTAAAGGAGGGGAATTTCATGTCCGCCAGCTTGGCCATGTTGTAGACCTGCATGGGCGTGTTGAAGGTGTTCTCCAGGGCCGTCAGCACTCTCTCCGCTTCGGGATTCAGCCGGTGGGGCTTTTCCCGCAGCAGGTCCAGGAGGTATCCCTTATTCTCCGCGGCCATGTCAGCGGCAGCACGGATCAGGGCTTCGTCCTGTTCCAGGATCTCACTGTCAATAAAGCTTAAACGGGTTGAAATCTCCGAGATCAAAAGTGAGATCCGGTCGTTTCTCTGAAGGTTGTGTGAATCCGTATAGTCCACCTCCACGGCGAGACCGGCATAGCTGCCCACCAGGGTCAGCTTTTCCTCCAGATGCCTGGCGGCATCCAGGCACGCCCCGATGTTCTCCGGGGTGTTTAACTTTCCCTTAAAGCGGGATTCAATCTCCCGGCTCTCCTGCTCCGCCAGGGCGGCATCCGCATACATGGCTTCCTCTGATTCATACAGAGCGGACAGATCCCAGGTTTCCTCCAGGGGAACGTCCTTTCTCATTGCGAGTTTCATAAAAATGGTCCTTTCTTCTTAATGCAGCAGGTTATCCGCATCCCCGTACAGATCGGTTCTGCGGTTGGCAAAAAGGGGCATCCTCTCTCTCACCTCATCCAGGTAGTCCAGATCCACATCCGCAAAGACCACGCCGGGCGCTTCTCCGGCATCCGCCAGGACTCTGCCCCAGGGATCAATCACCATGGAATGGCCGTAGGCCTCAAAGGCCGGCTTTCTCCCGCACTGATCGGCGGCGATGACGTAGCATCCGTTTTCAATGGCCCGGGTCCGCAGGAGCACCTCCCAGTGAGCCCTTCCCGTGGCGTAGGTAAAGTTGGAGGGCAGCATGATCACCTGGACTCCCATGTAGGACATCCTCCGGAAAATCTCCGGGAAGCGGATGTCGTAGCAGATGGCAAAGCCCAGACGCCCCAGATGGGTGTCGGCAGCCACAATCTCCTCCCCCGGACAGATCTCTTCCGATTCTTTCGTGGCGGTTCCGTCCAGAAGGGTGACGTCAAAGGTGTGAATCTTGTGATACTCCGCCAGGATCTCTCCCTTGGAATTCACAAACAGGGAGGCGTTGTAGCAGCGGGTATCCCCTTCGATCCGCTTCCGGAAACTGCCGCCCAGGATGTACATCCCGTGCTTCTTCGCTCTCTCTGTTAAAAAATCGGAAGTGATGCCGGGAATGTCCTCCCCGTCTCCCCCTTCCCCGGTGTTCTTTCCCACCAGGTTCATGTTTTCGGGCAGGCATACCAGCCTGGCTCCTCCACGGGCAGCCTCCTCCAGGAAGCGGTCAGCGGCGGCGAGGTTCTCCATCTTGTTGCTCCCGGAGTCCATCTGCACCGCGGCAACCTTGTACTTTCTTTCCATTTGAGTTCTCCTAATCCTTTTATTTTAACTCCTTCCCCGGGGTACCGGGATGGGAAGCAGTCATTTTTCTTAAGGTGTAGACATAGTTTACCACCAATATGTCTTTTTTGCAACCTTTCAAAAGACTGTGTCAGGACCGTCCCCTCTCCTTGACAAATCCGGGTTGATCAAGTACAGTAGGCATTGCAAAAAAACTATACAAAAAAGGAAGGAACAGCCTTGACTGATAAGAACAGAACGGCTCCCGCCCATATCCGGATCCGGGGCGGACGGGTGCACAACCTGAAAAATATAGATGTGGACATCCCCCTGAACCGGATTGTGGGCATTGCGGGCGTCTCCGGCTCCGGCAAGTCCTCCCTGGCTCTGGGGATTCTCTATGCGGAAGGATCCAGAAGGTATCTGGAGTCTCTTTCCACCTACACCAGAAGAAGAATGACCGGTGCGGCGGCGGCAGATGTGGACCAGGTGCTGTATGTGCCCGCCTCCCTGGCTCTTCACCAGAGGCCGGCGGTGCCCGGGATCCGCTCCACCTTTGGAACGGGAACGGAGCTCTTAAACAGTCTCCGGCTCATGTTTTCCCGGCTGGCCTCCCATCAGTGCCCCAACGGCCACTACGTGCCCCCTACCTTAAATGTAGCCGCGGAAAAAGAGATCATCTGTCCGGTCTGCGGTGAACGGGTAGAGCCTCCGGGGGCTGAGGACCTGTCCTTTAACAGCACCGGGGCCTGCAAAAACTGCGGAGGCACCGGCACCGTGCGGGTGGTGGACGAAAGCACCCTGGTGCCGGATGACACCCTGACCATCGATGAGGGAGCGGTGGCCCCCTGGCAGACTCTCATGTGGTCCCTGATGAAGGATATCGCCCGGGAGATGGGGGTGCGCACAGACGTGCCCTTTAAGGATCTGACGGACAAGGAGAAGGATATCGTCTTCCATGGCCCCGCCGTGAAGAAGAACATCATCTATCAGAACAAGACCAGCGGGGCCATGGGAGACATGGACTTCACCTACTTCAATGCCACCTACACGGTGGAAAATGCCCTCTCAAAGGTAAAAGACGAAAAGGGCATGAAGCGGGTGGAAAAATTCCTGCGCACCAGTGTCTGTCCCGAATGCGGAGGAACCCGGCTCTCTGAAAGGGCACGGGCTCCCAGGATCCGGGGAATCTCCCTGGCCCAGGCCTGTCAGATGACTCTTGGTGATCTGGTGGAATGGGTACGGGGTGTGCCGGATTCCCTGCCGGAGGAGATGAGGCCCATGGCCAGGAGTATCTGTGAGTCCTTCCTCCACTCGGCCGCAAGGCTGATGGACCTGGGACTTTCCTACCTGACTCTGGACCGGGAGTCCTCCACCCTCTCCACCGGGGAGAGACAGAGGATGCAGCTGGCCAGAGCGGTGAGAAACCGCACCACGGGAGTACTCTACGTTCTGGATGAGCCCACGATCGGCTTACACCCCGCCAACATCCAGGGGGTGACCGGCGTCATGGAGGATCTGGTAAGCGACGGCAACTCCGTGATCCTGGTGGATCATGACACCAACATTCTCTCCATATCGGACTGGATCATCGAGATGGGACCCGGAGCCGGGGAAAAGGGAGGCAGGGTGATTGCCGAAGGTACGGTGGAGCAGGTAGAGGAAAATCCCCACTCCAGAATCGGAGGCTTTCTCTCGGGCACAGTCTCCACCACCGTGCGCAAGCGGGCGGAAAAATCCGAGATGTTTCAGATGGGCCGCATCCATATGGAAACAGGACCCATTCACACCGTAAAGCCCCTCACGGTTGACATCCCCAGGGGAAGGCTGATCGTCGTCACCGGAGTCTCCGGATCCGGCAAGACCACCATGGTGCTGGAGAGCCTGATTCCGGCCCTGGAAAGGAAAATCGCCGGAGAAAGTCTGCCGGAACACGTAAAGAAAGTCGAAGGAGAGGGCATCCGCAGGGTAAAGCTTATTGATGCCACCCCCATCGGCATCAACGTGCGCTCCACCGTGGCCACCTATGCGGACATCCATGACGAGCTGCGCAAGGTGTATGCCAGAACCCCGGAGGCGAAAAGACTGGGATACAAAGCCGGGGATTTCTCCTACAACACCGGGAATCTCCGCTGTCCTGTCTGTGACGGCACCGGATCCGTAAGCCTGGACGTCCAGTTTCTCCCGGACGTGGAGATCCCCTGCCCCGGGTGTCACGGTTCCCGGTATGCCAAAGAAGCTTATCAGGTGAAGCGGATCCCCAAAAAGGGAACGGGATCTTACTCCCTTCCGGAGCTGATGGATATGAGCGTGGAAGAGGCGGCCCAGGCCTGCGCTGACATCCCGGCTGTAAAGAAGAAGCTGGAAGTTTTGATGGATCTGGGCCTGGGCTACCTGACACTGGGGGAAGAGACTCCCAGCCTCTCCGGAGGAGAGGCTCAGAGACTGAAGCTCTCCGCAGAGATGGGCCGGGGACAGGAAGATTCCCTCTTCGTCTTTGACGAGCCCACCATCGGCCTGCATCCTCTGGATGTGCAGACTTTGCTTCGGGTCTTTGACACCCTGACGGAAAACGGCGCCACGGTGATCGTGATCGAGCATGACCTGGACGTGATTAAAAATGCGGACTACATCATCGACATGGGACCGGGAGGAGGAGAAAGGGGAGGAGAAATCGTCTTTTCCGGCACCCCGGAAGAGATCAGGATGTGTGAGCGCAGCGTCACCGGAAGGTTTCTCTAAAGAGGAGGAGGTATGAGGAAATTGATCAGAGGGATGGATATCTCCACCCTGGAGGAAGTGGAAAGGCAGGGGGGAGTCTTTTATCAGGATGGAAAAAGAGGGGATCTGCTGGAGATTTTGAAAAGCTGCGGGGTGAATACCATCCGTCTGCGTCTCTGGAACCATCCCTTCTCCCCTTCGGGGGAGAGCTACGGAGCCGGGGGAAATGACTTCTCCACCCTCCTTCGCCTCTCAAAAAGGGTAAAGGAAGCAGGAATGAGCCTCTTCCTGGACTTTCACTACAGCGACTTCTGGGCGGATCCGGGAAAGCAGTTTAAGCCCAAAGCCTGGGAGGGGTTATCCTTATCAGAGCTTTTAAAAGCCGTTTCTTCCTTTACGGAGCAGACTCTTGCCCGGCTTTCCCGGGAAGGCATCACTCCGGACCTGGTGCAGGTGGGAAACGAGATCACCTACGGCTTTCTCTGGCCGGAGGGATCCACAGAGCACTTTTCAGACATGGTAAAGCTTTTGGGAGCAGGACTTCAAAGCGTTAAGAAGGTCTGTCCCGGGGCCAGAACCATGCTTCATCTGGACAACGGAGGGAACCACGAACTCTACCGCAGCTGGTTTGACCGGTACTTTGCCTTAAAGGGCGAGGACTTTGACATGATCGGCCTCTCCTACTACCCCATCTGGAGCGGCACCCTGGAAGAACTCTCCCATAACCTTAAAGAACTTTCCCTCCTCTACAAAAAGGAGCTTCTGATCGCAGAGGTGGCCATGCCCTGGACTAATGAAGACTACGGCTCCTTTGAGGGGCTCTCCTCCACCGGAAGGAAGGGAATGGCGGCCAGTAGAGAGCTTTGTAAAAAGGTGCCCTTTGACGTTTCGCCCAAGGGACAGTGTGAGTTTATGAAAGCCTTCCTGCAGACGATCACGGATGTGCCGGGGGATCTGTGCCGGGGATTTTGCTGGTGGGAGCCCGCCTGGATTCCGGTTCCCGGAAGCGGCTGGGCCACCAGGGCCGCTCTTTCCTACCTGCATCGGGAAGGGGATGCCGGGGGAAATGAGTGGGCCAACCAGACACTCTTTGACTATGAGGGAAATGCCCTTCCCTGCCTGAAGCTGATGGGATCCGGTGTATTTTGAGCCGTACAATCTGTTTCAATTCAAAGAAATCCTTGCTTTCATGTTTGAAAACGGGTATTATGTGTCTGGAAAAATCTGTAAGTGCGGTTCCTTACCGCACTTTCTCTCCGGAGGAAGGACACTTCTTCCGGAGAAGCCTATCTTTCTATGAGGAGGAAAATTATGGAAAAAAAAGGAGAAAGTGGTGTTCTGGACAGGGTGTTTCACCTGAAGGAGAACCACACGGATGTTAAAACGGAGATCATCGCCGGTGTGACCACCTTCATGACCATGGCCTACATCCTGGCGGTGAATCCCAATATCCTCTCGGCAGCAGGAATGGACAGCGGCTCCGTCTTTACGGCCACCGCCCTGGCCTCCATGGTTGCCACACTTCTGATGGCACTGCTGTCCAACTATCCCTTCGTACTGGCTCCCGGCATGGGCCTGAACGCCTACTTCGCCTACACCGTGGTCCTTCAGATGGGCTATTCCTGGCAGACGGCCCTGGCTGCCGTATTCCTGGAAGGTCTGATCTTCATCGTCCTGTCTCTGACCAAGGTGCGGGAAGCCATCTTCAATTCCATTCCCATGAACCTGAAACACGCAGTATCCGTAGGAATCGGACTTTTCATCGCTTTCATCGGCCTTCAGAATGGCAAGATCGTGGTGGACAGCTCCACACTGGTGTCTCTTTACTCCTTCAAGGGTTCCGTTGAAGCGGGAACCTTCCGCACGGAAGGCATCACCGTTTTGCTGGCTCTGCTGGGAATCCTCATCACCGGCATCCTGGTGGTGAAGAACGTAAAGGGAAACATCCTCTGGGGCATCCTGATCACCTGGGGCCTGGGAATGCTCTGCCAGCTGGTGGGCCTCTACACACCGGATGCGGCAGCGGGATTCTACAGCATGTTTCCGGATTTCTCCGGAGGCTTCAAGATCCCCAGCATGAGCGCCACCTTTATGAAGATCGACTTCTCGGGCATCTTCTCCCTGGAATTTTTAGCCGTGCTCTTTGCCTTCCTCTTCGTGGACATGTTTGATACCCTGGGAACCCTGATCGGCGTGGCCTCCAAGGCCAACATGCTGGACAAGGACGGAAAGCTTCCCAGAATTCAGGGAGCTCTGCTCTCCGATGCCATCGGTACCTCCGTAGGCGCCGTGTTTGGTACTTCCACCACCACCACCTTCGTGGAGAGCGCCGCAGGCGTGGCCGAAGGAGGACGTACCGGTCTTACCGCCGTCGTCTCCGCCCTGCTGTTCGGACTTTCCCTGTTTTTGTCCCCCATCTTCCTGGCCATTCCCTCCTTCGCCACGGCTCCCGCTCTGGTGGTGGTAGGATTTTTAATGATGACCTCCGTGACCAAGCTGGACTTCTCCGACTACACGGAAGCCATCCCCTGCTACATCTGCATGATCGCCATGCCCTTCATGTACAGCATCTCCGAAGGCATCTCCATGGGAGTCATCTCCTATGTGATCATCAACGTGATCGCCGGAAAGGCCAAGGAGAAAAAGATCAGCGTTCTCATGTACGTTCTGGCAGTACTCTTCATACTGAAATACATCTTCATTTAAGAAAAGTGCCGCAGGTTTCCCTGCGGCACTTCTTTTGTCAGAACGAAATCCGGTTTCCCGTCTTCCACAGCCTTCCTCTCTCAAAGAGATACACGTCCCTGGAAAACAGGGCTTCGGGGGCATGGGAAGAAGCACATACACCGGCGTAGATCCGGTCAAAATCCACCGTCCTCATGAAGGAGACCCGTGGAATCATCAGAGGACTGGGGGTACAAAGCACCAGATAGAGGGCCTTTTCCAGGCTGTTTTCCATCTTTTCCAGCTGTCTGGTAAGAAGAACCATATCCAGTGCACAGGACCTTGCATTGCGGAAGTCGTCGGTGAGCTGGTATACCCGCTCTCCCATCAGGGATTCCGTAAGTCCCTCATCCCAGGGAGCCAGGCTGTTTCCCAGAGGCTTCACATGCAGCCTGCGCCTGGAGAGGTTGTCCATGGCAATCTCCCGCAGCTGCTCCGGGGAAATCCCCCAGGCCTCCAGGTCCTCCCGGGTAACAAAGTCGTATCCCCGGCTCTGGGGATTCTGCTCTGACCAGTCCATCAGGTAACCGATCTGAAACTCTCCAAAGGCCGTATGAGGAAGTCCCTTCATGCTCTCCCCCGGGCCCATGGTTCTCTCCTGCCTTACCGCCCCTAAGGCCGGAAATTCACTTCTGGTCATCACCATCGGGAAAATGCATAATCTTACATCTTCCAGCTCGGGGATTTCCCAGTTTTCAGCCAACATCCCATTTTTACCCGCATATTGATTCATTTCCCTTTCCTGGAAACATCCCGTTCCCTCCCCTGCGGAATCAGAATGTTTCAAATCCTCCTTTCTAATGCCTATTATACAATAGAATGGCGTCAAAATTCAACCTGTTTTTGTCCAGTTTCCGTGTTTTTTTTCACTTCCGGTGAATATTCATTCATTGTATCCCCAAAAGGCTCAATCGTTTCATACATTCAGAAAACAGTGAGACGATCAAGTATTGTCTTCCTGCGCGCAATAACGTGGAAATTTGCCAAACCAATAAAAACACAATAGCGGACTACTAATGAATATTTCATCAAAATCCAAATGCCCCGCGGCTGCCTGGATCAGAAATAAACAGGAAAGCCTTGCATAATCCGGCAGCCTGTGTTATCATGGGTACAGTTGAAACCCGTATCGACCGCAAATGTTGAAAGGAGTGGATGAAGAGATGGAGCGTATACTGGATCTCGAGTTGTTCCATATAACCGATGAACACGAAAGGCGGATTAAACAGGAATACGATCAGGCCGCTGAAAAGTTAAAGGCCGAAAAAGATGCCGAAATTACTCAGAAAAACGCCATGATTACTGAGATGATCACGGAGATTTCCCGGATGAGCACAGAGATTACCCATCTTCTTGACGAACTCTCCCGTCTGAAATCATTGTAAATTCCTTTTTTATAAAAAAATGGGGATTGAAAGCTTCGCGCGCGGATACTCATGGTCTGCCCATTTTTAATTATCCTTTCGCCGGGAATAATGAAGATAACAGATTTAATAAGGAGGGAATGCCGTGATTCACGACGAGATAACCGAAATGCTTGATCGCGAGATCAACTGCTTCATCAATGCATACGTCAAAGAGATGGAAGAAAAATCTTCCGCTGCCCTGGAGAAGTTAAGGAAAGAGAAGGACGCCGAGATTTCCAGGAGGGACGCCATGATCTCTCAGTTGGAGGGAGTGGTTTCCCGGTTGGGGGGAGTGGTTTCCCGTCTGAGGTCATTGTCCGGTGAAATTTCGGATTGAAATAAGAAACCCCCGGATCATCTGACCCGGGGGTTTTTGTTATTCTCAGATGTCACCCATATAATAAAATCCCCTGCACTCCCTTAAGTTCACGTTCACATAGGAGCCGATCAGGCTCTCATCTCCCGGGAAGTGCACCAGCAGGTTATGTTCCGTTCTTCCGGTTAAAAGTCCTCTCTCCCGGTTCTTCTCCTCCACCAGCACCTCTTTCGTCTCCCCCAGAAACCTGGAGGACACCTTTCTGCCCTTTTCCTGCACCAGACTTAAAAGGCGGGTAAAGCGCTCCGAGACCACCTCATCGCTTACCTGATCCGGCATGGAGGCCGCCGGGGTGCCGGTGCGCCGGGAATACTTGAAGGTAAAGGCGGTGTCAAAGTCACACCGGTTCACCACATCCAGGGTGTCCTGGAAGTCACTTTCCGTCTCTCCGGGAAAGCCCACCATGATGTCGGTGGTCAGGGAGATGTCCGGGATGGCGCTTCGGATCCGGTCCACCAGGGAAAGGTAGCCTTCCTTGTCGTATCTGCGGTTCATCTCCTTTAAAATCCGGCTGCTTCCGGACTGCAAAGGGAGATGGAGATGATGGCACACCTTGGAACTGTTGGCCATCACCCGGATCAGATCATCGGAGAGATCCTTGGGATGGGAGGTCATGAAGCGGATCCGCCGGATCCCCGGCACCTGCTCCGCCATCTCCAGAAGCTTTGCAAAGGTCACCGGATGCTCCAGGGTTTTCCCGTAGGAATTTACGTTCTGTCCCAGGAGCATCACCTCCGTAACCCCGTCGGAGGCCAGATCCTGAAGTTCCTGGATGATGGCGCCGCTTTCCCGGCTCTTCTCCCGGCCCCGCACGTAGGGGACGATACAGTAGCTGCAGAAGTTGTTGCACCCAAACATGATGTTCACCCCGGTCTTAAAGGGGTACTTCCGGTGGGTGGGCAGTCCTTCCGCGATCTCCGGGGAGTCCTTCCAGATGTCGATGATGGGTCCCTCCGAGGTGAGAGCCCGGTAAAACATCTCCGGAAACTTGTGCAGGTTGTGGGTGCCGAAGACCAGGCTGACAAAGGGATAATCCCTGCGGATCCTCTCCACCGCCTGTTCCTCCTGCATCATGCACCCGAAGAGCACGATCTTCATCTCCGGTTTCTTCCTCTTCAGGCTTTTTAACCTGCCCAGATGGCCGTAGATCTTCTGGTTGGCATTTTCTCGCACGGTGCAGGTGTTGTAGATCACCACATCCGCCCCTTCCTCGGAAGGGGCGGGAACACATCCCATCTGTTCCATCATGGCGCAGACGGTCTCCGTCTGCAGGTCGTTCATCTGACAGCCCGAGGACTGGGCAAAGTAGGCCGGGGTTCCCTCCGGTTTCATTCCCTTGAGGATCCGGCGGCATTCATCGGTATAGCAAAACTCCATAGAAGTGGTATTCCCTTTCTGTTTTTCCATCAGGATCTCTGTGTCTCAATGTAAGCGGAGAGTCCCAGTCTGCCCCCGTTGTAGGGGCGGGCCTTCTCATAGCAGGAGGAGCGGGCGGTCACATTTAGGATTCTCCGGGCACAGGCCTGCAGATCTCCGGTTTTAAGGGGAAAGCTCACCTGGTCGGGGGCTGCTCCCACAGACCTGATGATCTCATCCACATCCTCCTGGGATCCGGGCATGATCAGGTCGTTGCCCGCCAGGATACAGGCCGCCGCATTGGAACTGCCGTACTTAAAGGTTCTCCCGGGCTCCATCTCCACGGAGCCGGTGGTGCCCCAGTCGGTCATCACCAGACCGGCAAAGCCCCACTCATCCCGGACGGCGGTGGTGACCAGATCCCGGTTGTTGGCGGTATGGATGCCGTTTACCAGGTTGTAGGAGGTCATGATGCACATGGGCTGGGCGGCCTTGACCGCGATCTCAAAGCCCTTCAGATAGATCTCCCGGGCCGCCCGCTCTCCCACATGGGCGCTGGTGTGGAACCGGTTGTCCTCCTGGTTGTTAAAGGCCAGGTGCTTGATGCAGGTGCCCACTCCGGGATGGCTCTGAACCCCGATGGTATCTGCGGCGGCGCAGATGCCGGCCACCAGGGGATCCTCGGAGTAGTACTCAAAGTTTCTGCCGCACAGGGGATTCCGGTGGATGTTCATGCCGGGGGCCAGCCAGACGGTGCAGCCCATCTCCACCATCTCTCCTCCCACCATGTCCCCGGCCTGGCGGACGGCTTCCGGATCCCAGGTCATGGCCAGAAGGGTGGCGATGGGAATGGCGGTGCAGTACTGATAGTGGGCAACGGCTCCCTCGGGGATGGCAGGCTTTTGCTGCTCTCCCAGGATCTCCTCCAGACCCGGAATGGCACCGCCGCCTCCGGGAAGGATGTTTCCCTCCCCGTCGGTATAAAACTCCGGGGTGAGACGAAGCCCGGCAGGGCCGTCGGCCAGGACCATGTTGCGGATGTCCCGGTCGGAGATCATCCGGGAGGTGGTATCTCCCGCCGCTCCCGGGCAGGCCGTGGAGGCGGCTCCGATCACCGACTCTCCTCCCGGGAAATTCCCTCTGGAGGTTCCCACACACAGATCCGCCATCTCCTC
>CAZJYM010000032.1:0-3929 GCA_964550245.1 uncultured Blautia sp. | reverse complement strand
GGGAAGGTGAGAGTCAGGACTTCCTCCTCTCCCGGGTTTAAATCCCGGGTCTTCCCGTAGGCTACCAGCACCTGATAAGGCTTTTCCAGGATTCCTTGCGGAGCGGAGGCGTAAATCTGCACCACCTGTCTTCCGGAGACTTTACCGATATTCTTTACCCTGGCGGTAACCGATACCTTTTCCCCGGATAGGGAGACCTTCTCCGTTACGATGGAAAATTCCGTATAGGACTTTCCGTATCCAAAGGGGTAGGCGGGGGTGATGCCGAAGGTGTCAAACCAGCGGTAGCCCACAAAGATCCCCTCTTTGTAGTACTCATCGCTGTCGTCCCCGTTCAGGCTGCCGAAATCGGCGGCTCCCGGGTAGTCCAGGTAGTTTTCCGCCCAGGTGGCGGTCAGATGTCCCCCGGGGCAGACCTTTCCCGTCAGCACATCCGCCAGGGCATAGCCGCCCATGTTTCCTGCCTGGCTCATGAGGAGAACTGCATTAATCCCCGGGGTGCTGCGGATGAAGCGGGTGTCAATCACTCCCCCGATGTTCAGCACCAGCACAAACTTCTCATAGGAGGCAGCCAGCTGCTTTATGGCTTCCTTCTCCTCCTCGAAAAGCTCATAGTCTCCCGGCACGGGTTTCCGGTCCCGGCCCTCCCCGGAGTTTCGGGAGATAATGTAGACCGCCGTATCCGTATCGGATTCAAGGATGTCTCTTTCCTCCACCGGACAGGGAGCCGGCTCCTTAAAGGGACTGTTAAAGAGCATCATGATGCCCTCCGGATCCCCGGATGCCAGTCTTTCCCGGATAGCCCCATAGTAATCATTCCGGGCCCTGTTCATCTTTTCATCGTAGCGGTCCAGCCATTGATCCGTGGTGATCACAAACCCGGCATCTTTCAGACCTTCCTGTGCATTAGCGGAGAAGCGGCTGTTCACATCCCCGGATCCGGTTCCCCCCTTGATGGTATGCCTGGCTCCGGTTCCGTAGAGGGCCAGCTTTCCCCCGGCGGTAAGGGGAAGGGTTCCGTCGTTTTCCAGAAGCACCATGCCCTGGGCGGCGATGCTTCTGGAGAGCTGCATGTTTCGTTTTTCCCGTTCACTTACTTCCGGACTGGTTGTTGCGAATATTCTGGGCATTTCCTGCACCATCCCTTCTTCATCCCTTGATTTCCTCCAGAGAAGCCCTGAAAGCTTCCAGTGTCATCCTGATCTCTTCTTCCCCGTGCTCAGCCGAGATAAACAGGGCCTCAAACTGGGAGGGAGCCAGAAGGATTCCCCTCTGGAGCATGTTTCTGTGATAACGGGCAAAGATCTCCGTATCCGATGTCTTTGCCGAAGCGTAATCCCGCACGGGTTCCCCGGTAAAGAACACACTTCCCAGAGATCCCACATGGTTTACCTGAACCGGTACTCCAAGCTCCCCGGCGATCCTCTTCATGCCTTCGAAGAGCCGGTCTCCGGCCCTTTCAAGGTTCTCATAGACGGAAAGGTTGCCAGACAGGTACCGCAGCTGGGCAAGCCCCGCGCTCATGGCCACCGGGTTTCCGCTTAAGGTTCCGGCCTGGTACACCGGTCCTGCCGGAGCCACCATCTCCATGATCTCTCTTCTTCCGCCGTAGGCCCCCACAGGCAGGCCCGCCCCGATGATCTTTCCGTAGGTAACCAGATCCGGCTTCACACCGTAGTACTGTGCTCCGCCTCCAAAGCCCAGGCGAAAGCCGGTGATCACCTCGTCAAAGATGAGCAGGGCCCCGTAGCGGTCGCAGAGAATGCGAAGGCCGGAGAGAAAGCCTTCCTCGGGAAGGACGAGGCCCATGTTTGCGGCAACGGGCTCCACAATCAGAGCCGCCACCTGATCCGGAGCGCTTTTAAAGAGATTTTCCACGCTTTCCAGATCGTTGTAGGCAGCGATCATGGTATCCCCTGCACAGCCCGCTGTCACCCCGGCGCTGTCCGGTATGCCGCCCGTGGCAGCCCCGGAGCCGGCGGCTACCAGCATGGAATCACAGTGGCCGTGGTAACACCCGGCGAATTTAATGATCTTATCCCTCCCGGTGTAGCCTCTGGCAGCCCGCAGGGCGCTCATCACCGCCTCGGTGCCGGAGTTTACCATGCGGATCATCTCCACGTGGGGGATTTTCTCACAGATCAGCTCCGCCATCTCCACTTCCTGCCGGGTGGGACAGCCGAAGCTGAGACCGTTTTTACAGGCTTCTTCCACCGCTTCGGATACGGGTGGAAAGTTGTGGCCCATGATCAGAGGTCCCCAGGACTGAATGTAATCTATGTAGCGGCCGCCGTCCACATCAAAAATCCAGGCACCCTTTCCGCTTTCCATAAACCGGGGTGTCTCCCCCACGGAAGCGCAGGCCCGGACCGGGCTGTTCACACCCCCGGGGATCCGGGAAACCGCCCGGCTGTAAAGGCTGGTGGATTCACTCATTACCCGATTCTCCCTTCTTTCATGTATCCGGCAAGCTCTCTGGCAAAGTAGGTGATGTAGATCTGGGCTCCGGCCCGATAGGCGGAGACGGCCATCTCACAGACGATCTTCTCCTCGTCCACCCAGCCCCTCCCCGCGGCCGCCTTTACCATGGCGTACTCTCCGCTGACGCTGTAGGCGGCCACGGGGAGGTTGACGGCGCTGCGGATCTTTGTGACCATGTCCAGGTAGCACATGGCGGGCTTGACCATGATGATGTCAGCCCCCTCCTTCTCATCCAGCAGGGCTTCCTTTATCCCTTCCCGGCTGTTGTGGCAATCCATCTGGTAGCTTTTCCGGTCCCCGAAGGCGGGGGCGGAGCCCGCCGCCTCCCGGAAGGGACCGTAAAAGGCGGAGGCATACTTCACAGCGTAGGACATGATGGGAATCCCGGTGTAGCCGTTGTCATCCAGGCACTTGCGGATGGCTCCCACCCGGCCGTCCATCATGTCCGAGGGGGCCACCATGTCCGCTCCCGCCTGCACATGGGACAGGGCGGTTCGGGAAAGCAGGGAAAGGGTGGCGTCGTTGTCCACCTGATCCCCCTTTAAGACGCCGCAGTGGCCGTGGGAGGTATACTCGCACATACACACATCGGTGATGTAGTAAAGTTCCGGAAATTTCTCCTTTGCGCAGCGCAGGGCCTTCTGGACAATGCCGTCCCGGGCGTAGGCCCCGCTTCCTTCCGGATCCTTGTGGTCCGGAATCCCGAAGAACATCACGCTTCCCACCCCGGAGTCAGCCACTTTCTCAAGCTCGTAGGGAAGCCTGTCCACACTCACCCGGTACTGGTCCTTCATGGAGGGGATCTCCTCCCGGATTCCCTCCCCCTCTATTACAAAGATGGGGTAGATGAGGGAGGCCGGATCCATCCGGGTTTCCCGCACCATCTTTCTTAAGCCCTCGCTGCTTCGCAGCCTTCTGGGCCTGACTGTCAAATCCATATCTCTTATTCCTCCTCCTGTTTCATCTCCAGAATCAGGGAGAGCAGGCTCTCCACCCGTGCTTCCCCTGCCACCTGTACCTCCATGCCGTAACTCCTGGCGGCAGATGCGGTATGTTCCCCCAGACAGGCTGCCCGCACCTGAGTGTAATCCACTCCCGGCAGGGCGTGTACAAAGCCCTCCACCGTGGAGGCGCTGGTAAACACCGTGCAGGAGATGGTCCCTTTATCAAACTCCTCCTGTAAGTCTATAAGGGAGGAGCTTTCATACTCAGTCCGGTAGATGGGAAGATCCCGCACCAAAGCACCCGAGCGCTCCAGAATGGGAACCAGGTTTTGGTTTCCCTTCTCCGCCCTGGGTATTAAGATTTTCTCTCCCTCCTTGATCCGGGAAGCCAGGGCCAGCCCCAGAGACTCCCCGTCGTACACCGGAGGGATCAGATCCGCAATGATGCCCTGTTCTTTCAGTTTCCCGGCCGTTCCCTCTCCGATGGCCGCGATCTCTTTTCCG
>CAZJYM010000031.1:15605-19282 GCA_964550245.1 uncultured Blautia sp. | reverse complement strand
CTCCGTGATGGGGCTCATTTCGCATTCCTGTGCGATTTCGATGTCGGTTTTGAATCCCATGTTACAATTCCTCCTTAAAACATATCTATCTAAAGCTTACCGCTTTTTTCCTGACTATTTCCCCAGGGCCTTTCCAAAGGCCTTCAGGGAACCGATGATCACATCCCCCGCCACCGCCATGTCCTCCGCCTGGAAGGAGGCGGGGAAGTTGTCGGAAAAGAGGATCTGGGCGGAGGGAGAAAACTCCTCATCCCCTTCCCAGAGGATCAGTTCCATCCGGTATCCCGGAAACAGCTCAATCCGGTAGGAGGCATCCCCGTGTCCGGTCTTTTCTGCCTGAAGGTGATCCATGACGGCGCAAAAGTTGGCAATGCGGTTTCCCCAGGAAAAGGCCAGCCGTTTGATGCAGCGGCCGTCAAACTGGCGCAGATACACATCCCCCCAGGGCATCTCCCGGTAGGTGCGGAAGGCTCCGCTTCCATACGTTTTCGCTCCCCGGAGCAAAAAGCGGGCGGTGAGGATCCGGGCCTGGATCATCTCCTCCAGGGGGTAGTAAAGCCTCTCATCCGGGAGATGAGTCACCTTAAAGTCCGGATGGGAGATCTTATAGGTGCTTCCCAGAAAGGGGAGAATGAGGCACCGGGATGATTCTTCGTACTCAATCCCGGTTCTTTCGGCCATCTCTACTGGATCCCCCTGCCGGTATTCTCCCAGGTAGTGCTCCCAGGGCAGTTTTTCTTTCGAGTCTTTATCGTATCCCAGTCTCTCCTGCAGGGAGGGCGTGGGGTTGTCATTCATTTCCTTATCCATCTTTACTTCATTAAATTGGGCAGATCCGGAAACAGGGAGCTGTCCGTGTGGGGAAGGAAACAGGCCCCCACAAACTCATCCATGTAGGTGGGAATGGCGGAGAGCTCCATGTAGGTCATGTTTGTGGCCAGCTCGTAGGTCTTTTTCTCCGCCTGGGTGGAGAGCAGCATCAGATAGGCCCCGGTGAGGGATGAGTTGCCGATATAGTGAAACTTCTCCAGGGGAATGTCCGGAAACATGCCGATTGTCACCGCGTTTTTCATGTTGATGCCGCTGCCGATGCCCCCGGCCACATAGACGTCGTCGATCATGGACACGTCAAAGTCCAGGGAGTTTAACATGGTGCGGATGGCGGAAAAGATGGCTCCCTTGGCCCGGATAAAGTTGTCGATGTCCACCTCCGTGATCTCCACATCCTTGACGGATCCCGCATCCTCCTGGAAGACCACCACATAGCTTCCCATTCCGTACTGGTCATGGCGGATCCGCTTCCCCTCCCGGACAAACTTGCCCTTGGGGTTGATGATGCCGCAGACAAACAGCTCACTGATGAGATCGATAAGACCGGAACCGCAAAGCCCTACCGGTTTGGTTCCCGGATCTCCCACCACCTGGAAGGTGGGCTCCATGGTTTCCTTGTCAATGACACAGGCCTCGATGGCCCCGTCCGTGGCCCGCATGCCGCAGCTGATGTCTCCGCCCTCGAAGGCGGGTCCTGCGGAGCAGGCACAGCTCATCATGAAGTCGGAGTTTCCAAATACCAGCTCCCCGTTGGTTCCCAGATCGATAAAGAGGGAATACTCAGGCCGGTTCCAGATGCGGCTCACCATGGTGCCGGCGGTGATGTCGCCCCCTACGTAGCTGCCGATGTTGGGAGCCACGATGATGTGGGCGTCCTGGTTGATTTCGATTCCCAGATCCGAGGCGAAGAGGGAGTTGGTCTTAAAGAAGGCGGGAATGTAGGGCTCCATCCGCAGGGGATCCGCGTTGATCCCCGCAAACAGGTGATTCATGGTGGCGTTGGAGGCCACACACATGCGGTAGATGTGATCCCGGTGGATCCCGGCGCTTTTGCACATCTCCCGGATCATGGGGTTGATGGTGTCCCGGATCACCGCATCCTGTAATCTCTTGCTTCCTCCCGGTTTCCGGGATTCAATGATCCGGTTGATCACGTCCGCCCCGTAGCGGATCTGACCGTTGCCGGCGGAGGCTCTGGCCAGGATCTTTCCGGAATCCATGTCGATGATGACCGCGGAGACGGTGGTGGTGCCGATGTCCACCGCCAGGCCGCACACGGTCACGTCCTCCGTAATCCCAAAGATGTCGTACACAAACATGTCGTTGGGGGTAGTTCTCAGGACACATTTCACCTTGAAGTCATTTTCCCGCAGCACATCCGGCAGCTTCTTTAAAACCCGGTAGGGGATTCTCACATAGCGGATGTTCAAAAACTTCCTCAAAGCCCGGGAAAGCCTCTCATTATCCGGCATGGTGTCGTCCAGGGTGGGGGGATCCATCTCCACCTCCACCACGTCCAGGCTGTTGTTCAGGGTAATGCCGGTAAAGACAATCTCCCGCCTGGCGTTTTCAAAGATGGCGATCTCCTCCCGGGAGCTTAAGTCCGCCACCTTCATTCTGTCTTTGTAGGCGGAGGCGATATCCGGCACCAGCACGGTCACATCGTCAAAGACGGTGCTCACGCAGGCCAGTCTCCAGCCCTGTTCAAACTCCTCATCCCCGATGTGCAGCGTCTTTTTGGAGTTCAGCCTTCCTTCCTGAAGCTTTACCCGGCACTTGCCGCAGGAGGCATTTCCCGAACAGGGGGCATCGATGGCCACGTTGGCATTGCGGGCGATCTCCAGCAGCGTATCCCCCTCATGGGCCCAGGTCTCGGTCCTGCTGCCGTCTTCGAATAAAAAGGTTACCTTTATCATGGCTGCCGCCTTTCTGATAAAAAAAGGGCCAAGGACCGCAGCCCCCAGCCCTTCGTTGCATGAGGAGCACCTTCTTTAGAGTTCCAGATAAGAGTCCGCATACAGCGTATTATTCTTCAGCACGTCACAGGATTTGATGGTCTCCATCAGCCGCAGGTCGCAGGGATTTACGATGGCGGAGGTAAGACCCTGCATCATGCACATGGCCACCATGGCGGAATCCATGATGGGACGGATGTTCTTGGGCATTCCGTTGCTGTTGTTGGAAAGACCGCCGGTGGAGTTAAGGCCCATGTCTGAGAACATCTTGATGGCCTCCAGCACTTCCATCTGCTTGTCCTGCATGCCCTTTACCACCACGAACAGGGGATCAAACCACAGGTCTGCCGGATCCATGCCCAGCATCATGCCCCGCTCGAGCATGTTCTGGCAGTGCATCATCCGCTCATCGTTGTCAGCAGCAATCCCTTCCGCGGAGCACAGTGCAATGACAATGGCGTCATTGGCGGCCGCCAGGTCGATGTTCTCGATTCTTCCGCCGGCATCGGCGGAATTGACGATGGGTTTGCCCTTGGATCTGTTGTACACGGAGATGCCGGCCTCGATGGCCTTGCGGTTGGCGGTGTCCAGGGCCAGCGGTACATTGTCAAAGTTGCTCTGAATCAGCTGCACGGCCCATTTCATCAGGTCCTCCCCGTCGTTCTCAGCGGGACCGATGTTTACGTCCAGGTAGGTGGCTCCCGCATCCAGCTGCTCTTTGGCTCTCTTGAGGATGGGTTCCGGATCTCTGTTGGCCATGGCGTCCCGGATGGACGGTGCGATGCAGTGGATTCTCTCACCGATAGTAATAAATTTTGCCATAGTGTTTCTCCTTTATCTTATTCTTAACACCTTCAGATTCTTATTATCCTTTTACTTCCCTTAACCTTA
>CAZJYM010000031.1:12883-15505 GCA_964550245.1 uncultured Blautia sp. | reverse complement strand
TTTTACTTCCCTTAACCTTATCCTTTTACTTTCCTTAACCATTATCCTTTATCCCTCTTCCTCCCCAAAGGGGAGGAAGAGGGGAAAATCTAAGATTAATGATTAATTTAAATCAAAAGATCAGTCTATCATTTAAGTTCCTTTAAGAACTTCACCAGCTGAACCGCCTCTCTGGGAGCCACAATGATCTCCCATCCCGGCAGCTTGGCCTCCAGATCGCCCTTGAGGACGGCCACTTTTCCGGGGATCACCAGCCTTCTGCACTTGATCTTGGGCTCCACGTTCTCGATGATGTACTTGGAGATGGTGCTTCCCGAGAACTTGCCCGCCGCCCAGGATGTCAGTACGGAGAGACCGCCGGCATCGCTGATTACCAGGTTGATGGGAACGCCGGAGCGCTCCATCTCGCCGGAGGCCACGAAGTAGGTCAGGGCGAAGTCCACGGTGGTGAGCACGATGGAGTTCTCATCCGCACCGTTTAACGGATAGATGCCGGTCTCCACCTTCATGGGCTTCTGGGGATCGGTGAATACGTTCTGTCGCAGGCCGAACAGAGGCAGGGCCTCCGCATAGCTGATGCGCTCCATGATGATGATGGAGCCGTACTTCATGGTAAAGAGTGAAGCCAGCGCCGCCTGGGTCTGCAGATCTCCCTTGGCCAGGGAAACCAGGTTGACGATGGAGGGATAGCCGAAGGTTCTGTCCTGATCCTTGATGGCCGCCCGGCGCACCAGCACCGCGTTGGCAAAGGTCTCCTTCACATCCGCACCGGTCACGTCGATGACCAGGTTTTTGTTGCCCAGCTTCTCCAGAGCTGCGATGGTGTCATAGCGCTCACTCAAAGAAGTTCCGGTTACGCCCAGAACCACGCCCGCCTCTTTGGCCACCGCATTCATGGCCTCGTAGTTGGAGGCATTGGCTCCGTTTAACACGGGCTTGCTGTCCTTGCACACCGCCAGTGCCGCCTTGGCAATCTCCGGATCGGAGCACTCCAGGATCATGGTCCTGCCCAATCCTGCCGCCTTTTGTACCAGAGCCGTGTAGGCAGCCGCGTCAGAGCCCTCGTGGCACTTGACGTTAACCAGCTCTACATACATTCTCTCCCCGATACGCTCATAGTCCACCTGGGGGATCTCTTTGATCTTCTCATCTACAGTGGCCTCATCCATGCAGGTGCACAGATTGACGCCGTAGCGGGTTCTGCTCACAAATGTCTTCTCATGACGGAACATGACGGTCTCGCCGCCCAGGGTAAACTCTTCGCTTCCCGTTCCGATCTTGATGGTCTTCATGGGCGGAGCGGTCGCGTCGGACAGAGCGGCCAGAGCGTCCTCGGACATGTGTGGACACTGCTCAATCTTCATGGTGCCCTGCGCCACCTTCATGGAGAAAGCCATACAGGTGGGGCATCCGCATTCCTTGCAGTTTTTCTTCGGTGTTAACTTAAAAATCTGAATACCACTCAGTGCCATAATCTTCTTCCTCCTCTTCCATTACGCAAGCGCTTTGATCATTGCGGATATTGTGGCGACGGACCTGGGGTGCCGTAAGATAACCGCGTCCGAACCGGAAGCCAGGTCCGCGGCTGCGGTCACCACTTCCATGTCAATGCCCCGCTCCTCCTGGGGACCCCACTCGGGCATGTCCGCCTCGGTAGCGGCGGATTCCTTCACGCCCCAGGTCTCGGAGGCCACCGGGGTGATGATGGGCATCTGGAGCATGTTGTCGTTCTGACCCAGGGCAGCGCCCTTGATCCGGTCCATGGTGGAGACCACATACTCATAGCCGTAGCCTGCGCAGGCCGTGCCCACGTTCATCACGATCTTCTGAGGATTGATTCCCAGCTGAGTGGTTATTACGTTCAGCTGTTTAGCCAGATTGATATCTACGGCGGACTCTGCGCCCACGATCTGATTGTAGGCCAGACCTGCGGCTGCGCCCACCGCCTTGTAATTCTCTTCCTTCTCGGAGAGCACCACGATGTTTTTGCCCTGAAGCGTCTCTGCTACCTTGGCAAGAAGAGTGGAATCCTTTTCAACATTCCTGCAGCCCTCCACCACCAGAGGACAGTCAATGGCATCTGCGACTTCCTTGACCACAGCGATCAGATCCTCCACCGGTTTGTCTTCCCCGTTGGGATCTCCCCCTTCCAGAGACAGAGCCACGAAATCGGCTCCCTCCATGGCAGCGGCCTTTTTGGCAATTTCCGCCATGGTGGTGCATCCCTCATAGTAGGCCCGGATTCCCTCCGGCATGGCCTCAAGGCCCAGATCGGAGATCTCCACCCCTACCTTGGGGCTGTTCACCGTGGGAGCATCAAAGGTGTAGAAGGGAAAGGTGGAATTTCCCCCCAGGGTAACCGCCTTGTCCCCAGTTCCCATGGTGACGGTGTTGGTCTTTGCATTGAACTTCTGCGGTTTCTGATTAAACGGCATTTCTTTACAGCCTCCTCTTAAATTGATGATGATGACAATGTTCCGGAGCAGATCCGGACTCCTGTCACGGCATGAATCCATGGATTCATTATACTCTCACAGAGGAACCCCTGACAAGAGAATGTTCCATGTTTCTGAAAAAAGCCGGGAAGGGAAGGTTTCCCCATCCGCCTTCCTCTTCCCTGCT
>CAZJYM010000031.1:0-12783 GCA_964550245.1 uncultured Blautia sp. | reverse complement strand
TTCTGAAAAAAGCCGGGAAGGGAAGGTTTCCCCATCCGCCTTCCTCTTCCCTGCTTTCTATTCTGAATAATAGATAATAAAAAAATAATAGATAATAAATAATTGATGAAAGATATAGATAATACCCCCGGATTGCTCCGCTGCTTCGCAGCTCCCGCAATCCTCCCGACATTCGGAATCCGCGGGGCCCCCACCCCGCTACTTCCTCATGTCGGGGGCGCGTCAATAAGCCTTTCACCCACTGGCGAGCGAGCTCGCCGTGGGTTCAGGCTTTTGACGCTGGTATTATCTCACATCATAGGCTCCATACTTAACGCCGGATGACCCTTCTCGGTCAGGAAGGCCACCAGAGTCTCCGGATCCTGGGCTACGGTCTCGTCGCCGATCATGTCGGTGAAGTTTTCGATTCCATAGAGCTCAAAGGCGGTCTTGTTGAGACGGTCGGCGATGAACTCCTTGAGTTCCTTGGGCATCCAGACGATTCTCTCGATGCCGCCCTCGGCCTTCATGAACTTCTTGGAGCCGATGAAGTGCTTGCCGTGTCCCATAAAGCCGGGTGTCTGCACACCGCCGCCGGTCATGGAGGCCATCTCCGGGAAGGTCATGCCCAGAGGCGTCATGCCCGCGTACTCACGGTTGGCGATGACCACGCCGTTGGAGAAGGGCTCGATGCCGCAGATGCACTCGAAACATCCGCAGGAGGTCATGGGATCCTGCATGATGGAATACAGGGTTACATGCTCTAACGCACCCCTCGAATACTTCTGAACCGCCTCGTCAATGTCCTCATAGGAGCCCAGGTTCTCATCGATCACCCGCTTCTTGGTAATGATCTGGCAGGGTCCCTCGGGATTCAACTCATTGGTGGCCTTGGCATCCAGCCAGGAAACGGCTCCGCAAAGTCCCAGTCTCTCGGGTGTTACCACGCACACATGGGAGGGGGAGAAAGCCTGGCAGAGGATGCAGCTGTAGTACACATCCACGCTCTCATCGGTCAGGTTGGAGAGACGGTCATCTCTCTTGTTGAAGATGGGGATGGCCACCTCGTGGCGGATCCGGGTGCACTCGGCGGGATCGGTGTAGATCTCCACCTCGCACTTGTCCACCACCGCATCGAACTCGTTCTTGACCTGGCTGTAGAGAACCTCTCCGATGTGTTTCAGGCGGAAGCCGGCGTCAAAGGCGTCATGGCTGATCCGGATTCTCTGCATGTCTCTCTGGCCTGTATGGTACACGCCCTCGATGCAGTTGATGTAGTTGTGGAACTTCCTCTCGATAACGGGTTCAAAGTCGGGCTGCATGTTCCGGCCGGCCACCTTCACCACGTAGGCGATGCTGTTCTTGCTGCCGTCGGGCATCTCATCCACATCGGGACCGATGAGGGTGATCTTGTGGTCCTCCACCTGGGAGGGCTCACAGGTGTGCACCAGCTCTGCACAGTCCACACGGGATCCGTCGAACTCCACCCGCATGTCCTTGCGGCGGATGATCTCACCTTCGAAGGCGGAGGCGAAGGCCACCGGGATGTCGATGTTGGTGATCTTGATACGGATATCTCTCGCCTCGATGGAGGTGGGATTGAACTCCTCAATGTTGGGCTGCTTGATCAGGCTCTTGGGTACGGACGGCGTGTAGTCCATGTCGTTGGTGATGACCGGGAAGCCGTAGTAGATGGCTCCGGCACCGCAGGCCACGGTCTTCTCATCCAGAGGCGCAAAGGCGTTGACCACCGCCCGGAAGCGGTTGAAGGTGTACTCCTGAAGGGCTGCCTTGTCCCCGGGGGTGATGTTGCCGAAGATCATGGCGGTTCTGCAGGCGGCGGATACGGCGTGAGCCGCGGAGGAGATGTTCTCGCCGATGGGGTACACACGCACATTGAATCCGGTCTTGTATCCCGCTTCCTTTAACTGCTCGATGATGCCGCCCACCAGACAGACAAAGTTGCCCTGAGCCTGATAGCTCTTGACCAGGGCGCAGGCCTGCTCCACCGTGGGAGCCGGTCCGATGATCACCGGGATCCCGGGGATGTCTCCGGTTACCAGGGGAACACCCAGCTCACGGATCTGGGCATCGCTCATGTGTCCCAGATAGGGCTCCTCATAGGGTCTGGCCCCGTTGATGTATTTCATGGCTTCGATCAGCTCTGCGGCCAGAACGGTGGCCACACCGGACTTAAAGCCGGAATCCAGCCTTCTCTCCCGCAGCATCTGGGATTTTATATAAACGAGAGCTTCCTTTGCTTCTCTCAGGGTCGTGATCTTGTTGCCCGTCTCCGCGTAGTAGCAGGCCAGGGTGTATGCGGTATCCGGAAAACCTACGGCCATATCCTCACCGTATTGGGCGATTGCCGAGTTAACAGCCTCCACTGCTTCTGCATACATGGAATCGTTTCCATTAAATACGATATCAAATAAAAGCACTGTCATACCTCCTAATACAGTTATTAACTATTATCACCCAAACCTTCCTCCCCTTTTCTCCTCCCCTTTGGGGAGGAGAAAAGGGGAGAGATTTAGGATTCATCGATCTTCGCCTTGATTTTTCTGATCTCCGAAGTGAGATCAGGGCTGACGTCATAGGGGGATTTCCCCTGCCTGTCGGCGTCCATAACCTGCACATTGTAGTGAATCAGCCCCAGAAGGTCCTCCGGGGGGATTTTCGCGGTGACAAAGGCCTCATCGTCGGCGCTGCGGATCTTGTTGGCCACCACCTTCACCCGGGTGACTCCCAGGTCTTTGGCCAGACGCTTTACGTTCCGGTAGGTCTGCACGCTTCTGGCTCCCGGTTCGATGACCACGATAAAGGCATCCATGTTTTCGGTGGTTCCCCGGCCCAGATGCTCCAGGCCCGCCTCCATGTCCAGGATCACCACGTCGTCCCGGAAAAGCACCAGGTTGTTGATGATGCGCTTGAGCATCACGTGCTCGGGACAGACGCATCCGCCCCCTCCGGTCTCCACGGTTCCCAGCACCAGGAGCTTCACCCCGTTGCACACCTTTCCGTAGGTGTCGGGGATGTCGTCCACCTTGGGATTCATCCTGTAAAACTGATTCTGGCTGTTGGCTCCGGTTCTCTCCTCCACCAGCTTTCTCATCCTGGAGATGGGCACGATGGAGTCCAGGGTTTCCTCGTCAAACCCCAGAGCCAGCCCCAGGTTGGCATCCGGATCCACATCCGCCGCCAGAACCTTTCTTCCCTCATCCGCATACAATCTGGCAAGGGTAGCGGCAAACGTGGTCTTTCCCACTCCGCCCTTGCCCGTCACTGCAATCTTCATGTTACTGCGCCTTTCTACGGGGATCAGATTCCCAGAGCGGTTCTCTTCTCCTCGATTCTCTCGATCATCATGTCGCCCAGCTTGTCAATATCGTGTTCAACGGTGTAGCAGGCCTCCACCCAGTCACGGATGCCGCCCTTTAACAGGCCGTCCACCTCGGAGGAGCCGTAGGCGTAGGGCTCTACACCCAGGTAGGTGTCAATGCCGGTGGCTACCACATAGTTTCCAATAGAAACGGCCTTCTCGGACATCCACTCGGGAGCGCATCCCACCAGCGGGATCTGGGAGATGTTCCAGCCGGAGTCCTTGGCGATTCTGGAAGCCAGAACCATCATACGGCTGATGTCCACGCAGGAGCCCATGTGCAGAACGGGCGGAATGTCCACCAGCTCGCAGACTCTCTTTAATCCGGCGCCACAGAGATCCTTGGCACGTTTGTCCATCAGACCCGCCTTGGCGGCCGCCTGAGCGGAACATCCGGAAACCACCAGGATGATGTCGTTGGCGATCAGCTTCTTCATCAGGGAGATATGGGCGGCATCGGGACGGACCTTGGGGTTGTTGCAGCCGACCATGGCCACGGCTCCCCGGAGAACGCCGGATTTGATGCAGTCAACAAGAGGCATCATGGTGCCGGTCTTGTCCAGATGGCTGTTGCACACGCCGTCCAGCTTCTTCTCGATCTGCTCCACGGAATAGCCAACCGTGGCCTTCTGCTTCATCTGGGGAATGTACACCAGATCAGGATTGCGGTTCTTAAAGTTCTCGATGGCGGTCTTGACGATGAGTCTGGCATTCTCCCCGGCTGTCTTGGCGTTGAAGCGGATAAAGTCGGAATCCGGCATCTGGGCAATGGGGGAGGTTGTGATAAACTTGGTGTGGAAGCACTTGGTCAGTGGCCCCAAAGCCGGGAAGATGCACTGTACATCCACCACGATGGCCTCGCAGGCTCCGGTTAACACCACGTTTTCCTGCTGCAGGAAGTTGCCGGCCATGGGAATGCCGCGGCGCATGGCCACCTCGTTGGAGGTGCAGCACACACCGGATACGGTGATGCCCTTGGCTCCCACAGATTTGGCATAGTCGATCATTTCCTTGCTGTCCGCGTATTCGCAGATCATCTCGGACAGGGACGGATCATGGCCGTGTACCACGATGTTTACATTCTCCGCCACCATAACGCCCAGGTTGGCCTCGGTCTCCACTTCCTTGGGGGTTCCGAACAAAACATCGGAGAACTCGGTTCCCATCATGGAGCCGCCCCAGCCGTCGGACAGGCCGTTTCTCAGGGACTGGCGGATCAGAGCCTCCGGCTTGGAGGAACATCCCATGTGGGTCATGTGCATGGCGCAGGATACTTCCCGGTCTATGGCTCTGGGCTCGATCTCCTCCCGCTTCCAGATCTCCTGGGTGTGCTCGGGAGCTCTCTTTAAGAAGGTCTGGGTTCCAAAGGGCTTGCCGTACTCCATCAGACCTTTTTCAGCCACTTCATGGGCCACATCATAGATGTCCCGGCCTTCGGTTTCCACGCCGAACTCGGCGGCCAGGCGCAGCAGCTTTTCCTCATCCTTCACCTTGTAGTTTCCATCGGGAGCGGTCTGATACAGGGTGTTGCAGATTTCACGCCCGTGATCGGAATGGGTGGCGGCGCCGCCGGCAGTGAAGCGAAGATAGTTTCTGCCCACGATTCCATGAACATCGCATCCGCAGATTCCTCTGGGAGCCTTGGGGGTGATCCGGCAGGGTCCCATGGAGCAGATCCGGCAACAGACGCCGGATTCGCCGAACTTGCAGTGCGGCGTTTGATTTTTCACACGCATCTGCCAGGAGTCGGCCCCTACTTTGGCTCCGGTCTCCAGCAGTCGGTTGGTGGCCTCTTCAAACTCTTCCACTGTCGTTAATTTGAATTCACTCATTCAATAATCCTCCTTCAATGATCCCTTTGTATTTCGAAACACTTATAAATAGCCCGGGAGGCATCCCATCCCCTCCCATGGGATATTTTCGATATAAAAAAATAAAGGCTACAGGTTTAACCCGTCCACAATCGTGTGCAGGGCCTTCTTTACCGGGTTGTCCTCCGGCAGGTTTACCAGAGGGATTCCCTGGCAGTCATACTCGTACACCATCTCGTCCTGGGGAACAACCCCCAGAAGATTCAGTCCCTGATTTTTGATCTCCTCCAGGATCCCCTCGTTTAACTCACCTTTGGGAGCCCGGTTTACGATGAGACCCACCGTTGTGGGATGAAGATCGCACTCCGTAATCAGCTCCGCGATCCTTCCCACGGCCTGGATCCCTCTCCGGGAACAGTCGCTGACCAGAATGGCCGTCTTCATGGAGGGAAGAACGCCTCTGCTGATGTGTTCCATTCCCGCCTCGTTGTCCACCACAAAGTAGGGGTAGCTGTTCTGATATTTGGTCAGCTGAGCCTGCAGCAGGCCGTTTACGTAGCAGTAGCAGCCCTTTCCCTGGGTTCTGCCCATCACCAGAAGATCAAAGTCGTCATCCTCTATCAGGGCATCCTCAAAACGCATCTCCGCATAGTCCGCCTTGGACATGCCCGGGGGTATGGGATTTTCCCTGGCCATCTCCGCTCTGGCAATCTCCTCCCTCACATCCCCCAGGGTGGTTTCCACCTCCACCCCCAGGACCTCGTTGAGATTGGAATTGGCGTCCGCGTCCACAGCCAGAACCGGTCCCTTTCCCTGAGCGCACAGATACTGGATCAGCATGCCGCAAAGAGTGGTCTTTCCCACGCCGCCCTTGCCGGCTACCGCAATCACATGTGCCATTATCAAACCTCCAGTTTTAATCCTCCCCGTCCCGGGAACCGGGACGGGGAGGATTCATTCTTATTCTACGTTTAGTTTCACAACACTGTTTGCCAGGTCCACCATCAGGATGGAACCCTGTACCGTCCGCTCATCTCCCATGATGTCCCGGAGAAGGATGGTCTTTCCATCCACGTCAATCCTGGCCACGTTCCGGAAGATCACGGAATCGTCATCCTGCCTGTATACGGTTGCAAGACACATATCTGTCGCCTCCTGTATTAATCACTTTTCTTTCAGCTCTTCCTTCACCAGGGTGAGAGCCAGTCCCAGCCGCATGTTTCCCTTTTCAAAGTCGGCTACCGCCTCCTTGATGGTCTTTGAGGCAGCGTCCATGCCCAGTTTCTTTAAGTTCTCCGCCATCTGGTCCAGTTCTGCCGCATGGTGGCGGTTGTGATCCACCATGTAGGTAAGAAGTGCCACCGTCTCCGCGGTGCAGTCCTGATCGCAGGCCCCGCAGTTGCTGCAGTCCTGGGGATGGCTGTCATGGGTGTGAACTTCCTCCGGATGCGCTCCGTGGGGAATGGGATTTCCGTTTTCGTCCTTGATCAAATGCATGGATTGGCTCCTTTCTGCTGATGCCCGGGATCGGGCTGATACCTAGATGAAACATGTCAAGAATTTATCAATATATCCCATTATACATCTTTTCCCGGAGATACGCAAGGAATTTATTATAAAAAGTAACGAAATTCTCCATCTTTTTCCGTCATCTTTTGTCTCTTTTTTTTAATTCCGGAGAAAGAGAAAGAGTCTTTCACCCCTCTTTACCGGGCTTTGTTAATTAAATAACGCACCGGATCCGGGGTTTTTCGGGGGAATCGGGCAAATTTTTGAAAAAAAATGTATTTCTTCTCTTTTTTGTGTTATACTGTAGGCGGCAGGAACCTGACAACGACTTAAGGAGGTACCAGATTGAAGAATACCATTTTCCTGAATACGGATCGTGAAATGCCTCTTCTGGGGCTGGGAGTCTACCGGATGGCGGAAGGGGCAGAGACGGAAAACGCGGTAACCGCAGCCATCCGCTCCGGATATCGTCTCATCGATACGGCTTCGGTCTACAAAAACGAGGAAAGTGTGGGGCGGGGCATCGCCAGAAGCGGGGTTCCCAGAAAGGATCTTTTCATCACCGCCAAGGTCTGGAACACCGCTCAGCGCATGGGAGACGTAAAAGGAGCCTTTCACCGGACTCTGGAACGCCTGAACCTGGACTACGTGGATCTGTACCTGGTTCACTGGCCCGTACCCGGCTGCTATCTGGATACCTGGAAAGAGATGGAGGACATCTATGAGTCCGGAAAGGCCCTTTCCGTCGGTGTCAGCAACTTTGAGATCCGCCACCTGGAGGAACTGGCCCGGGTATCCGACCTGGTGCCGGCCGTCAACCAGATCGAATGCCATCCCCTGTGCTACCCCAAAGAACTCATCGAATACTGCCAGAGCCGGGGCATTGTTCCCCAGGCCTACGCTCCCCTGGCCAGAGGAGCCTACCTGGACAACGACGTGATGTGCGTCCTGGGCATCAAGTATGCCAGAACCCCTGCCCAGATCGGCCTGCGCTGGATGGTGCAGCGGGGCATCTCCGTGATCCCCAAGTCCTCCAACCCGGACCGCATCGCCTCCAACGGGGATATCTTCGACTTTACCATCCTCCAGGAGGACATGGACATCGTGGACACCTTAAATGAAAACTTCCACAGCTCCCATCTGCCGGAGGATCTGCGGGGAATCCGCTTCTAAAAAAGGAACAAAACGGAGCAAAATAAGACAGGACAAAAAAGGATAGAAAGAACACAGGGAAAATATAAATAGAAGAAACAGCAGAGAAAAAGGACAACAGGAAAAAAAGAGACAGGGAAAAATAAAGGGACAGAGAAAAATAAAAAGAGAGAAAGAAAAATAAAAAGGAAGAAAGAAAAAGACAGAAAGGGGTTCCCCCTTTCTGTCTTTTTCTTTCTCTTATCCGATTTTTCGCTTATCTTCTCCGATTTTTCGCTGTCGTTTTCTTTATCTTCCCGTCTGTCTTTCTCTATCTTCTACTTTTCTCTGTCTTTTTTTATTCTTCCCAGGGCAGTACCGGCGCTTCCACCTTCCGGTCCCGCAGCATCAGATCCCGCACCGCATCAAAGGGAGCCTTTCCCTCAAAGAGCACCCGGTTGACCTCCTCCACGATGGGCATCTCCACCTGATACTTTTCCGAGAGCTGTCTGGCGGCTCTGGCGGAATAGACGCCTTCCACCACCATCTTTACCTCGGCCATGGCTTCCTCCATGGAATACCCTTTTCCCAGCAAAACGCCAGCCTTATGGTTGCGGCTTAAGGTGCTCTCACAGGTGACAATCAGATCCCCGATGCCGGAAAGCCCGTAAAAGGTCTCCATCCTGGCTCCCATCTTCACTCCCAGCCGGGAGATCTCGGCAATTCCCCGGGTGATGAGAGCAGCCCGGGTGTTGTCCCCGTATCCTAATCCGTCGGCGGCTCCGGCAGCCAGGGCGATCACGTTTTTAAGGGATCCGCCCAGTTCCACCCCCAGAGTATCCGGGGTGGTGTAAACCCGAAACACGGGACTCATAAAGATTCCCTGCAGGTACTCTGCGGTGGCTCTCCTGGCCGCGCTTACCACACAGGTGGTGGGAAGGCCCCGGCCCACCTCCTCCGCATGGCTGGGTCCGGAGAGGACTCCCACGTGAGACTGGGGAATCTCCTCTTTGATGATGCGGCTTAAGGTGAAAAGAGTACCCTCCTCCACGCCCTTGGCCACACTGACGATGATCTGTCCCTCCCTTACAAAGGGAGCCATCTGCCTGGCCGTACTTCTGGTATAGGGGGAAGGCACCGCCAGGATCACCACATCCGGACCGGAAAGGGATTTCTCCAGATCCCCGGTGATCTCCAGGCAATCCGCCAGGATCACCCCGGGAAGCTTATCGACCTGTTCCCTCTTTTCCCGCAGCATCTGCACTTCAGCGGGAAGAGCCGACCAGAGGGTGACCTGATGGCCGTTATTATTAAGCAGAAAGCAAAGGGCACAGCCCCAGCTTCCCGCTCCCAGCACGCTGATCTTTGCCATATCTTCTTCTCCTTAAAACTTCCCGGACTTGCTGAGATATATTTTGTTCTCCGTGCCGTTTAGAAGCCTTTTGATGTTGTCCCGGTGCCGGAACAGGGCCAGTACCACCAAAGCTCCCATCAAGATGTAGAGCTCGATCCGGTGGGGCCGGTCCATCCCGTAGTATCCCAGCTCCCCAAAGATGATCATGCAGATCCAGGCCGCCGGGTAAGAGCAGATGGAACACAGGGACACATAGTGGAAGGCGAAAAACAGCCCGAAGAACAAAACCGCACAGATGAGAAAGGTTCTCATGTCAAAGGCCGCCACCATGCCTACGGAGGCGGCAATGCCCTTTCCCCCCTTAAAGCCCAGGTAGAAGGGGAAGTTGTGGCCCAGGATACAGCCCGCAGCCGCATAGAGGCTTAAAAGCGGCAGAATGTCCCCGCAGCTCTCCCGAAAGATGGCTTTAACCAGCGCCATGGCCAGCACACATTTGAGGCAGTCTCCCGCCAGGGTAATGGCCCCGGCCTTCTTTCCAAAGGTGCGGAAGGCGTTGGTGGTGCCGGCATTCCCGCTTCCGTGCTCCCGGATGTCGGTCTTATGGATTTTTCCGATGATGTAGGAGGTCTGAAAGAGGCCGAAGAGATAGCCGATTGCCAGACAGACCAGTCTTTCCATGATCATTCCTTCTCACCCCGCTCACGGATAATCATCTTCAGAGAAGTGCCCTCAAACCCAAAAGCCTTGCGGATCTGGTTTTCCAGATACCGGACATAGGAAAAATGCATCAGTTCCTTATCGTTTACAAAGACCACAAAGGTGGGGGGACGAACGCCCACCTGGGTCATGTAGAAGACCTTCAGCCTCTTTCCCTTATCCGAAGGAGGCTGCTGCAGGGCCAGAGCCTCTGAGAGGATCTCATTTAAAACTCCGGTGGCAATCCGCAGAGTCTGGTTCTGGATCACTTTGTCAATGCTCTCAAAAAGCCGGGGGATTCTCTGTCCCGTAAGGGCAGATAAAAACACCAGCTCCGCATAGGGCATGAAGGAGAGAACCTCCCGGATGCGGCGGGTGTAGGCATAGATGGTCTTGTCGTCCTTTTCCACCGCATCCCACTTGTTTACGGCCACAATCACCCCTTTGCCCCGCTCATGGGCAATGCCCGCGATTTTGGCATCCTGCTCGGTAACCCCTTCCACCGCGTCGATCATCACCACCACGATGTGGCTGCGCTCCACCGCGCTTACCGTACGGATCACGCTGTAGCGCTCCAGATCCTCTTTGATCTTTCCCTTCCGGCGAAGACCGGCGGTGTCGATAAAGATGTAGTCCCTTCCCTGATATTTCACCCGGGTGTCCACCGCATCCCGGGTGGTACCCGCCGTCTCGGAGACGATCACCCGGTTTTCCCCCAGGATCCGGTTGATCAGAGAGGACTTGCCCACGTTGGGCTTGCCCACCAGGGCAATCCGGGGAATCTCCTCCTCTTCCTCCTCATCCTTTTCCTCCGGGAAAAGGGCCACCAGCTCATCCAGCATGTCCCCCAGTCCCAGCATGTTGGTGGCGGAGATGGGAACGGGCTCTCCGATTCCCAGGTTGTAAAACTCGTAAACATCCATCA
The DNA here is from genome assembly GCA_964550245.1 of uncultured Blautia sp. Taxonomy (GTDB): domain Bacteria; phylum Bacillota; class Clostridia; order Lachnospirales; family Lachnospiraceae; genus Blautia_A. Next base: position 1,996 of record CAZJYM010000031.1, on the reverse strand, counting down.
TAAATTTATCCGGGCTGTCCACCTTGTTCACCACCAGAAGCACCGGCTTGCCGCTTCTTCGGAGCATGTCCGCCACCTTGGAGTCGGAATCCACCAGGCCCTGGCGCACATCGGTGAGAAAGAGGATCACATCCGCCGTATCGATGGCGATCTGGGCCTGCTCCCGCATGCGGGAGAGCATGTAGTCCCGGCTGTCCGGCTCGATGCCTCCGGTGTCAATCAGGGTGAAGGAGTGGTTCAGCCAGGAGGCATCTGCGTAGATCCTGTCTCTGGTCACCCCGGGGGTCTCTTTTACTATGGAAATCCTGCTGCCTGAAAGCACGTTAAACAGGGTGGATTTCCCCACATTCGGCCTGCCCACAATGGCAACTACCGGTCTGCTCATACATCTGTCTCCTTTTCTGCTCCCGGATGGTCCCCGTAAGGACAGCCTCCAGGAGTTCCTCTCCGCTCTCTCCCACCGCCAGCACCGGTTTTCCAAGAAAAGCTTCAAGCTCTGCAAGTGTCACATCGTCTAAAAATACATCCTCCCCGCTTCGAAGCATGTTTGCGGGAATGAGGATCTGTTCTCCCGTTTCCTTACCCTTCAGCTGTCCCATCAGATCCCTTCCGGTAATAAGCCCGGAGACCGTGATTTTGGGACCGAAAAAGTCGTTGCGGATGGTTTCCACCCGCATCCTTACACGGGGAAATTTCTTCCCAATCTTTTCTCCAATGCGGGAAATATAAGGCCCGGAGAGCTCTCCGGTCACCAGAGTCACATCCCGCACCCGGTCATCCCCGGTAAGTTCCCCCAGAGCTTCATCTGTCTGATTCATTAAAAGACGGAGCATCCCCACCCCGTTTTCCAGCTGGGGATAGCCGTCATACCTGCCCTCCTCCGGCAGTTCCTCTCCCGCCAGCAGGTACCACTCATCGGAGGCATGTACAAAGTGGATCCCCCACTTTTCCATCATCTGCTCCTGAAAGCGGTGAATCAATGCCAGCACCTCCCCGGCATCGGCGCTTTCAAAGCCTTCCAGGGGATAGAGCCCTTCCCGGTAGCGGGTCAGGCCCACCGGCACCACGGACACACTCTGGAGAACCGGAGCGTATTCTGAAAGCTTCTTTAACGTGTACTCCAGCTCCCGGCCGTCGTTGATGCCTTTACAAAGCACAATCTGCCCGTTCATGGTGATTCCCGCCTCGTAAAGGGCATCCGCCCTTTTTAAGGATTCCCCCGCAAAGCGGTTTCGCAGCATCCGGCAGCGCAGTTCCGGGTTCATGGTGTGAAAGGAGATGTTGATGGGGGAGAGATGATAATGGATGATCCGTTCCATGTCGTGATCCGACAGGTTGGTGAGGGTCACATAGTTGCCCTGCAAAAAGGAGAGACGGGAGTCGTCATCCTTAAAGTACAGAGTTTCCCGCATGCCGGGAGGCATCTGATCGATAAAACAGAAGATACACCGGTTGGAACAGGACCGGTAGTCATCCATCAGTCCGTTTTCAAACTCCACCCCCAGGTCATCCTCGTACTCCTTCTCCACATCCAGTTCCCAGATCTCCCCGTCCGCCTTCTCCACCAGCAGAGTTACCTCCTCCTCATTGAGAAGGTAGCGGTAGTCCAGCACATCCTCCACTTCCTCCCCGTTGATGGAAAGCAGCGCATCTCCGGGAACAAGCTCCAGCTCCTCCCCGATGCTTCCGGGAAGCACCCTGGAAATCACATGTTTTTTCTCTTTCATCTCCGATCCCCCTTCTGAACAGTCCCTATCATACCAATTTCCCTGGGAAAAATCAAGGGAAGCCTTCTCCACGCGCAAATTTCCCCTAAAAAACAGGAAATGCCCTCATCTGCAAAGCAGTGAGGGCCTCTAAAAGTTAAAGTAGATGAAGGGCTGACAGGTGTTGGCTACCATGTAGGCTACTTCAGCCACTTCAGCCAGGTGAATCCAAACGTAAGTTTTTCTTGACGGGTTTCCCCTCTGATGCTATGATTACACCGTCAAAAACG
>CAZJYM010000030.1:16159-19429 GCA_964550245.1 uncultured Blautia sp. | reverse complement strand
GCCCGACTGTCTTCAGTTCTTCCGTAAAGAATCTCCTGTGCACCTGTCTCCAGTATTCCAGAGAGCGGTCGCCTTCACCCTCCTTAAAAGCATGCTCCTTTGTAACCTTCTCAAAGGTGGTTTTGTAGACCTTTGTCGTCTGGACGATGCAGACCGCATTCCTCCGGGAATCCAAAACGACGCTGTACTCTCCTTCTCTGGGAAAGTCCTCATTCTCAAGCTGGTAAAATACGGCAGCCGAACAGGTGGCAGTCTTCACTCCCCGTCTTACCAGCTCCGCCAGCACATCCGGATCATCCCCAAAAGCCCAGGATTCATATGTGCCGCTTAGTCCCGACTCCCGCCACATCTCTTCCGGTGTCAATTTCCGACACCTCTTGCTACTCAATCACATCCACGACCTCACCGATGTACATGGTATGAGGTGCTTCCGTCCTGTAGAAATTTTCCACCACATCCGCCGGCATGGCTGAGGCATCCAGATCCTGACGGTAGATCTTCCTGCAGACAAGGGTGGCTCTGGCCTGGGTGAAGGTAATGCCTTGCTCCAGGAACCGGGGTGTCAGGCCGGATTTTGCCACCTTGTCCGTATCTCTGCCGGATAAGGATCCCAGAACCCCCAGGGCCTTGCGGTACTCCTTCGGGTAAAAGCTGACGGTAAAGTACTCATTCTCCTCCAGAAACTCATGGGTGTAGCGTACGGGTTTCACATAGACGGTAGCCACCGGTTTTCCCCACAGGGTTCCCAGTCCGCCCCAGGCGATGGTCATGGTATTAAAGTGGGAAGGGGTACCTGCCGTGACAAGGGCCCAGTCCTGATTAAAAATCTGAAAAGAATCCGCATTAAAATCAATCATCACTCATTCCTCCTTGTTGTTTTCCTGCTGTGCTGCAAAGATCCGAAGATCTCACAGCTGCTATGCGTCCCAGCGCCTTTTTTCAACAATCAGAAGCGAAACGGCAGATGAGGGCTGCTGGAGCGGATTGCACTTCATTTGACCGCTTTATTTTACAGCTTTTTGAATCTTCTTTCAACTGTTTTCCCCAAGGCTCATTCTCAGATAAGGCGGGAAACAGGGTGAATCCGACTCCGGCAGGAAAGTCCATTGCTTTTTCCCGAAAGTCTCTTTATAATACTACCATATCAAAACAACCATCATCCGCACCAGGAAAGGAAGATATCATGAAGGATCATTCCCGCTTCAGGGCTGTTGTCTTATGTATCACAGGAGTCGTCTTCATCGCCGCTCTCCTCTTTATCGCCTTTGCTGTGAGTCAGAGTCTCACCTCCGTAGATTCCCGGCTGGAGGCGGCTGTCAGCTCCATCCAGGGAGCCGTGCTGGAGCCTGAGGAGGTGGAAGAGCCTGTTTCTACTCCTCCGGAGAGTCAAAACCTGCAGCCTGTGGATCGGCCCGAACCGGAACCGAACCCTGAAGACGGCCCCGAACCGGAACCGGAAGCCGAACCGGAGCCTGAACCCGAGTCTGAACCGGAGCCTGAACCTCAGGTTACCCACATCGTAGGCATCGATCCGGGGCACCAGAGCTACTCAGTGGACATGAGTGATGTAGAGCCTCTGGGGCCCGGATCCAGTGAGATGAAGGCCAAAGCCTCCACGGGAACGGAAGGCGTCTACACCGGACTTCCCGAGTATGAATTAAACCTGGAGGTTTCCCTGAAGCTTCGGGACATTCTGGAAGAGAGGGGTTATCAGGTGGTGATGACCCGCACGGACAATGAAACAGCCATCAGCAATAAGGAAAGGGCTCAGCTGGTCGCTTCGGAAGGAGCCGAGATCTATGTGCGCATTCACGCCAACGGAGAGGAATCCCGCACCGTCTCGGGAGCCCTGGGAATGGTTCCCTCTCCGGATAACCCCTACGTGGGCTATCTCTCCGCCAGATCCAAGCATCTCTCAGAATGTATCCTTGGTTCCTACTGTGATGCCACGGGCTTTCCCAGCCTGGGAGTGGATTACTACGACAACATGACCGGCATCAACTGGAGCACCGTTCCGGTGACCATCCTGGAGATGGGGTTCATGACCTATGAATCCGACGACCGTCAGATGAGCGATCCCGACTTTCAGGAAAAGATGGCGACGGGGATTGCCGACGGCATCGATCAGTACTTCAGTGACGAAAATCAGGCTGTAGCTTAAAAGCAAAGGGGGAAGAAAATCTTGAAGACTACGCTTGTGCAGGATAATGAACGAATCGCAGTCATAACGGTGCCTCATCCGGGGCAGTATCTTGTGACCCTGACCGTTACACCGGAGGAGGACATGCACCAGGTGCGCATCTTTGCCAGAAGGAGACGCCTTTACCTGGCGAAAGATGTTCTTCACGCAGGGGAGACCTGTCACTTTCCCCTTTACGTGGAAGTCTGCCCGGTGATTCCCGAGGAAGGGGCCGGAATCCAGGAGGATCTCACCGTGGATGTGTCGGTGGTGGCGGATCATCCCTGCATCACGGACATAAAAGCCCAGGAAATCACCTGCCCCGTGATTCATCTGGCCGGGGATTCCACGGTAACCGACCAGATCGTGGAGCGTCCCTGCCAGCCGGAAACCAGCTATGCGGGCTGGGGACAGATGCTGCCCTTCTATCTGGATCAGGGCATCGCCCTGGCCAACCATGCCTTTTCCGGTCTCACCACCGAGACCTTCCGGCAGCAGGGTTACTATGACATCGTAAAGGGCAGCCGGAAAGAGGGAGACTACATCTTCTTCCAGTTCGGGCACAACGACCAGAAGCTGAAACACCTGCGGGCCCGGGAAGGATACCGGGATAATCTGCTGCGTTACATCGAAGAGAGCCGGCAGGCAGGTCTCTACCCGGTGCTGGTAACCCCTCTGGCCCGAAACACCTGGAACAAGGACGGAGCCTACAACGACCTGCTCTCGGAAAACGCAGCCGTCTGCCTGGAACTGGGACAGGAAACGGATGTGCCGGTGCTGGATCTTCACGGAAGAGCCATGGAATACATCCTGGAACACGGTGACGTGGGATCCAGACCCCTCTTCGTGCCGGGAGACTATTCCCACACCAACATCTGCGGAGCCCAGGCGGTAGCCTCCATGGTGGCCTCCGAGATGAAGCGGGTTCTTCCAAATGATCAAAGAAAAGCTTACCAAAAGCTGGGAGAACTGGTGCTGGAGAAAAAGCCCTGCGATCTTCCCAGGGAGGAAGTGCTCAAAGCTGCGGCCGGCATGAAGCCTGCAGGGGTGGGCATGTCGGCGGAGATGCTGGCGGAAGTGATCTGGGCCAG
>CAZJYM010000030.1:0-16059 GCA_964550245.1 uncultured Blautia sp. | reverse complement strand
AGCCTGCAGGGGTGGGCATGTCGGCGGAGATGCTGGCGGAAGTGATCTGGGCCAGCCAGAATGCGTGAATAAGAAGGACAGGGCGGTACCCGCCCTGTCCTTCTTTTAAAGTCCGGAAAAATAAACCACGTAGAGCTTCCCGGTTCCGGGATGGCGGATCACCTCACAGTCCACCTCATACACATCCCGGATCAGTTCTTTTGTGATCACCTCATCGGGAAGGCCGTGGGCCACCACCTGCCCCTCCTTCAGGATGTACACATACGTACAGTACATGAGCGTCAGGTTCAGATCATGAAGGGCAGAGAGCACCCCGATTCCCAGAGATTTCACCACGTCCATGATCTGGATCTGATACTTGATGTCCAGGTGATTGGTGGGTTCGTCCAGGATCAGCAGATCCACCTGCTGGGCCAGAGTTCTGGCCAGCAGGATCCGCTGCTTCTCTCCTCCGGAGAGGGTAAGGAAGCTGCGGTCTCTAAAATCCAGCATGTCCACCTTTTTCAGGGCATTCTCCACGATGCGGTAATCTTCTTCCGTATCGGGAGAAAAGGCTTTCTTGTGGGGAGAGCGCCCCATCAACACCACTTCCTCCACGGAGAAGTCAAAACTCATGTTTGTAAACTGGCTCACCACCCCCATCCGCCGGGCGGTTTCCCGGTAGTTTAAGGAGCGGATGTCCTCCCCGTCCAGGAGGACCATGCCCGCGGAGGGCTTTAACACCCGGTAGATACTTTTTAAGAGGGTAGTTTTTCCGCTGCCGTTGGGTCCCAGTAAGCCCACAAACTCATTGTCCTTCACCTGCAGGGACACCTGCCGCACGATCTCCTTTCTGGACAGGGTCACATTTACATCTCTGGTCTCCAGGTTCATGTCTCATGCCCCCCGAATCCATATGATTTTTTCACCATCATGTAGACGAAGATGGGAGCCCCGATGACGGAGGTGATGACGCCGATGGGGATTTCCGTACTCTCGATCAGCACTCTGGCCGCCACATCCGCCCAGATGAGAAAGATGCCTCCCGTTAAAACGGAAAGAGGCAGCAGGTGCCGGTGATCCGATCCCGCAAAGCCCCGGACGATGTGGGGGATCATCAGCCCCACAAAACCTACGATCCCGCAGGTGCACACCGCCACGGCCGTTAAAAGGGAAGTGACCGCCATGTAGAGCTTTCTGCGAAAACCCAGGTTGATCCCCAGGGTGATGGCGGCCTCATCTCCCAAAAGCAGCGTGTTCATGGTCCGCAGCTGGGTGAGAAAAAATATAAGTCCTCCCAGGAGACAGATCCCCGGCAGCAGAAGCTTTTCCCAGCGGGCGCTGACCATGCTTCCCAGCATCCAGTAGCTGACGGTCTTCATGTTGTCGGGATCATTGCCGATGTAGATCATCAGGTTGGTAAAGGCGCCACTGAGGCTTGCGATCACGCTGCCGGAAAGTACCAGCTTGGCAGAGGTTACCCTTCCCCCTCCCAGGTTGGCCAGAAGCATCACCAGAAAAGTGGCCCCCAGGGAGCCCAGGAAGGCCCAGAAGGCCACCCCGGTCTCCGCCAGAAAGCCGGTAAAAACGGTGGAAGCTCCGATCATGATGGCAAAGGTGGCTCCCAGGGAAGCCCCGGAGGAGATGCCCAGGATGTAGGGATCCGCCAGGGGATTCTGCACCGTGGCCTGCATCACCACCCCGCACATGGCCAGGATGCAGCCGATCACCGCCCCCATCAGCACCCGGGGAAGCCGCACGTTCCAGACGATCTCATAGAGGGTGCCGCTGCCCAGGCTTTCCGGATCCCCCAGGGCGATGTGAAGCACCTTGTAGAGGAGGATCCGGTACACATCCGCGAAGGAGATCCGTACGGCTCCCACACAGACTGCCAGCAGCACCGACAAAACCAGAAGCCCGGCAAAGAGAAGAATCACCAGCCCCATCATCCGGTGACGTCTGGAGAGTCTCCTGTTCATTCTTCCCCGTACATGAATTCATACATGGCTTCGATGGAGGGAACCATGCGGATTCCGCCGCCGTACACATCCGTCAGGTTCACGGCCATGATGCGGTTGTTGGCCACCGCCGGCACTTCCGCCAGAGAGCTCTCCCCCGTGACAGCCGCTATGGCCGCCTCGGCCGCAGCCGCTCCCCCGTCGTCGGCTTCCATGTCATCCATGTAGTCCACGATGATCACGTCCGGGTTGTAGTTGATGATATCCTCCACAGAGAGATCTCCGCCCTCTTCACTTAAGTTTACGGCTCCCGCCGCCTCCACCAGGGATCCGGTAAGGCAGTTGGCACCCCAGGCAAACCAGGTTCCCTCTCCGTAGCCCTCCATGATCAGGGCGTTAAGAGGGGCATCCAGGGTGCTGACCTTCTCTTCCACCTGATCCAGCATCTCCCGGGCATCCGCGATATAGGCATCCGTGGTCTCCTGGATGTCAAAGATGGCTCCCACATCGGCGATGTCCGCCAGCACGGAGTTGATGTTTAACTCTTCCGCCGTATTGTTGGAGCAGCGCAGAATCATGGTCCCCACGCCCAGGTCGTTCCACTCGCTCACATCCCCCAGGGCATCCTCAGCAAAGGCGCTTCTCCAGCCGAAGATCATGTCCGGCTCCAGGGCCAGAACCGTCTCCTTATCCGGATAGTTCTTGACCGTCAGTTCCTTCCCCTCCGCCGCCAGAGCGTCATACTGATCCTTCAGATCTTCCCTTACGGCTCCGTCCAGGTAGCACATGCCCGCGATGTGGTCATCCAGCCCGAAGTAGAGCATGATCTCGGTCTGGGTCTGATTGGTGCACAGCACCTTTGTGGGGCAGGATTCAAAGGTTACTTCCACCGGTTCCTTTTCATAGTTGTAAGTGGAGATGGTGACCGGGTAGTGACTCTGCGCCGAGACTCCCGTAACCGTCATCATGGTGCCCAGAGCAAGGGCCAGTCCTGCTGCAAACGCTTTTTTCATCTTTGTCCTCCTTTTTTAGCGGTTTACAGGTACAAAAAAAGCAGCCGTGCCCCCACGACTGCTCAAATCCCCACTTAGCCAAAAAAGCCTGCAAAGTCCCCCAAAAAAGGGCAGACTCCTCCCCGGAAGTGAAGCGCTTTTGTGAGAAGATCGATTCGTGGCATGCAAATCAAAGATCCACACACAGGCAGGTCTCCTGGCTTCGATCATCGTTTCGCCGCTCCTTCCCGACTGCCTGGCAGTCAGTGGATATTTCGCAGGAAACTCCCGTACACAGTGACAGCATCGCTCCGGATTCACACCGGCTTCCCTTTTCACCCTCGCGGAAGAATTCTCCTCCGCTCAGACACCTGTATGCTACATAGCTGCTTTTTCTGGAAAGAAATATATCAGAGATCCCCGGGGATGTCAAGAACGGTTTTATGCGTTTTCCGAATCTTCATTCACCATGATCTCCAGCTGATTAAAGAGAACCTCCTCCGTGAGGGCTCCGATCTGATAGGCTTCAATCTCTCCCCGGGCATTGATAAAGAAGGTGGTGGGGATGGAGTTGATGCCGTAGGTGCTGGCTCCCTCATACTCAGTGTCAAAGAGAATGGGAAAGCTGTACCCCTGCTCCTCCACAAAGGCGGAGGCGCTCTCCACCGTATCCCGGGCCCCGTCGGTGAGGTCAATCATCAGAAAGTTGATCTGATCCTTATACTGCTGATAGGCCTTGTCGAAGTGGGGCATCTCCGACTGGCAGGGACCGCACCAGGTGGCCCAGAAGTTCATCACCACCGGCTTTCCGTAGAAATCCGACAGGTTCACCTTCTCCCCGTTCTCATCGGTCATGGAAAAATCGATGGCCTCCACCACCTGATCCTCCGTACTCTCCTCTGTTTCCGAAGCGGTTGTTTCACTCTCCACCCCTTCTACCTCCACGCTCTCCCCTTCCGTCATCTCTTCCGCCTGTACCGTTTCCGGGGTGGCGTTATATTTCTCGGAGAGAATCCTGTATGCACTCGTGGCTCCGATCAGCACCACCGCCAGCAGTAATGCCACGGCAACCAGCCTGCCCTGATTCTTTTTCATGGATCTGTCCTCCTTTCATACTCCCCTTAGAACAGGGAAAGTGCGGCCAGAAGCCGGTTCAGCCAGCCCATGGCCATCATCACGCCCACCAGGATCAGAAATCCTCCGCAGATCAGGTTGATGACCCGGTAGTGGCTTTTGATAAACTGAAACGTATTTCTTAACCGGTCAATGAGTACCGCCGAGATCAGGAAGGGAATTCCCAGCCCCATGGAGTACACGAAAAGCAAAAGGGCACCTTTTCCCGCTCCGGCCCCGGAGGAGGAAGCCATCATCAGAGCCGCTCCCAGAAAAGCCCCCACACAGGGGGTAAGGCTTACGGAGAAAATCATGCCAAAGACAAAGGCTGAAAACACGCTTTTGATCTGCCAGGCTTTCTGGATTCCCTTAAACCAGGGCATGGGGATGATCTCCAAAAAGGCCAGGCCCATCAGAATCACCAGGATGCCGCAGACAACGTTGACAACGTTTTGATAGCGGGTGAGAAGTCTCCCCAGGGATCCCGCAAAGACACCCAGTGCACAGAACACCAGGGTAAAGCCGGCCACAAAGGAGAGGGCTCCGGGGAGCACCCCGGTGCCGGAGCGCTCCTCCTCCCCGGAGGCGCCGGCAAAGTAGCTGATATAGATGGGCAGCATGGGAAGCATACAGGGGGAAATGAAGGAGATCACTCCCTCCAGAAACGTAATGAGATATTCCATGTGTCACTGTATCCTTTCTTTGGTATTTGGTTTCCAAATGTACATTACCATAAACCCGGGCAAAAAGCCATTCCTTTTTTGATCTTCACAGCTTTTTCACCGAACTGAAACAACAAAAGATGCTGCGTCAAAAGGGACACATCCTTACGGATGTGCTCATTCTGCACATAAGGCCATCCCGACAGGCGGGCCTGCCGGATGGCTTTTGTGCAGAATGCCCATGCCGCCGCTGGCGGCATGGCCTTTTGACTCAGGTATCACCTGAAAGTTGTAACACAAACTTTCAAACCTGGACTGTCAGCCCGCTCTCCATGCGGTTTCCCGGGGTAAAGCGTTAAATCACCTATTGACATGCTGTGGAAATAAGGGTATATTAATCCTGATTGAAGAGACAGACGGGGACGGAGCACCTGACGGCCCTTCAGTCAGGTCAGCCGGCCTCTCCAGGCGGGAGAGAAGCCGGATAAATTGCACGGAATTGATTTCCGAGAAGAGGAGGACATTATGAAAAAATCCAAACTGCTGAGCCTTGTGCTGACTGCAGCTCTGTGCCTGGCACCTGCCTCCGCCGTATTCGCGGATGAGGAAGCCGAGACCGAGGGAGTGGCCATTGACAAGGCTGCCTTTGACGAACTGATCGCCGCCGGTGCGGTGGCGGACGACGCGACCATCGAGGCCAGCACCTGGGCTTCCGCCGTAAAGGAAGCCGGCACCTTAAAGGTGGGCGGTACCCGTACCTCTTATCTGTTCAGCCAGCTGGACGAGACCGATGAGGGCATCCGGGGCTTTGACGCCGGCCTTTATCAGCTTCTGGCCAGATACATCCTGGGAGACGAGACCAAGTATGAGCTCACCCAGGTGGATTCCAGCACCAGAGAGTCCGTTCTGGAGAGCGGACAGGTGGATGTGGTGGTTGCCACCTATTCCATCACCGATGCCAGAAAAGAAGTGATCTCCTTTGCAGGCCCCTACTACACCTCCAAACAGGCGGTTCTGGTAAAGGCGGGCAATGAGGAGATTACCGGCGTGGACAGCCTGGCCGGAAAGATCGTGGCCACTCAGTCCGGATCCACCGGTCCCGACATTCTGGCGGAGTTTGCTCCCGAAGCCACCGTTCAGGAATTCGGCACGGACCAGGAAGCCCGTACCGCCCTTGAGCAGGGCAGAGTGGACGCCTATGTGACAGACTACACCCTTCTTCTGAACGCCATCGTCAAGAACCCCGAGGCCTATGCCATCGCCGGCGATGTGTTCGGACCGGAGGACAACTACGGCATCGGCCTGCCCCTGGATTCTGACGGCGTGGCCTTTGTCAATGACTTCCTGACCAAAATCGAGGAGGACGGCACCTGGGATCAGCTGTGGAAGATCTCTTTAGGAGACCGTACCGGCATCGACACCGTTCCGGAACCTCCCGCGATCGCCGAATAAAGCGGGCACCCAATCCATAACGGCATTAGCCGCCCAACAGGAAAAATGAATGAGGGGCTTCAGAGGAATAACCTCTGAAGCCCTTTTTGGAGGATGAAACATGGAAGTGTACGAGCTTCTCACCCAATATGGTGACAAATATGTCCTTGCCCTGCTGACTACCTGGAAGCTTACGGTGCTGGCCTTCTCCGCCGCCTTTGTGATCGGCGTGGCGGTGACGGTGATGCGCATCAGCCCCGTAAAGCCGCTGCGGGCCGCAGGGGATTTTTATGTACAGATCTTCCGGAACATTCCCGGAGCTTCCCTGCTGATCATTCTGGTTTACGCCCTGCCCTACCTGGACGTGATGCTCTCCTACTTTACCTGCGTGCTCATCGCCGCGGCCCTGATCCCCTCGGCCTTCTGTTCGGAATACCTGATGTCCGGCATCAACACCATCGAGGTGGGACAGATCGAGGCGGCCAGATCCCTGGGCATGACCTTCATGCAGATCATCCGCAAGGTGGTCATCCCCCAGGCCCTCCGGGCCAGTGTGCTGCCCCTTACCAACCTGCTGGTGGCCACCATGCTCACCACATCCCTGGCTTCCCAGGTTCCCATGAACCCCAATGACCTGACCGGCCTGGTGTCCCACATCAACACCCACGCGGTGGGCGGTGTGACGGCCTTTTTGATCTCCGCGGTTCTCTACTGCATTACCGCCGTGGTGATCGGACAGATCGGCGCCATGATTGACAGGAAAGTGAGGATTGTGCGATGAAAAAGGGAAATCCCCGTCTTTCCGTGCGGGATGCCCTCTATGAGGCTCCCGGACCCAAAACCAGAAGGATCATCAACGTAGCCACCGTCCTCTCCCTGATCGCCCTGGCCGCCCTGGTGGGCTGCATCATCCACCAGTTCTATAAAACCGGTCAGCTGGACGGAAAGTACTGGTCCTTCTTTGCCCGGGCCACCACCTGGAAGTTTCTGGGGAAAGGCCTGGCCGGCACTCTGGAAGCGGCTGCCGCCGCCGGGATCATCACCTTTATCATGGGCTTTTTCATGATGCTGGGGCGTATCAGCGGCAATAAGATCCTGGAGTGGATCAGCACCGCTCTCATCGAGTTTACCAGAGGGGTTCCCACCCTTCTGTTCATCTACTTCTTCTTCCTGGTGGTTCCCCAGCTGGGAATCAACCTGGCCGCCTTCTGGAAGATCTCCCTGCCGGTGGCCATCTCCGCCTCCGGTGTGGTGGGGGAAGTGCTGCGTTCAGGGGTAAATGCGGTACCCAAAGGCCAGAAGGAAGCAGCCGTTTCTCTGGGCATGCGCAGCGCCAGTGTTTTCTTAAAGGTGGTCTTTCCCCAGGCCATCCGCTACGTGATCCCGGCCCTGATCTCGGAGATGGTGATCGTGGTCAAGGATACCACCTTTGCCTACGTGGTCAACTTCCCGGATCTGATGCAGAACGCCCGGGTGCTGATCTCCAACTACGACGCCCTGGTGTCCGTTTACACGGTTGTGGCCGTCATTTATATCCTGATCAATTATCTTCTCAACAGAGCCTCCGCCTTTGTGGCCGGACGGACCGGCAAGTCGCTGACCGTTGCCACCCAGGCGGAACAGATCTGAGGAAGGGGTGAAAGCAATGCCTCAAAACGAACAGACGCCGGTAATCGAACTCAAACATGTGGACAAGCACTTTGGAGAACTCCACGTGCTCAAAGACATCAATCTCAGCGTGCAGAAGGGGGAAGTGGTGGTCATCATCGGCCCCTCCGGTTCCGGAAAGTCCACCCTGTGCCGCACCATCAACCGGCTGGAGACCATAGACTCCGGGGAGATCCTCATCGACGGGGAGCCCCTTCCCCAGGAGGGAAAGAACCTGGCCCGGCTCCGGGCTCAGATCGGCATGGTCTTTCAGTCCTTCAACCTGTTTGCCCATAAGAACATTCTGGACAACGTGACCATGGGGCCCACCGACGTGCTCCATGTCTCCAAAAAGGAGGCCCGGGAGGAGGCCATGCGTCTCTTAAAGAGGGTGGGCGTGGACTCCCAGGCCTCCAAGATGCCGGCCCAGCTCTCCGGCGGACAGCAGCAGAGAGTGGCCATCGCCCGTTCCCTGGCCATGCACCCCAAGGCCATGCTCTTTGACGAGCCCACCAGTGCCCTGGATCCGGAGATGATCGGGGAGGTACTGGACGTGATGACAGAGCTGGCCGGAGAGGGAATGACCATGGTGGTGGTAACCCACGAGATGAACTTTGCCAGACGGGTGGCCCACCGGGTGATCTTTATGGATGCGGGCCACATCGTGGAAGAAAATACCCCGGAGGAATTTTTCTCCCATCCGCAGACACAGCGGGCCCAGGATTTCCTCAATTCCATCAAGGATCACTGACACGCACCCGGAGGGGTTTGAGACAGAAGGCGGGAAGACACAGATGAAAAAACCCAGGATTGCAATTCCGGAAATTGGTCAAAACGTAACGAACTATACCAAAGCGGTGTCCGCAGCGGGAATGGAGCCGGTGGTGATCTCGGTCCAGTCGGAACAGATCTTCCCGGCCTACCAGCAGGAGTACCTGGACTACCGGGAATTCCGGGTGGATGCCTACGACGGCCTTCTGCTCCCGGGAGGGGGAGACATCAATCCCAAACGCTACGGCAGGGAAAACCAGGGAAGCATCATGATCTGCGACCAGCTGGATGAACTGCAGCTGGACATGCTGGATGACTTCGTAAACCGGGACCTGCCGGTGCTGGGCATCTGCAGAGGCCATCAGATGATCAATGTGTATTTCGGAGGAACCCTGATTCAGCATCTTCCCACCTCCTTCCGCCATTCCCGGAAACTGGAGGAACTGGACAAGGTCCACCGCTCCGTCACCGAAGGGGGCTGCTGGCTGAATGAAATCTACGGTCCCGAATTTTCCCACAACAGCGCCCACCACCAGGCGGTGGAGGAACTGGGTGAGGGACTCATCTCAGACAGCCATGCCCTGGAGGACGGCACCATCGAGGCCATGCATCACAAAACCCTGCCGGTTTACAGTGTACAGTGGCACCCGGAACGGATGTGCCTGGAACTGGAAAGACGGGATACGGTCAACGGTCTTCCCGTCCTGCAGTTTCTGTGCCGGCTTTGCCGGGGAACCCCGGAAGAGCCGGATCCGGAGCATGGTGTGGTGACGCATATGATGGGGATCTGACCAAGACGGACGCATCAAAAGGGCTGACGCCTCCGGCGTCAGGAACACCCTGCACAAAAACCCTCCCGACAAGCAAGCTTGCCGGGATGGCTTTCTGTGCAGGGTTCACACATCCTGACGGATGTGTGCCCTTTTGATGCTGAGGCAACACGACAATAAAACCCGAATGAGGTTCTGGGGCAAGTATGGGGAAAATATTATTGTATATTCTTTGGCTTTTTGTAAATTTATTCAATATTTCACTCTCCGGGTTCTTGCGTTATCGTTAGAATGGTAAATATTATTGTTCACTTAGTAAACTTTTCAAAAACCCCTTTTCAAAGTCTGAAAAGTAAGTTATAATACAAGGGCCTGCCCGAAATATTGAAGCCACAGGTCGGGAGAGAGGAGAGCCCATGGGCGGAGGATGCAGCAGAAGGCAGGCGCATCTGAAACTTTCCAGGGATCATGCCAGGGTCTGTTGATCCCCCTTAGTCGCTCAGGTCCTGTTCCCGGGAGCCGCGCACCCTTTCATCTTTCCCCTTTTTCATAACAACCCGCAGACGCCGGCCGCAAGGTCGGATGCACTTCTTATGAACCCTTCCGGCGGGAAGGTGCGGCGGGAAGAATGCCATCCATCGCCAGTTTTTACCCGGCAGACATCCTCCCGTGTCTTTTTGATTCCGTCAGAGCGGACCTGCCGGAGCATGCGGGCGGCCCCGCATGCGAAGGCCTGCCTGAGCTGCCGGATGATTAACCGTCGGAATCGGAGAGAAGAAAAACAACCCGTTAACCCGATTGTCATAAGCCTTTTATCCTTCAACATGCCGTCTCGGCGGGAGGGTAAAGGGCTTATGTTTTTTTATGGGGAAAAGTTCGGGTATATTGCTGAAAATTGGGGCTTCCGGGGTTTTAATTTCTCCATTCGCTTTAGCACTTTTACGTTGCGCAGTGGTAACGCGGTGTGGTATGATGAAAAAAAGCGGGAAAACCCGCATCATTCGCGAATAGGAGGGGGTAACTTTGAGCAGTGCGCAAATCTGCATTCTGATCGCCATCGTGATCTACCTCATCGGCATGATCGCAGTAGGCGCATATTTCAGTCGTTCCGGCAGCGGTTCAGCCCAGGAGTTCTATCTGGGAGGAAGGAAGCTGGGTCCCGTGGTCACCGCCATGAGCGCGGAGGCCAGCGACATGAGCTCTTATCTTTTGATGGGTTTGCCGGGCCTGGCCTACTTAACCGGTGCGGCCGAGGTGAGCTGGACCATTATCGGTCTGGCCGTGGGAACCTATCTCAACTGGCTGATTGTGGCCAGAAAGCTGCGCCGGTATTCCGCAGATCTGGGAGCCTATACCGTCCCGGATTTCTTTTCCAGACGCTGGCATGATGAAAAACACCTGCTGTCCTGCCTGGCGGCCATCATCATTCTGATTTTCTTCGTTCCCTACACGGCTTCCGGATTCAAGGCGGTGGGAACCCTGTTCAACAGCCTGATGGGAACGGACTATCACCTGGCCATGATCATCGGCGCCGCCGTCATCATCGGCTACACCGTACTGGGAGGATTCCTGGCCGTATCCACCACGGACCTGATTCAGAGTATCGTGATGACCATCGCCCTGGCGGTGATCGTGGTATTCGGCATTGTACAGGCCGGAGGCGTGGGAACCGTTCTGGAAAACGCCAGGGCCCTGCCCGGATATTTAAACCTGACCAAGGGATACAACATCGCCACCGGTGAGACCGGATCCTTTGGATTCTTAAGCATCATCTCCACCCTGGCCTGGGGGCTGGGATATTTCGGCATGCCCCATATCCTGCTTCGCTTCATGGCCATCAAGGATGAAAACCAGCTGAAACTCTCCCGCCGCATCGCCTCCGTGTGGGTGGTGATCTCCATGACCGTAGCCATGCTGATCGGCTTTATCGGCTACAGCGTTTCCGTAGCCGGAAAAATCCCCATGCTGACCACCAGTGCGGACTCGGAGACCGTAATAATCCAGCTCTCCAACCTGCTGAGCCGTTTCGGCATCATACCCGCCCTGATTGCCGGTGTGGTGCTGGCCGGTATCCTGGCCTCCACCATGTCCACGGCGGACAGCCAGCTTTTAACCGCTGCCTCCAGTGTTTCCCAGGACCTGGTTGAAAACTTCTTCGGTGTCAAGCTCTCCACCAAAACCTCCATGCTGCTGGCAAGGGGTACGGTGGTGGCCATCGCCGTCATCGGCGTGATCCTGGCCTGGGATCCCAACTCCTCGGTGTTCCAGGTGGTAAGCTTTGCCTGGGCCGGTTTCGGCGGAGCCTTTGGTCCCGTGATGCTGATGGCTCTGTTCTGGAAGCGCAGCACCAAACAGGGCGCCCTGGCCGGTATGGCTGCCGGCGGCGCCATGGTGTTTGTGTGGAAGTTCCTGGTTCGCCCTCTGGGCGGTGTATGGGATCTGTATGAACTGCTTCCCGCATTCCTGGTGGGCTGTGTGGTGATCGTGGTCGTATCCCTCATCACCCCGGCACCGGATGCTCAGATTGAAAGAGAGTTTGAGAAGGCCAGATAAAAGCCGGGAAAAACAGGAGAAAACAACAGGAAAACCAAAAACCCCGCTGCCTGCGCAGCGGGGTTTACAATTATCAATAAAACTTTCTTTCCTCATTTCAAACAGTCAGGCTTTCTCCCACCCCGACAATATCTTCTCTTCCAGTTCCTCCAGTGTCCGCAGACCGCTTAGGGCATCATAGGCTTCCACACAGGAAGCTCCCTCTCCCGCTGCCAGTTTAATGGCTTTTTCCGGATCCCTTCCGGAAAGCAGAGCCGTCAAAAAGGCGGCGATGCAGGTATCTCCCGCACCGGCGGCCGAACAGACCTTCTCCGGCCGGTAGCACTTTTCAAAGATCCTCTTTCCGGCCCAGGAATCGGCATCAAAGTCCAGCCGGCTCTCCAGTCCCGATAAAGCATCCCTCTGGGCCGTGGCCAGGTAAAGGCCGGCCTTCCCGCACTTGATGAGAACAATTCCCACTCCCATGGACAGCAGTTCTTCTCCCAGATCCTGTGCATCCCCGGGAAGATCCAGCACCTCTGTCACATCTCTTCCCGCTGCCTTTCCCAGGATCTCCTCATACTTTTCCCGATTCATCATGAAGAGCAGCTCCTCGATGCTGGGCACAAAGATGTCCACAAAGGGCAGGGCCTTCATAAGGATCTCCCGCCAGGGAGCCTTTCCCGCCTCCGACTGGGGATCCGCAGCCGCCATGTCCAGAGAAACCGGGATTCCCATCTCCTGTACATGGCGAAGAATCCCCGCCAGCTCCTTTCCTCCATCCTGATACATCCTGCGCATCAGGGGAGGGTATCCGAAGTGGAAGAGATCCGCCCCTTCCAGGGCCTGATCCGGCAGATCCTCCCCGCAGTAGGTGTCATTGGCTCCCGGATCATGAAGAAAGATCCGGTCGATCCCCGGCATGGCCAGCACCACCGAGTAGGAGGTGGGGGAATGTTCATCCACAATCAGTCCCTCCCGGACTCCGTGCTTTTCCAGGATGCTTTTGATGATCTCCCCAAAGTCATCCCGGCCCACCTTTCCCATGATGCGCACATCCATACCCAGCTTCTTTAAGGCCAGCCCCGTATTGGCCGCACTTCCCCCCGTATGGACATCCACACCCTTCATCTGAATCAGCTTTCCGGGAACCAGCCAGTCCGAAACCGTTCCCTCCATATCTGGAAACACGGGAGTGATGTCCAGGCAGATATGGCCTGCCGCGATAACCTTCTTCATTTCTCTCCTCCGCCTTTCTGTGAAACCTGTGATCAGTATATCATGCAGGCTTAAAAGAGACAATCCGTTTGGGTGTTCTTCTCCTTCCCTCCGGGACTAAAAATACGGAAAATGCTGATTTATCATTGCCTTATCATGCGGTATCTGGTATTCTGTAATGGAAAAGACCAAAAGATGGAGGGATTTGCATGAATTTTGATCTGAAAAAATACAGGAAGCTGTTTCTCCGGGGACTGAAGATCGCGGTGGGAAGCAGCATCTCCGTGTACCTGGCCGAGCTTTTACAGCTGGACTTTGCCATCTCCGCCGGCACCATCACCCTCCTCACCATCGTCACCACCAAATGGGATACCGTCAAGCTGTCTCTTCTTCGGGTTCTCACCCTGGGCTTTACGATCCTGCTGGCCTGGATTGCCTTCAAGCATGTGCAGAACACCTGGGTGGCCTACAGCATCTTTATCTTTATCCTGGTGATCGTCTCGGAGATGTGCGGACTGGGGGCCACCATCTCGGTAAACTCCGTGATCGGAGCCCATCTGCTGACCACCAAAAACTTCAGCGTCCAGTCCATCCTCAATGAGTGTCTCCTGGTGGCCATCGGCATCACCATCGCCGTGGTGCTGAACCTGTTTTACGATTACCGCTCCCAGAAAACCCGCATTGTCCAAAACATGCGCTACATAGAGTCTCAGCTGAAGATGCTGCTGACTGAGATGGCCAATACCCTGACCGGAAAAGGGACCGAGAAGGACCTGGAGGAGGAGTTTCCAAGGCTGATCGCAGAACTGGGCAGTTTTACCCGGGATGCCTATGAATACCAGGACAACACCTTTCAATCCCATCCCGGGTACTACATCGACTACTTTGAGATGCGGAACAAGCAGCTGCTGATCCTTCAGAGCATTCACACGGAGATGATGAAGATCACCATGCTGCCCAAACAGGCCAAGATGGTGGCCAAATACATCCTCTACCTGGTGAAATACATCGAGGAGCGCACCGTTCCCACCAAACAGGAGGAATACCTGGACAGCCTCTTTGAGAGGATGGGCAATGAACCCCTGCCCGCCTCCAGGGAAGAGTTTGAGAGCCGGTCCATGCTGTTTCACATCCTGATGGATCTGCGGGAGTTTATCAATGCCAAGCAAAAATTTATCAGCGGAATGACCGAGAAGCAGATGAAGCTGTACTGGAACCAGACAAAGCCAAAGAAGGCAAGTCAGTGAAAAAGAAAGTCCATGGCAGTCTCCGGTTGAAAAAACAGATGCGTCTGGGAATCAAAAAGCCCTGTCAAGCCCTTCAAAAGACAGACAAAGACAAAAACCCCCTCCGGCATCCGCCGGAAGGGGTTTTTGCATATGGAAAAGCATGAAAAAGAATGCGACAAAGGTCTCAGGAAAAGCCTCGGTCCCGGCAGAGAACGATCTCCGGTCTCACAGGACATCCTCCCATGCAGAGATCTCTCTTTTCACAGTCCGGACAGGCATTCCGCAGGCGGTTTCTGAAATCCTCAAATGTGGGACTCTCCCAGGCTTCCCGGATGGTATGAGTCCGCAGGTCCACCGCCCATCTCTGTTCCTGGTTGTCAAAGCTGCAGGGCAGCATCTTCATGTCCGGGGTGATATAGGCGGACCACCTGGCTCCCTCACAGGTGTCCAGGCTGTCCAGATCCACGGTACCAGGACAGTGAATCAGGGCGGGAACCGTACAGGAGTCAAAACCCACCTTACAGTAAGGATCCTCCGTACAGACGTAATGGATGAACTCCTGGAACCGGGCATTGTCCACGGTGATCATCTTTTCCGCCGTTCCCAGGCCCACCGGCTTGTGAAGCAGGAAGACAACCGCGTTGATTCCTTCCGGAAAGCTTTTTTCCTTCAGTCTCTGGTAAGCCTCATCCACCGTATCCCGGTTTACCACAAAGTGAATGTTGGTCTTCACCCCGGCCTCCAGAAGCATCCGGACGGCATCCAGGGTGTAGGGGCTCCGGTACCAGCTGACCGCCACGGCTCCGCAGTACTCCCTGCAGATCCGGGCAGTTTCAGGAGTCATTCCCAGACCGGAGGTGGTAAAGTTGGGGACAATGTCATGAGCTGCGCAGATCTCCAGCAGTTCCTGGAAATGCTCGTGTTCATCCGGATCTCCGCATCCCCCCAGGGCAAACTGGTAGGTCTGTCCCTGACACTGTTCGGCGATGGAGCGGAAATCCTCCAGGGACATGTTGGGACTGTCGGAGTGGAGGCCGTCCTGATAGCACTCCACTCCCGCCTTCATGCACAGTCCGCTGATGCCGTGGGTACAGTGCCCCATGACGCCTACATCCAGAAGCTCCGGAAAAGAAGCCATAAAGACATCTTTCCCCGTATCCTTTCCGTCCCTGATAATACCGGAGCGCACATATCTTCCGGTGTCCGGGTCAAAGCAGGAAAAAAACTCCCTTTCAATTCGAATCCGCATCTCAGGGTTCCTCTCTCTGGTCATGAAAAGCCTTAGTAATCCAGGCATGTGTCAATGCTCACGAAGTTGTCCTCTCCGCTTTCCTCCATCGCCGTCCAGAATCTCTCATAGAAATCCTCGATCTGGATGTCCGGGACCTCAAAATCCACTCTTCCCATGTGAACAGAGAGTCCTCTGGAGAGTGCTTCCTTTACCTGTTTCTTCTTTTTCCTGCAGTATCTTGGCCTGTAACCACTGTCAGAAAGGGCTTTGTTGATCTCTTTTTCCGTGCATCCCGGGGTCAGGACATGCTCGCCGTCCAGAAGCTCCAGGAAAACCTTCAGGACCGCGTCCTTCTGCTTTTCGGTAAGCTTCTCTGAATAAGCCACAATAAAGCTGCTGCTGCTGGAATTGGTTACAAAGTCCGTCCTTACCTTCATGAAAAACCTCCCGATGCACAAAAATCTCTCCGTCAGTAGCTGAGATCCGTATTGATCCTCCTGAAGCTGCCGTCTCCGTTTTCCTCTGC
>CAZJYM010000029.1:0-19794 GCA_964550245.1 uncultured Blautia sp. | reverse complement strand
GTGTATGAGAAATACTATGAGTATGAGGAACCCTTGAAGAAGATCCCGGGACACCGGATCCTGGCCTTAAACCGGGGAGAAAAGGAAAAGATCCTCACCGTTAAGATCAATGCCCCGGAGGAGGACATCATCCGCTACCTGGAGCACCAGGTGATCCGGAAGGATAATCCCATCACCACCCCTGTTTTAAAGGATGTGGTTCTGGATGCCTACCGGAGACTGATCGGTCCGGCAATAGAGAGAGAAATCCGTTCGGATCTCACGGAAAAGGCGGAGGACGGAGCCATCCGCATCTTCGGGAAAAACCTGGAACAGCTGCTCATGCAGCCTCCCATCGTGGGACAGGTGGTACTGGGCTGGGATCCGGCCTTCCGCACCGGCTGCAAGCTGGCGGTGGTGGATGCCACCGGCAAGGTGCTGGACACGGCGGTGATCTATCCCACGGCTCCCACCTCGGAGGCCAAGATCAAAGCCGCCAAGGAAACTCTCAAAAAGATGATCCATAAATACGGCATCACCCTGATTTCCCTGGGCAACGGCACCGCCTCCCGGGAGTCGGAACAGATCATCGTGGAACTCTTAAAGGAGATCCCGGAAAAGGTGAGCTATGTGATCACCAGTGAAGCGGGAGCTTCCGTATACTCGGCCAGCAAGCTGGCCACGGAAGAATTCCCCAACTTTGATGTGGGCCAGAGAAGCGCCGCCTCCATTGCCAGACGGGTTCAGGATCCGCTGGCAGAGCTGGTCAAGATCGATCCCAAATCCATCGGGGTGGGACAGTACCAGCACGACATGAATCAGAAGAAACTGGGGGAGGCCCTGGGCGGCGTGGTGGAGGACTGCGTCAACCGGGTAGGGGTGGACTTAAACACCGCCTCCGCTTCCCTTTTGGAATACATCTCCGGCATCAGCAAAACCATTGCCAAAAACATCGTGGCCTACCGGGAGGAAAACGGAAGATTTAAAACCCGCCAGGATCTGCTGAAGGTCTCCAAGCTGGGACCTAAAGCCTTTGAGCAGTGTGCGGGCTTTACCCGGATTCCCGGAGGAGAGAATCCCCTGGATGCCACCAGTGTCCACCCGGAGAGCTATGAACCCGCTAAAAAGCTTCTGGAAAAGCTGGGCCATGACACCTCCGAGCTGGGCAAAGGAGGTCTTTCCGGGCTTTCCCGCCAGGTGAAAAACTATAAGCAGCTGGCAGAGGAGCTGGACGTGGGGGAACCCACCCTGCGGGACATTGTAAAGGAACTGGAAAAGCCGGGAAGAGATCCCCGGGAGGAGATGCCCAGACCGGTTCTTCGCACCGATGTGATGGAGATTAAGGACTTAAAGGAGGGCATGATCCTTAAAGGAACGGTGCGCAACGTCATCGACTTCGGAGCCTTTGTGGACATCGGGGTACACCAGGACGGCCTGGTGCACATCTCGGAGATGAGTGAACGCTACATCCGCCACCCCCTGGAAGTGGTGAGCGTGGGGGATGTGGTGGAGGTGCGGGTTCTCTCCGTGGATGAAAAGAAAAAGAGGATCTCTCTTTCCATGAAGGGAATCAATAAGTGATGGACCGACCGGAAAAGGAGAGAATGACCATGCCTGTTTTACTGGATCTGTTTCTTACCTTTGCCAGGATCGGGGCCCTCACCTTCGGGGGAGGCTATGCCATGCTGCCCATTCTCCAGAGGGAGATCATCGAGACCAAGCACTGGGCCACGGAGGATGAGGTGATGAACTACTACGCCGTGGGCCAGTGTACACCGGGAATCATCGCGGTCAATACCGCCACCTTTATCGGTTATAAACTCTGTGGAATCCCCGGAGGGATTCTGGCCACCCTGGGGGTGGTCTTTCCCTCCCTGGTGATCATCACCATCATCGCCGCCTTTATATCCAACTTTGCCGAGCTGGCCATCGTAAAAAACGCCTTTGCCGGGATCCGGGTCTGTGTCTGTGTCCTGATCTTAAACGCGGTGATCAAGCTCTTTAAAAAGTCGGTGATCGATGTGCCCACCGGCATCCTTTTTTGTGTGATTCTGGTGCTCTCGCTGGTGACGGACCTTTCCCCCATTGTCTTTGTGGTGATCTCCGGGCTTACCGGAATCGTTGTACAGACCTTTAAGGAGAAGGGAAAGGAAAAAGGGGAAGGAGGTAAAAAGCCATGATTTACCTCCGGCTCTTCTTTGAATTTTTTAAGACCGGCCTTTTTGCCATCGGCGGGGGACTGGCCACCCTGCCCTTCCTCTCGGACATGGCGGATAAGACCGGCTGGTTTACCCAGGGGGATCTGGCGGACATGATCGCCATCTCCGAATCCACCCCGGGGGCCATCGGCATCAACATGGCCACCTATGCGGGCTATAAGACGGCGGGTATCCTGGGGGGAGTCATTGCCACCCTGGGCCTTGTCTGTCCCTCCATTATCATCATCATTGCCATCGCCAAGATCCTGGACCGCTTTCAGAAAAACGCCATTGTAAACCATGCCTTTTACGGGCTTCGTCCCGCTTCGGTGGCCCTGGTGAGCGCCGCGGGGCTTTTAGTGGTACGGATGGCTCTTTTGAACACCGAAGCTTACCAGGCTTCCGGAAACCTGCTGGATCTCTTTAAGTTTAGGGAACTGATCATGGCGGTGGTGCTGTTCTTTTTAATAAGGAAGTTTAACAAGCTGCATCCGGTGGTATTTCTGGCCGGATCCCTGGTTGCGGGGATTCTCCTTCACCTGGGAGGGGCTTAAAAGGGGAGAAATTTATGAATGGAATTCTATTCGGGGCGGGTGTGGGCCCCGGGGATCCGGAGCTTATTACCTTAAAGACAGTCCGACTGATCAGGGAAAACCCGGTGATGGCCTTTCCGGGACCGGTGCCGGAGGAGACGGTGGCCTACCGCATTGCCGTTCAGGCGGTGCCGGAATTAAAAGATAAGGAACTGCTTCCCGTGCCCATGCCCATGACAAAAGACCGGCAGGAGATGGAAGAAAGCCACCGCCGTGGTGCCCGGATCCTGGAGGAAACCCTGAAAACGGGAAAAAACGTGGTCTTCCTCACATTGGGAGATCCAAGCGTCTACTCCACCTTCTTTTACCTTCAGCGGATCGTCCAGTCCCACGGCTTTCAAACCGAAACGGCAGCCGGGGTTCCCTCTTTCTGTGCCGCGGCGGCAGCTCTTCAGACGCCGCTGGCAGAGTGGAACCAGACTCTCCATGTGATCCCGGCTCTTCACGGTGTTTCCCTTTCGGAGCCGGGCAACTATGTGCTGATGAAATCCGGCCGCAGGATGGACCCCATCAAGGAACTCTTAAAGGATACCGGCCGGGAAGTATACATGGTGGAAAACTGCGGGATGCCCGAGGAAAAGATCTACGCCGGTCTGGAGGAGCTTCCGGAAAAGGGAGGATACTACTCTCTCATCATCGCCAAAGAGAGGGGAGAAAAGTCATGAGCTGGGAAAAGAATGTCCGTCAGGTAACCCCCTACACACCGGGGGAACAGCCCGACCAGCCGGACATGATCAAGCTGAACACCAATGAGAACCCCTATCCCCCCGCTCCCGGGGTGGAAAAGGTCCTGCGGGAGACAAAAGGGGAGCTGCTGCGGCTCTATCCCGATCCCACCGCCGGCATCCTGGTATCGGCTATTGCCAGGCACTTCAACCTGGAAAAGGATCAGGTCTTTGTGGGGGTGGGTTCCGATGACGTGCTGGCCATGTCCTTTCTCACCTTCTTTAATTCGGGGAAACCCATCCTTTTCCCGGATATCACCTACTCCTTCTACGATGTGTGGGCCGGACTTTTCCAGATCCCTTATGAGAGACCGGCACTGGATGAAAACTTTCAGATCAAAAAAGAGGATTACTTCCGGGAAAACGGAGGCATCGTCTTTCCCAATCCCAATGCCCCCACCGGTGTGGCAATGCCCCTGGAGCAGATCCGGGAGATTGTGGAAGCCAACCCGGATGTGGTGGTGATCGTGGATGAGGCCTATGTGGACTTTGGAACCCCCTCCGCCATGCCCTTAATTCAGGAGTATGATAACCTTCTGGTGGTGCAGACCTTTTCCAAGTCCAGATCTCTGGCGGGAATGCGGATCGGCTATGCCTGCGGCAGTCCAAAGCTTATTAAATATTTAAACGATGTAAAGTATTCCTTCAATTCCTACACCATGGACCGGACGGCCCTGGCGGCGGGAGCAGCGTCCATGCGGGATGACGCATATTTCCACAAAACCTGTGAGCAGATCATGGATACCCGGGAATGGACCAAGAAAGAGCTTGCTAAACTGGGATTTACATTCCAGGATTCCAGGGCAAATTTCGTTTTCGTAACCCATGAAAGCTGCCCCGCATCCGCACTTTTCCAGGCTCTTCGGCAGCGGCACATCTATGTACGCTACTTCCCGAAAGGGAGAACCAACAATTATCTGCGTATCACCATCGGAAAGCCGGAGGAGATGGAGGCCCTCCTGGCCTTTCTCCGGGAGTTCTTAAAAGGGCAGGCATGACAGGGAGGCACTATGGAATCTATAGTTCAATGGTTTACGACACATCTTTCTCAGTACATCTCAGCGGAGACCGTGGTGTTCATCATCTCCATGATTCCCATTCTGGAGCTTCGGGGAGGGCTGCTGGCGGCATCCCTGTTAAAGATACCCCCCAGGGTTTCCATACCCCTGTGCATCCTGGGAAACATCATTCCCATCCCCTTTATCCTGCTCTTTATCCGGCAGATCTTCAAGCTGTTGAAAAAGACCAGGCTTTTCAGGGGGATCATTACAAAGCTGGAAAACAGGGCCCTGAGAAAGAGCGACACCATCCAGAAGTATGAGTTCTGGGGACTGGTGATCTTTGTGGGGATTCCCCTTCCGGGCACCGGAGCCTGGACCGGGGCTTTGATCGCCTCTTTACTGCACATCGACATCAAGAAATCCTCGCTGGCTATTTTGCTGGGGATTTTGATGGCGACGGTGATCATGTATGTGTTTTCCTATCTCATAGTAGGAAATGTAGTCAGTTAAGACAACTGCCTCCCCCTTCGGGGGAGGCGTTTGTCTTTGGTTTATTTTTCAGGGAGGAGATCAATGTCTGAGCAGGGAAGCCGCAGGGGATACCAGGAAAGCGATGAGCGGGAGTTTGTTCACCAGATCGACATCCTGAAAAAGGCCGCCAAAGATGTGAGTTACCTTCTGGAAGCCGGGTATCCCGTAAAGAATGCCACCACCTTTGTGGGAAACCACTACCTGCTCTCGGAGCGTCAGCGCCTGGCCCTGGCCAGATCTGTCTCCAGGCGGGATCAGGTGGAGGCGAGAAAGAAAAAGGAGCTTGCTTCCTCTGATCTTTTGGGACAGGTGGCAAACATTGACGGCTTTAACACGGTCATCTCCCTGGAGATCGCTTTTTCCGGGGGCACACTTCTAAAGTGCATGGACGGAACCATCCGGGATCTGGCGGGGTTAAGAGGCAGTTACCGGCTGATTGACAAGACGGATCCGGCGGTTTGGACCATCCGGGAGGTGCTGGAATCGTGTGGGGCAGCAGGCGCGGTCTTTTACCTGGATGCCCCGGTATCCAACTCCGGACGGTTAAAGCAGAAGATCCAGGAGGTTTTTTCCGGCAGTTCTCTTTCTCTGGACGTACAGGTGATCAACGACGTGGACCGGGTGCTGATGCGCTCCGACTGCGTGGTCACCAGCGATGCGGTGATTTTGGATCATTGCTCTGGCTGGTTTAACCTGGTAAAAGCGGGAATCAAGATGAAGCTGGGGAAATACCCATTTGTACAATGTTGTTCTTAAAATTTCCCTCTCCTTTTATGGACACAGCGTGCAAACTGTGCTAGAATGGCTGTAGAGGAACTGATATCCTTTCTTCCGGCATTAAAGTCTTGGGTCCGGGTATCCCCGGCACTGCTCTTTTTAGAAACTCTGATCTTCATGTCGTGTCTGACAGAGTAATCCGCTGGAAAATCGTTTTAATGAATTGAGGTTTATTATGAGAGAAAAGTATGAGTCACTGTCACTGGCTGTCCTTCGGGATCTTGCAAGGGCCAGGGGATTGAAGGGCATTTCATCCCTGCGCAAGACGGAACTGGTCCAGCGGATGCTCGATGAGGATGAGAGGGTGGCAAGGGAAGAGGCTGAAGGAAAAGAGGAAGCCCCGGAGGAAAAAAAGCCGGAAGCACCAGAGAACACTTCCCCTCCCCCCAATAATCCCCGTCCCGCAAGGGATGATCCCTTTAAGATTCCCACAGAGACGGCCCAGCTGGACAGCGGGGAGAGAGCCAACGGCATCCTGGAAGTGATGGCCGACGGCTTCGGCTTTATCCGCTGTGCCAACTACCTTCCCGGGGAGAACGACATCTATGTGTCTCCCTCCCAGATCCGCCGGTTTGGACTGAAAACCGGGGACATCGTTCAGGGAAATATCCGCATCAAGACCCAGGGCGAGAAGTTCAGCGCCCTTCTGTATGTAACATCCATCAACGGACTCTACCCCGGAGACGCGGTCAAGCGCTACAACTTCGAGGAGATGACTCCCATATTTCCCAAGGACAGACTGGTATTAGAGAGACCTGGTGGAACCATGGCCATGCGCATCGTGGATCTCGTGAGCCCCATCGGGAAAGGTCAGAGAGGCATGATCGTCTCTCCCCCCAAAGCCGGCAAGACCACGCTTCTAAAGGACATCGCCAGATCCATTCAGCGAAACTGCCCTTCCATGCATCTCATTATTCTCCTCATCGATGAACGTCCCGAGGAGGTGACGGACATCAAGGAAGCCATCAACGGTCCCAACGTGGAGGTGATCTTCTCCACCTTTGACGAACTGCCGGAGCGGCACAAAAGGGTTTCCGAGATGGTGATCGAGCGGGCCCGGCGTCTGGTGGAGCATCAGCGGGATGTGACCATCCTTCTGGATTCCATCACCCGGCTTGCCAGAGCCTACAACCTTTGTGTTCCCCCCAGCGGCAGAACCCTCTCGGGTGGACTGGATCCGGCAGCCCTGCACATGCCCAAGCGTTTCTTCGGCGCTGCCCGCAACATGCGGGAAGGGGGAAGTCTCACCATCCTGGCCACCGCTCTGGTGGATACCGGCAGCAAGATGGACGATGTGATCTATGAGGAGTTTAAGGGAACCGGAAACATGGAGCTGGTACTGGACCGGAAGCTTCAGGAAAAGAGGGTGTTTCCCGCCATCGACATCCAGAAGTCGGGAACCAGAAGAGAGGATCTGCTTTTGTCCCGGGAGGAGCAGGATACGGTCTACAACATGCGCCGGGCTTTAAACGGCATGAAGCCCGACGATGCGGTGGAGCAGATCTTAAACATGTTTTCCAGAACCCGCACCAACAGTGAGTTTATCCAGATGGCGAAAAAGCAGAAATTTTTATGATCGGCTTGCATTTGCCAAAACGGTATGCTATAATCAAAAAGCTGTTTACAGGAGAATTCGTTTAAAAAACGACATATATAGAAGAATAAAGGGGTGAAAACACACATGAAAGAGGGAATCCATCCGAATTATTACCAGGCCACGGTGACCTGCAACTGCGGCAACACCTTCGTGACCGGATCCACTAAGAAAGACATCCACGTGGAAATCTGTTCCAAATGCCATCCGTTCTACACCGGCCAGCAGAAGACCACCCAGGCCAGAGGACGTATCGACAAGTTCAACAGAAAGTACGGCTTTACCAAGTAGGAATTCATTCCTCTGCCGGGGACGAAGGGCCCGGCGGAAGACGGCAGAAGAATACTGGAGATGTGAGAACAGGTTGAGGTTGGGAAATCTCAACCTTTCTTTGCTTTTCCGGTTCAACGGGAGAGAACTATGAAATCATCCAATATCGGCGGACAGGCGGTCATGGAGGGAATCATGATGAGGCATAAGGATAAGTATTCCGTTGCCGTGCGCCGTCCCGATCATGAAATCGAACTGAAGGTGGAGGACTACCGCAGCGTCTTCGGAAAGGCGGCCATCTGGAAGAAGCCCATCATCCGGGGCGTGGTAAGCTTTGTGGATTCCCTGGTGGTGGGTGTGAAGTGCCTGATGTACTCGGCTAAGATCGCCGGAGATGAGGAAGACGAGGAAGAGGATACGAAAAACCTGACCCAGGAAGAGAGGGAAGCTAAAAAGAAGAAGGAAGACAAGGAGTTTCAGTGGCTTCTCTACATCACCGTGGCCATCTCCATTGTGATCTCCGTGGCCGCCTTCATGCTCCTGCCCTATGTGCTGGCCAGCTTTCTGCGAAAGGTCGGAGCCTCGGAGATTCTGGTGACCATCGCGGAGGCCTTTGTGAAGCTCTTTCTGTTTATGAGCTACATGCTGCTGATCTCCAGGATGAAGGACATCCAGAGAACCTTCATGTACCACGGAGCGGAGCACAAATGCATCAACTGTGTGGAGCACGGTCTTCCCCTGACGGTGGATAACGTTTTAGCCAGCTCCAGGCTGCACAAGCGCTGCGGCACCAGCTTTCTCTTTCTGGTGATGCTGGTCAGCATCTTTTTGCACTTTATCTTTGTGCTGGTGCCTGTTTTCTGGATGAGACTGCTGGGCCGTCTTCTGATGGTGCCGGTGGTGGCCGGGGTTTCCTTTGAGATCATCCAGTGGGCGGGAAGGACCGACAGTAAACTGGCCTCGATCCTCAGTAAGCCGGGGCTGGCCATGCAGCACTTTACCACCCAGGAACCGGATGCAGAGATGGCGGAGGTGGCCATCAAGGCCGTGGAGGCTGTCTTTGACTGGAGAGCCTACTTAAAAGAGGAGTTCGGGGTGGATGCAGATATGGAAGCGGCCGGATGAAGAGTCTGGAGACGCTTTTAAAAGAGGGAACACGCTTTCTTGAAGAGGAAGGAATCGAAGAAGCCAGGCTGGACGCCTGGCTCCTTCTTGAATATATCACTCAACATCCCCGGGCCTGGTACTTTGCCCATAAGGATGAAACGGTGAGTGAATCCCAGGAAGCCCGGTATAAAGAGCTTATTAAAAGAAGAGCCCGTCATGAGCCCGTGCAGTACCTGACCCATCAGGCCTGCTTTATGGGGCTGGACTTCTATGTGGACGAACGGGTGCTGATCCCCAGGCAGGATACGGAAGTTGTGGCGGAAGAGGCCCTGAGGATCTTAAAGGGGAAAAAACATCCCCGGATTCTGGATCTCTGTACCGGTTCCGGATGCATTCTTTTAAGTCTGCTCTGGGCAATCCCCGATGCATCCGGAACCGGCACGGATCTATCGAAAGATGCCCTTTTTGTGGCGAGGATGAACGGGGAGAAATTCGGGGTAAATGACAGGGCAGACTGGGTGCAAAGTGATGCATTTTCCGCAGATTTTTTTGAGGAAAAAGATGGAAATGCAATGAGGAAGTATGATATTCTTATCTCGAATCCGCCCTATATTCCCAGGGGTGAACTGGGCACTCTCATGGAGGAAGTAAAGTCCTTTGAACCGGAGTGCGCCCTGGACGGAGGAGAGGACGGGCTGGACTTTTACCGGGAGATTACCCCCAAAGCCCGTATGGTTTTAAAGGAAGGGGGAACCCTGCTCTTTGAGATCGGATGGAATCAGGGAAAAGCGGTTACTGAACTGCTTACCAGGTGGGGTTTTACCGGGGTAAGAGTCCTGCAGGATCTTTGCGGGCTGGACCGGGCTGCCGCAGGGATATGGGGAGGAAAGGGACAATAAATGATGTTTGATAAACTGGAAGATCTGGAGGTACGCTTTGAGGAGATCCTCCGGGAACTGGGAGAACCGGGTGTCACCGGGGATCCGGCCCGTTTTCAGAAGCTTATGAAGGAACAGAGTGATCTCCAGGGGATTGTGGATGCCTACCGCTCTTATAAAAGGAATCAGGAGACAATATCCGAGTGTCTCTCCATGCTGGAGGAGGAAAAGGATCCGGAGATGCGGGAGATGTTAAAGGAGGAACTCTCCACTTCCCGCAGGGAGACGGAGGAGCTGGAGACGAAGCTCAAGATCCTCCTGCTTCCCAAAGATCCCAACGACGACAAAAACGTGATCGTGGAGATCCGCTCCGGAGCCGGAGGGGATGAGGCCGCCCTCTTTGCGGCGGAGATCTACCGGATGTATGTGCGGTATGCGGAGTCTCTGGGCTGGAGAACCGAGATGCTAAGCCTTAACGAAAACGGTCTGGGCGGATTCAAGGAGGTCACCTTCATGATTCAGGGAAGGGGAGCCTACTCCAGACTCAAGTATGAAAGCGGCGTCCACCGGGTGCAGCGAGTTCCGGAGACCGAGTCGGGAGGAAGGATCCATACTTCCACCTGTACGGTGGCCATCATGCCCGAGGCGGAGGAGATCGACTTTCACCTGGATTTAAACGACTGTAAGTTTGATGTGTTCCGGGCTTCCGGAAACGGAGGCCAGTGTGTGAACACCACGGACTCCGCGGTGCGGCTCACCCACATCCCTACGGGAATCGTGATCTCCTGCCAGGATGAGAAGTCCCAGCTCAAAAACAAGGAGAAAGCCCTGAAGGTGCTGCGCTCCCGTCTCTACGAGATGGAGCTGGCCAGGCAGCACGATGCGGAGGCGGATCTGAGAAGAAGCCAGGTGGGAACCGGGGACCGTTCGGAAAAGATCCGCACCTACAACTTTCCCCAGGGCCGGGTGACGGATCACCGGATCAAGCTGACTCTTCACCGGCTGGAGGGAGTTTTAAACGGGGATCTGGATGAGATCATCGACAGCCTGATCGCTGCGGATCAGGCAGAAAAGCTGAGCCATCTCCAGGAGACTTCGTGAGACACTGACAACGGAAGGAGAAAAGGATATGAAAAAGACTGCTCTGGTAATCATGGCAGCCGGAATCGGGAGCAGGTTCGGAAAGGGAGTGAAGCAGCTGACTCCGGTGGGACCTGCCGGAGAGCTGATCATGGAGTATTCCATCTTTGATGCCCTGAATGCCGGCTTTAACAAGGTGGTTTTTATAATACGCAAAGATCTGGAAAGGGAGTTCCGGGAGATCATCGGCGACCGGATCTCCCGCATCACGGAAGTGGACTATGTTTTTCAGGACCTGAACGACCTGCCGGAGGGCTTTACAAAACCGGCAGAGCGAACCAAGCCCTGGGGCACGGGCCAGGCGGTGCTGTGTGCCAGGGATGTCTTAAAGGAACCCTTCGTGGTGATAAACGCCGATGACTACTACGGAAAACAGGCCTACCTGCGGGTACATGAGTACCTGGTGGGGGACCAGAAAGAGGACGGCAGGGTACACATCTGTATGGCCGGCTTCCGACTGGGCAACACCTTAAGTGATAACGGCAGTGTGACCCGGGGAATCTGTCACATCGAGGACGGGGTTCTCACCGGAGTAACCGAGACCCGAAACATCTTTAAGACGCAGTCCGGAGCCGAGGAGAGAACTCCCGAGGGAATCATACATCCCCTGGATGTAAAAAGCCCGGTATCCATGAACATGTGGGGACTCACCCCCGCCTTCATGGAGATCCTGGAGGAGGGATTTATAAACTTCCTCAAAGATGACACCGGGGATCCCCTGAAAAAGGAATACCTCCTGCCTGATCTGATCGACGGGCTGATCCGGGAAGGACGGGCCAGGGTGGATGTGTTAAAGACCACGGATACCTGGTTTGGAGTCACCTACCAGGAGGACCGGCAGAGGGTGGAGGATGCCTTTAAGAACCTGACGGTAAACGGGGTTTACCCGAGACAGTTGTTTTAAATAAGAACAGGGAACCGGCTGTCCCGGTTCCCTGTTCTGATGAAGAGGAGAAGATTATGGGAAAATACTTCGGCACCGACGGCTTCCGGGGGGAGGCCAACGTGGATCTGACCGTGAACCATGCCTTTAAGGTGGGACGATATGTGGGCTGGTACTACGGCAGGAATCACAAGGCGAGAATCGTCATCGGAAAAGATACCAGAAGGAGCAGCTACATGTTTGAGTATGCCCTGGTGGCCGGTTTAACCGCTTCCGGGGCTGATGCCTACCTGCTCCATGTGACCACCACCCCCAGCATCTCCTATGTGGTCAGAACCGAGGAGTTTGACTGCGGGATCATGATCTCCGCCAGTCACAATCCCTTTTACGACAACGGGATCAAGATCTTAAACGGCAACGGCCAGAAGATCGAATCCTTCATCGAGGACCGGATCGAGGCCTATCTGGACGGGGAACTGGAGGAACTGCCTCTGGCCACCAGAGAGGATGTGGGCCGCACCGTGGACTTTGCCTCCGGCAGAAACCGCTACATCGGCTACCTGATCTCCATACCCTGCCGGGACTTTAAGAACATCAAGGTGGGACTGGACTGCGCCAACGGCAGCGCCTCCTCCATCGCCAAGAGTGTATTCGATGCCCTGAGGGCCAAAACCTACGTGATCCACAATGATCCCGACGGCACCAACATCAACCGCAACTGCGGCTCCACCCACATCGAGGTGCTGCAGAAGTATGTGATTGACAACGGCCTGGATGTGGGCTTTGCCTACGACGGGGATGTGGACCGCTGCATTGCTGTAGACCATAAGGGAAACATCATCGACGGGGACAAGATCATGTTTCTGTGCGCCAAGTACTTAAAGGAGCAGGGAAGATTAAATAAAAACACGGTGGTGACCACCGTCATGTCCAACCTGGGTCTTTACAAGGCTCTGGAAAGAGAAGGCATCAACTACGAACAGACTGCGGTGGGAGACAAGTATGTGGCCGAAAACATGATGGCCAACAACTACAGCATCGGGGGAGAACAGTCCGGCCATGTGATCTTCAGCCGCTATGCGGCTACGGGAGACGGAATCCTCACATCCCTTCTTATCATGGAGGCCTGTGTGGAGAAAAAGTCCACCCTCTGTGATCTGGCCCGGGAGATGAAGGCCTATCCCCAGCTTTTACGGAATGTGCGGGTAGCTGATAAGCGTGCCGCGCTGGAAAACCCGGCCGTGCAGGAAGCGATCGCCGCGGTGAAGGAAGAACTGGGAGAAGAAGGACGGATCCTGGTTCGGGAGAGCGGAACGGAGCCGGTGATCCGGGTGATGGTGGAAGCAGGGACGGATGATCTCTGCCGGGAAAACGTGGACCGGGTGATCCGGGTCATGGAGGATCAGGGACTGACCTGCGCATAAGGGTAGGGGAAAATGAAGATCAGAGGAATACCATGGATCCTGGGGGGCTTAATAAGCCTTACCCTGCTGGGAGGCTGTGCCGGAAGAGATAAAGCCTTTTCCCAGGCGGAAAAGGATCTGGAACAGGGGAGTTACGAGTATGCCCTGACCGGTTTTGACAACTGCGCCGAGAGAGGCGTAAACTTAAGTGAATCCTACAGAGGGGCCGGGATCTCCAACCTGCGCCTGGGAAACATCGAGGAAGCGGTGGAGGACTTTACCGCTTCTCTGGAGTGTGAGGACATCTCCCGGCTGGTAAAAAAGGATGTGCTGTGCTACCGGGCTGCCTGTCTGGTCAAGCTGGAGAGATATGACGAGGCCATGGCCGACTGTCAGTCCCTGGCGGAGGAGTTTGAGGGCAACGCGGACATCTACTTTTTAACGGGAAAGACGGCCCTGGCCCTGGATTCCTACAGCGAGGCCTCCACCAACTTTCAGATGGCCTATCAGGAGGAGCCGGGGTACGACATGGCCCTGCGCATCTATGAGACCTACGTGGACAAGGACATGGAGGCAGACGGCACCCGGTATCTGGAGGCGGCACTGGAGAGTGAAGCCCAGACACCGGAGGATATCTGCAACCGGGGAAGAATCTACTACTACATGGAGGACTACGAAAGCTCAAGAGAGGAACTGCTCCAGGCCAGAGATCAGGGAAGCACCGAGGCCGTATTTTTAATGGGCATGCTGTACATGGCCCAGGAGGACTACTCCAATGCCCGATCCATGTATCAGGAATGTACAACCCATGAGGACTATGCGGCCAGGGGATACAACGGGCTGGCCCTCTGCGATCTGGCGGAGGGGAATATCGCTGCAGCCCTGGAGGACATTCAGATGGGAATCCCCTCCGCCAGCACGGAGGACTTAAAGAGTCTGCTCTATAATGAGATCGTGGCCTATGAGCGGCAGCTGGACTTCTCCACCGCTTTAAAGAAGGTGAGAGAGTATCTGGATATTTTCCCGGGGGATCCGGATGCGGAGAAGGAGCGGATCTTTCTGAGAAGCCGGGTAAAATAACCCAGGAGGACAAACATGAGTTTTTATGAGAATACCCGGGATGTGGAACGGGTGATCCTGGCGGCGGTGGAAACCGGGGAAGGCGCGGAGGAATCCCTGGATGAGCTTTCCGACCTGGCGGAGACGGCCGGAGCCGTACCGGTGGGAAGAATTATACAAAGCCGGGAGGCCATACATCCGGGGACATACATGGGAAAGGGAAAGATCCAGGAACTGAAATCCCTGATCCTGGCCACCGATGCCACGGGGGTGATCTGTGATGACGAGCTCTCCCCTGCCCAGTTCCACAACCTGGAACAGGAACTGGACTGCAAGATTTTGGATCGTACCCTTTTGATCCTGGACATCTTTGCCGCCAGGGCTGTGAGCAGTGAGGGTAAGATCCAGGTGGAGCTGGCTCAGCTGCGCTACCGGGCTGCCAGGCTTACCGGGAAAGGAACGGCTCTTTCCAGGCTGGGAGGCGGCATCGGCACCCGGGGACCGGGTGAGAAAAAGCTGGAGACGGACCGGAGACTGATCCGGGAGCGGATCTCGGCCTTAAAGGAGGATCTCTCCAGGGTGGAAAAGCACCGCCAGGTACTGAGATCCGGAAGGGCCAAAGGGAACAGAAAGACAGCAGCCATCGTGGGATACACCAATGCGGGAAAGTCCACCCTCTTAAACACCCTTACCGGGGCGGAGGTGCTCTGTGAGGACAAACTCTTCGCCACGTTGGATCCCACTACCCGGCTTTTAACCCTGCCGGATGACCAGCAGCTGCTGCTTACAGATACCGTAGGCTTTATCCGCAAGCTTCCTCATCACCTGGTGGAAGCCTTTAAGAGCACCCTGGAGGAGGCCACTTATGCTGATTTGGTTGTCCATGTGGTGGATGCTTCCAACCCCAACGCAGAGATGCAGATGCAGGTGGTCTATGATACCCTGCGGGATCTGAAGGCTCTGGGGAAACCGGTGATCACCCTCTTTAACAAGCAGGACATAGCAGCCGGAGTCTCCCTGCGGGATTTCAAAGCAGACTACTCCCTGAAGATCTCTGCCAAAACCGGAGAAGGGCTGGATGCCTTCCTGCAGGTGCTGGAAAAGGTACTCTCCGAGGATCAGATCTACGTGGAGCATCTCTTCTCCTATCCGGAGGCGGGACTGATCCAGATGATCCGGGAGAGAGGACAGCTCCTGGAGGAGGAGTATACCACGGAGGGAATCTCCGTAAAGGCCAGAGTCCCCAGGGATGTGTATGGAAGGCTTATGGAGAAAACGGGAACTTAAAGAACAAAAAGATTTGCCACAACAAGCCCGTCATAAACAGGATTCCAGGTGAGAGGTGGGCCTTTTTACCGGGCTTTTCCTGAAAGTGGAGCGGGGTCAGACCTGACTGGATGGAGAAGAGGAAAAAGCCAGTCGGATCAAAAGGGAAGAGAAGAAAAACCAAAGCCGGGAAAAGAAAAATCAGAAAAATCAAAGAAAAATCAGAAAAATATCCAAAAAAATCAAAACAGAGAACAGAAAAAGGCGGCTCGTTTGAGCCGCCTTTTTCTGTTCTCTTATTGGGGCAGGAAGAGGATTTGGGGGTTCCAAAAGGGCCGGGGGCGGGTAAGGGAAAAATTTCCTGAAAGGCCGGAAGTGGGGATTTTATCAGCATATGGTAGAATTTCCCTCTGTCAGACACAAGATATAGTATTTTTCCTGTTGACGGAGAGGGGATGGTTTGCTACAATAGAGGAAACCCTCCGGTGACAGGAGGTCATTGGGGGAGTCTGAGGGAGGTATTATCAGAATGTTTCATGTGGTAAAACGGGACGGGGAGATCGCGGAGTTCCAGCTTTCCAAGATCACAGCCGCTATTGATAAAGCATTTGTCGCTAAAGAGAAGCATTACAGTCCGGACATGATCGAGCTTTTGGGTCTGCGGGTAACGGCGGATTTCCAGGACAAGATCAAGGATGAGAAGATCACCGTGGAGGAGATCCAGGACAGCGTGGAGAACGTGCTCATTCAGGCCGGATACGGAGATGTGGCAAAAGCCTACATTCTCTACCGTAAACAGCGTGAGAAGATCCGCAACATGAAGTCCACCATTCTGGATTACAAAGAGGTGGTCAACAGCTATGTGAAGTCGGAAGACTGGAGGGTGAAGGAAAACTCTACGGTTACCTATTCGGTCGGAGGACTGATCTTAAGTAACTCCGGAGCTGTGACTGCCAACTACTGGCTTTCTGAAATCTATGACGATGAGATTGCCCAGGCTCACAGGAATGCGGACATCCACATCCATGACCTGTCCATGCTGACAGGATACTGTGCAGGCTGGTCCTTAAAACAGCTGATCAAGGAAGGGCTGGGAGGAATCGAGGGAAAGATCACTTCCGCTCCCGCCAAACACCTGAGCGTACTGTGCAACCAGATGGTTAACTTCCTGGGCATCATGCAGAATGAATGGGCAGGTGCCCAGGCCTTCTCCTCATTTGACACCTATCTGGCTCCCTTTGTACGCACGGATCACCTTACTTACCCGGAAGTGAAGAAGTGCATTGAGTCCTTTATCTACGGGGTGAATACTCCCAGCCGCTGGGGTACGCAGGCCCCCTTCTCCAACATCACCCTGGACTGGACAGTTCCCGATGATCTGGCGGAACTTCCGGCCATTGTGGGCGGTAAGGAGATGGATTTCAAGTATAAGGACTGCAAGAAAGAGATGGACATGATCAACCGGGCCTTTATCGAGACCATGATCGAGGGGGATGCCAATGGAAGAGGATTCCAGTATCCCATCCCCACCTACTCCATCACGAAGGATTTTGACTGGTCCGAGACGGAGAACAACCGTCTTCTCTTTGAGATGACCGCCAAGTACGGTACCCCCTATTTCTCCAACTATATCAACAGCGACATGAAGCCCAGCGACATCCGCAGCATGTGCTGCAGACTCCGTCTGGATCTGAGAGAACTGAGAAAGAAGAGCGGAGGATTCTTTGGATCCGGTGAGAGTACCGGTTCCGTAGGGGTTGTCACCATCAACATGCCCCGCCTGGCTTACCGCTCCTCCTCTCCGGAGGAGTTTTACCGGAACCTGGATCACATGATGGATATCGCGGCCAGATCCCTGCATGTAAAACGTCAGGTGATCAGCAAACTTCTGGATGAAGGGCTTTATCCCTACACCAAGCGGTACCTGGGAAGCTTTGACAACCATTTCTCCACCATCGGACTGGTGGGAATGAATGAGGCCGGTCTGAACGCCAGATGGCTTAAAAAGGATCTGACCCATCCGGAGGTACAGAAGTTTACGAAGGAAGTGCTGGAGCACATGCGCAACAGGCTTTCTGATTACCAGGAGCAGTATAAGGGTGAACTCTTCAACCTGGAGGCTACTCCGGCGGAATCTACCGCTTATCGTCTGGCCCGTCACGACCGGGAACGGTATCCGGACATCCGCACTGCCGGGAAAGAGGGAGATACCCCTTACTACACCAACAGTTCTCACCTGCCGGTGGAGTATACCTCGGACATCTTCGATGCATTGGATGTGCAGGATGAACTGCAGACCCTCTATACCTCCGGCACCGTATTCCACGGCTTCCTGGGAGAAAAGCTTCCGGACTGGAAGTCGGCAGCCTCTCTGGTGAGAAAGATTGCGGAGAACTACAAGCTGCCTTATTACACCATTTCTCCCACCTATTCCGTATGCCCGGAGCACGGATACTTAAGCGGAGAACATTTCACCTGTCCCAAGTGCGGGAAGAATGCGGAAGTTTACAGCCGTATCACCGGCTACTACCGTCCTGTCCAGAACTGGAACGACGGCAAGGCCCAGGAATATAAAAACCGCAACCTCTATGACGTGGCTTCTTCCTCCTGCAAGAGAGAAAAGGAGAAGAAACAGGAGCAGGAGATTACCGAGATCCATACCAGCATGGTGACCATGAGCGGAGGGGATGTGAA
The DNA here is from genome assembly GCA_964550245.1 of uncultured Blautia sp. Classification (GTDB taxonomy): domain Bacteria; phylum Bacillota; class Clostridia; order Lachnospirales; family Lachnospiraceae; genus Blautia_A. Next base: position 1,696 of record CAZJYM010000029.1, on the reverse strand, counting down.
GGTGGAACCCGTCTCCTCAAGAAAGTATCTCTTCACCACCAGCACCTGTCCCAACTGCCGGATGGCCAGAAAGATGCTGGAAGGGGAGGAACTGGAGATCATCGATGCGGAGAAGAACCCGGAACTTGCCAGGGAGTTCGGCATCATGCAGGCTCCCACACTGGTGATTGTGGACGGTGGGAAGTTAAAGAAGTATGTGAATGCCTCCAACATTGCGAAATATGTGGAGGAGGAGCTGTAGAAAAGAAATAGAAAGAGAACCTCTTCATAACTTAAAAAAGTCTTCGTGAGTTGCATCACGAAGACTTTTTTTATGACTGCTGATGACACAGAAACCACAAAAGCGCAAGGAGTGTGACCCTGAAAATCCAGGGGAGAAGAGCCCAAACGTGACTCAGATCCTGCAAAATATGGCAAATGATAAGAAAAAGCTGTCGCTAATCTACCTGATTTGCGACAGCTTTTTTTGTTATTTTTTCAGTCTCTCTCAAGACAACTGTTATCATAGCATTCCATCACGGGCTTGTCAAGCCATGATTTTCAGTATTTTCTGTCCGATTTCCTACCTTATTATGTGCTTTGTATGTGCTTTGGCGTGTCAGGATCCTCTCTCCAAAGAATGAAATCCCCCTATTCGTGGTCATTTAAGTGGTCAGATTCAAGCCCCGCAAACCCGCATAAACACTGGGGTTTCCGGGGCTTGTGTCATTCTTTAAAATATTTTATAAGTGGTCAAATAAGTGGTCAAACCGGGGTGGGCAGATCCCGGAAATGCAGTAAAATCAACCCTTTCCGGGGACGCTGTCGCTATTCAGGCAGAATAGCGACAGTGCTCTGGTTTCCCGGAGGGGAGTTTTTAAACCCCATGCATCGGTGTATTTTGCCACTTTTCACGTGGAGAGTACTAGTGTGATAAGTTAAAAATAAAAGAGGCACGGGGAGAAAAGGAAGGCCATGAAGGAGGGTTACAGCATTACCACCTACCGGTATCGGCTGAGGTGCAGTCATCCGGAGTGGCTTATGAAAACCCAGGAGCTGTACAACCGGATTGAGAAGTTCTACTATGATCTGCTTCTGGATCATGAGGAGATTCTCGAGGGAAACAGCCAGGATGCCATACGGTCTCTGGAAAGACTCAGTCTCCCGGGAAAGGAAAAACGGACTCCGGTCTGTCCACTGCCCTGGATGGATGTACCCACCTACTTTCGAAGAGCTGCCGCCAATGCGGGGATCGCCGCTGCGAAAAGCTACATCTCCAGAAGAGAGACATCCGAGGGAAACATCGGAGAAGCGCAGGAATTGAACTCCGCGATGGTGTTTTACAGCCGTATGTATCGGGACTTCACTTCAGAGAGAATCACCCTGAAAGTCTGGAATGGAGAAGACTGGCAGTGGATGGGGTGCAGGTTATCCGGAAGAGCTTTTCCGGAGGATGCACAGGTTCTCTCACCTTCCGTAGTCTGCAAAGACCGCTTCCTGATGCTCCATGTACCTGTAAAGGAGAGGGTGGAGGATTCTTCCCCCGTAAAGGCACGGATGCAAAAGGGAGGCAACATCTGCGGGCTGCAGTTTACCAATGGGGATGCCTTTGCTGTAAGCTCTGTAATGGATGACCAGGGAAGAGAAGTAGCCGCACGGTTTTTCAAGGGAGGCAGGGAGTACAGACATCACTGTGAAAAGCTTCTGGAGAAAATCG
>CAZJYM010000028.1:0-20083 GCA_964550245.1 uncultured Blautia sp. | reverse complement strand
CATTTTTTTGGACCACGGTTAGTCATTTCTTATTTAAAGTAGTATAAACTAAGAAGAGTTTGATATGTAAAACCCAAGAGGAGGAAAGACAGATGCCATTAACAATCGCTCTGGCAGGGAACCCCAACAGCGGAAAGACCACGCTGTTTAATGCCCTGACCGGATCCAACCAGTATGTGGGGAACTGGCCGGGGGTTACGGTGGAGAAAAAGGAAGGCCGGCTGAAGGGAAACAAAGATGTGATCATCGCGGACCTTCCGGGAATCTATTCCCTGTCACCCTACACCCTGGAGGAAGTGGTGGCCAGAAACTATCTGATCAATGAAAGGCCGGACGCCATCTTAAACATTGTGGACGGCACCAACCTGGAGAGAAACCTCTACCTCACCACTCAGCTGGAGGAGCTGGGGATTCCGGTGGTGATCGCCATCAACATGATGGACATGGTAAAAAAGAGCGGGGACCAGATCAACGTGGACGCCCTCTCCAAAAAGATGCATTCTCCGGTGGTGGAGATCTCCGCCCTGAAGGGAGACGGTGTGGAGAAGGCTTCCGCCATGGCGGTAGCCGCAGCGGAAGAGAAAAGGCAGGTCAAACCCGGCCATACCTTTAATCCCAAAGTGGAGAAAGTGCTGGATTCCATCGAGGACAAGCTGGGTAACCAGGTTCCGGAGGGCCAGAAGCGTTTCTTTGCGGTAAAGCTTCTGGAAAAGGATGATAAGATCGGGGAACAGCTGAGCAGTGTTCCGGACGTATCGGCAGAGATCGCAGAGATTGAAAAAGCCATGGATGATGATACGGAGAGCATCATCACCAATGAGCGCTACACCTGGATTTCTTCCATCATGGGAGAGTGCTGCAAAAAGAAGGAGCAGGGCCGCAAGATGACCACTTCCGACAAGATTGACCGGATTGTGACCAACCGGTTCCTGGCCCTGCCCATCTTTGCGGTGGTGATGTTTATCGTCTACTATGTATCCGTTACCACTGTGGGAGCCTTCCTCACCGACTGGACCAACGATGTTCTCTTCGGAGAGATCATTCCTCCGGCCATAGAGAATTTCCTGGTCAGCATCAACTGTGCACCCTGGCTTCAGGGACTGATCCTGGACGGCATCGTAGCCGGCGTGGGAGCGGTATTGGGATTCGTTCCCCAGATGCTGGTGCTGTTTTTCTTCCTGGCCGTGCTGGAGGACTGCGGATACATGGCCAGAGTAGCCTTTATCATGGACCGGATCTTCCGTAAGTTCGGTCTTTCCGGAAAGTCCTTCATTCCCATGCTGATCGGATCCGGATGCGGAGTTCCCGGTGTCATGGCCTCCCGTACCATTGAAAATGACCGGGACCGCAAGATGACCATCATGACCACTACCTTCATTCCCTGCGGAGCCAAGCTTCCCATCATCGCCCTGATCGCGGGAGCTCTCTTCGGAGGAGCGGCCTGGGTGGCTCCCAGCGCCTACTTTGTGGGAATCGCGGCGGTGATCTGCTCCGGTATTATCTTAAAGAAAACAAAAATGTTTGCAGGGGATCCGGCTCCCTTTGTCATGGAGCTTCCCGCCTACCACATGCCCACTCCGGGAAGCGTTCTCCGGAGCATGTGGGAGCGTGGCTGGTCCTTTATCAAGAAGGCCGGAAGCATTATTCTCCTTTCCACCATCCTGCTGTGGTTCCTGATGAGCTTCGGCTGGGTGAACGGATCCTTCGGCATGCTGGAAGCCGAACAGCTTGAGAGCAGTATCCTGGCCCGCATGGGCAGCATTATAGCACCCGTCTTTGCTCCTCTTGGCTGGGGCGACTGGAAAATGGCCGTGGCGGCCGTTACCGGTCTTATTGCCAAGGAAAACGTGGTGGGTACCTTCGGCATCCTCTACGGATTTGGAGAGGTGGCCGAGGACGGCGTGGAGTTCTGGGGACAGCTGGCAGGCAGCATGACTCCGGTGGCGGCTTATTCCTTCCTGGTGTTCAACCTTTTGTGCGCACCCTGCTTTGCAGCCATGGGAGCCATCAAAAGAGAGATGAACAACGGCAAATGGTTTGCCTTTGCGATCGGTTATCAGACCGTGCTGGCCTACGTCTCTTCCCTTTGCATCTATCAGATCGGAACCATGATTACCGGCGGCGGATTCAACGTCTTTACCATGGTGGCCTTCCTGCTTCTGGCCGGATTCCTCTACCTGCTGTTGCGTCCCGCCCGGGAAAGTGATACACTGAATCTGAACATCAGAAGCGTGGCTGCAAGACAGTAAACGTTGAAAGAAGGCCTGAAATATGGGTACATTTGTAGTTCTGGCAGTATTAGTTGCCATTGTAGCCCTGGTGATCCGGGGCATGATCCGGGACAAAAAGGCGGGGAAATCCCTCTCCTGCGGCGGCGACTGCAGCTGCTGTCCCGGCATGTGCCACCTGATGGAGAATCAGGATGGCCCGTCAGGAGGCGAAACCAATGGGTAACGTGATTATCATTGCCGTTCTTCTCCTGGTGGTGGCACTGGCTGTCCGGTCTTCCCTGAAACACTTCCGGGGAGAAGGGGGATGCTGCGGAGGCGGAGGGAAATCCGTCCGGTCCCGGGACATCCCGGAAAAGAAACTGGAAGGAAAGAAGCTGGGAGAAAAGATCGTATTAATCTCCGGCATGCACTGTGATCACTGCGTGGAGTCGGTGACAAAAGCCATCAACGGCATTGAGGGAGCTTCCGCCAGGGTAAGCCTGAAGCAGAACCGGGCGGTGGTCTCCTACGACCGGGAGGTTCCGGATCAGACAATCCGAAAGGCCGTGGAGTCCGCAGGGTTTCAGGTGACGGAGGTTCTGGGATAAAAAAACATATTTTTGGTAAGCGCGGAGGCGGAGCACGGGAATGGGGCTCCGGCTTCGCGCTTTTTATTTGGGAGCGGGGGATTTTCTGGGAAAACAGCGTGCATTTCCAACATTTTCCTATTGTAATGTTGTTAAAAAAAAGTTACAATAGACGTGATACAGTTAAAGCACCGATCCTTTTGCCATGAAAGGGAGCGTAAGAGACACCCGGGAATCCGACCGGCATCGGGTTTGCGGGGGGAGTGAATCGGGAAGAACAGGAGAGGACAGATGAGCAGGAGAGTATTGGTAGTAGATGACGAAAAACCCATTGTAAAGGGGATCCGTTTCAGCCTGGAACAGGATGGAATGGAGGTGGACTGCGCCTTTGACGGGGAGGAAGCCGTGGAGAAGGCCAGAACCAACAGGTATGACATTATCCTTCTGGACCTGATGCTCCCGAAGGTGGACGGCCTGGAGGTGTGTCAGCAGATCCGGGAGTTTTCCAATGTGCCCATTGTCATGCTCACTGCCAAGGGAGAGGATATGGACAAGATTCTGGGCCTGGAATACGGCGCGGATGACTATATTACGAAACCGTTCAACATCCTGGAGGTGAAGGCCAGGATCAAGGCCATCATGCGCAGGGCCGCCTCGGAACACGAGGTGAAGGATGATTCCAAGATCATCCAGGAGGGGGATCTGCAGATGGACTGCGAGGGCCGCCGGGTGTTTATAAACGGCCGGGAGATCAACCTCACCGCCAAGGAGTTTGATGTGCTGGAGCTGCTGGTGCTAAATGCCAACCGGGTTTACAGCCGGGAAAACCTTCTCCACACCGTGTGGGGAGATTCCTTCCCCGGGGATGTGAGAACGGTGGATGTACACATCCGGAGACTGCGGGAGAAGATTGAGGAGAACCCCAGCGATCCCAAGTACGTGCACACCAAATGGGGAGTGGGATATTATTTCCAGCATAAGGCATGAAAAAGAAGACCAGGTATTTCAAGAGCCTGAAGTTCCGCATCATGGTGATCCTGATCATCATGGGCATCGTGCCCGGGATCCTGGTGATGGAACTGACCATCCAGATCTACCGGCAGAGAGCCTATGAGGTTCACATCGAGGCCATGGAAGAGCAGTGCCGGACCCTGTGCAACCTGCTGATCCGGGAGAACTATGTGAACAATCCCCGTTCCAAGACCGCCGGCAGCAAGCTGGAACAGCTCTCCGGCATCTACGGGGGCCGGATCCTGGTGGTGGACCGGAACTATCAGGTGGTCCGGGATACCTACAACACGGATACGGGAAAGACCCTTCTCTCCCCGGAGGTGATTCAGTGCTTCAAGGAGGGGGAGAGCCGCCATGTGACCCGCAGGGGAACCATCACCCTGGCGGTTCCCGTTCGAAGCCCCCAGGTGCAGCAGATGCAGGGGGTGCTGCTGATGATGGTCTCCGATGAGATGATCCGCTCCATGGTGACGGATCTGGAACAGAAGGGCATTCTGATCATGGGCATCATCGCCGTGGTGGTGATTTTACTGGGCTTTCTGCTCTCCAACATTCTGGTAAAGCCCTTTGCCAGAGTGACCAGGGCCATCGAGGATCTGACCGACGGGTATCAGAACGAGGCCATCTCCGTTCCCGACTACCGGGAGACGGAACTGATCACCGATGCCTTCAACAAGCTCTTAAGCCGGATGAAGGTGCTGGATGATTCCCGTCAGGAGTTTGTCTCCAACGTGTCCCATGAGTTAAAGACACCCATGACCTCCATGAAGGTGCTGGCGGACTCTCTGGTGGGACAGGAGGGAATCCCCGAAGAGCTCTACCAGGATTTCCTGCGCGACATCACCTCGGAGGTGGACCGGGAGAACAAGATCATCACCGATCTTCTCACCCTGGTCAAGATGGATAAAAAGACGGCGGATCTGAACATTGAGCATCTCAGCATCAACGATCTGCTGGAAAATATTTTAAAGAGACTGCGTCCCATTGCGGACAAACAGAAGATCGTTCTCATCCTGGACAGCTTCCGCCCGGTGGAGGCGGATGTGGACGAGGTGAAATTCACCTCCGCCATCAGCAACCTGGTGGAGAACGGCATCAAGTACAACGTGGACGAGGGCTGGGTCCGGATCACCCTGGACGCAGACCACAAGTTTTTCTATGTGACGGTGGCGGATTCCGGCATGGGCATCCCGGAGGATTCTCTGGACCGGATCTTTGAGCGGTTCTACCGGGTGGACAAATCCCACTCCCGGGAAATCGGAGGCACGGGACTGGGCCTTTCCATCACCCGCAGCACCATCGCCATGCATCACGGCACCATTACCGTGTTCAGCAAGGAAGGGGAGGGAAGCACCTTCTCCGTGAAGATTCCCCTGACCTACATTCACAACCCGGGAGGTGCCTCATGAGAAAACGACTGTGCTGGATCCTTGCCGCTGTCATGCTGGGCCTCTTTTTCACAGGCTGTGAGATCCAGGTGGAGGAGCAGACCTCGGAGACGGAGGAGAGCGGGTATCACTACTACTACCTGACTCCCGGCGAGGATGCCCTGATGACGGAGACCTATTCCCCGGAGGAGGAAACCGGGGAGTTTATGCTGACGGATCTGATGCAGCACCTGGGAAAGAAGGAAAATTCTCGCAACGGTTTAAGCCTTCTCTCCCCCGAGGTGTCCATCAATTCCTACGACCGGCGGGACGATCTGCTGATCATCGACTTTAACCGGGCCTACAACCACATGAGCAGCGCCCGGGAGGTTCTGGTGCGGGCGGGAATTGCCAGCACCTTCCTTCAGATTCCGGGGATCCGCCTGGTGCGCTTTACCGTGGCGGGAAGCGATCTTTTAAATTCCCGGAACGAAAAGGTAAAGGACATGGACCGGAACACCTTTGTGGAGCTCTCCGGCAATGATCCGGACGACTACAGGTACGGCACCTTTACCCTTTACTTCACTGATAAAAGCGGAGAGAAACTGGTGGAGGAAACCCGCAACGTGTACTACAAGCGCAGCCTCTCCCTGGAGCAGGTGGTGCTGGAACAGCTGGCCAAGGGACCTCTGGTGAAGGGCAACTATCCCACCATCCCCGGGAATTCCGCGGTGCGGGACGTATTCCTCTCCGACGGGGTGTGCTATGTGACCATGAACCGCAGCTTCTCCGAGGAGAGTGTGGATGTGTCCCCGGAGATCACCGTGTACTCGGTGGTCAATTCACTGCTGGCTCTGGGAGGAGCGGAGCGGGTGCAGATCTCCGTGGAGAACACCCAGGGGGGAAGCCTGGGAGGGGAGATGCCGCTGTATGCCTTTTATGAGAGAAATGAGGAGCTGATTGCTCCGGCGGATGCAAATCAGTAGGTAAAAAAACCGGATCCAGGATCCGGTTTTTTTAAAATGCGGAGGAGTTTGTATGGATGTTTATTTTTGGGGCGATGATGACTACGATCTGGACCAGGCCATCCCCGTCCGGAGGAAAAGGAGGAGAAAAAAGGGCGATCATGTGCGCACGCTGGGGTGGGTATGAGATAAAAAATTATCATGATGCTTCCAGACACGGCTATCCTGTGAGTCCCATGTTTCTCCTGCAGGTGCTGGCGGAAAAGACGGGCCTGGATGCGGATCTTCTGGGAAGCGCCGATGAGGAAACGGCCCGGAAAATCCTTTCTCTGGCCCGGTATGCCGTCCTTTCGGCCGGAGAGGATGTGGAGGGGCTTGCGAAGTGGCAGCTCAACCATCAGATGGCCCCTTACGGGGAAACCCTCACCCGGGAGGAGGCCCTGGATCTTTACCTCCGGGTTGGAAAGGATCCTTCCATCCGGGAAAAGTTCTTCCAAAAACGCAGGGAGAGATATGGGGATACAGAGGTCCTGGTCTACGAATGTCCCACCCCGTCCTTTTACGGGGAAGAACAGGACCGGCTTTTTATCTCTTATGGAAGGGATTCGGGACTTCCTCTGGGCTTTTGTACGGAGCCGGGGAATATCCCCCACAGCCGGGCAGTGGAGCGGGCCCTGAAAGATCAGGAGGGCGCGGAACTGATTACGGATGAGGGACTGGATCCAAATGGAAGGAAATTTATCATGCCGGTACCCCTGGATGAGCGGATCCGAAGGGAAGTGGAGGAGGAAAATCCGGCTCCGGCTGTTACCCGCTCTTTCAATGGGGAAGGGGAGGGAGTTTACCTTCACATTTACCGGGATAAAGAGCTTAGAGATGTGCAGAAGAGGGCCCTGGAGGGGGAACTGAATCGAATCATCCGCGAATACCGCCAGGGGGAGAGAACCTTTACACCAAAAGGGGAAGAGCTGATCCGCCGTTTCCTGATTTCCCGGGGAGAGGATCTGGAAGTGAATCAGGCCGCTCTCCTGGAGGAAGAGAAGTTTTACGGGATTTCTGCCCTGCTCTCCACAGAAAGGGATGCCTCCCGGGTTCTGGCGAACTACAGAAAAATCCGCTGGCTTTCCGACTTCTTTGAAGGCCGGGAAAAGGCAGCGGATGCCCTGGATGATATTTCCCGGGAAGGGAGAAGACTGGTTCGCTTTGTGGCTCTTTGCTATTACGAGGAGTTTGACGGCTTTATCCGGGAGATGAGGAAGTCTTTGGGGGATTCGGACAGGATGCTTCGTGACTGGCTGGAGGAGAAGACCCCCTATCAGATCCTGGACTGGTTTGACAAGGCGGAGAGGCAGGAGGTGGGAACCCCTGCCGGCCGGGAGAGTCACTCCCCCGGGGGCTGGAGCAGGGATCTGCAGTTGGTGAGAAAATTTGGGATTGTCTGGTAGATTTAACGGGTAAACTCCTTCAGGGATTTGAATTCGACCTGATTGTTTTCGGCAAAAAGCCGGACGGGTTTTCCCGTGGCCCCGTAGATCCGCACCGTCAGAGCTGCCACGTCATCGATGTAGAAAATCCCCACGGATCCCTCCTGGATGTAGGTGAAGGTGTATTCCTCTCCGGGAGTGAGGGCTGCGGCCGTCTCCGTGATCAGGGTATCTCCGCTGTTAAAGGAGAGCTGCAGCTTCTCATCGGCGGGAGAGATGACGATCCGCTTGGTTTTGGCCTCATCTCCGTTGTAGTCAAAGCTCAGGCCAAAGGATCCCTCTCCCGTGTACTGGAAGGATCCGCTGAGGAGGAAGCTCTCTTCACAGGTAAAGACATCCTCCGAGGCTTCGGTTCCTTCGGCGGAGAGGGAGACAGTTTCCGTAACCTCCGGATCCTGTACGGAAAAGCTCTCCACAATGGCATCCACCGGGGCCAGGGCCAGAGATTTGTCTTCCCGCTGAACCAGCTTCTGGACCGCCAGATTGCCCGCCCAGGCGTTTACCTGCAGGGAGGAGGGGGAATCGGATCTTCGGGCCCAGCCCACCATATAAGCATTTCCATCCGATTCCACGTGCTTGGCGGCGTAGAACAGCTTTCCGTCCAGTCTTACCGGATCTCCGTAGGGGCCGTAGGGCTCTGAAGACGTGGCATACCACAGGGTGTCGTCCTGAGCCGAGTAGGTGAGATACCAGGTATCCCCGATCTTAAATGTGTCGCTGCACTCCAGGTTCCAGAAATCTCCAATGGGATCGGTGAAGATGATTCCGTCGTAAGTGGGGTTTTCCAGGTTTTCATCCAGGGTGTACTTTAAGATCCGGGCCACCCCGTCCTGGGCAGCCGTTACGGTCAGGGTGATCTTTCCGGTCCCTGCATCGAAGTAGCCCTGGGGATCCCGGAAGTCATTTTTCTGGCCCAGTTCATCGGGAGGCGTGATCTCCCAGCCTTCCAGCTTTTCAAAGGCGAGAGGACTCTCCCCGGTGGCCACCATGATCTTTTCCTTGTACTCCAGCTCGGAGGAACTGGTGTGTCCCGTGTAGAAGAGGTAATACATGTCTCCCGCCTTTACTACAGAGCCGGTGCCGATCCAGCCGTCCTGGGCATTGTCGGTCTCCGAGGCGGAGAGGATGGGATCGTCATACTCGGTGTAGGTCACAAAGTCCTCGGTGGTGGCCAGGTACAGGGAGTGGCAGAAGGAGTCTCCCCCTTCCTTCAGGTAGTAGATGTAATAAACCCCGTCCTCATAATAGGGCATGGGATCTCCCACATAGGGCTGGCTGAACCAGTCGATCTCCGGAAGAAAGAAGGACTGGTAATGGTAGGCCTCCTCCTGATCGGAGGGAGAAGAAAGCTGCGTAAAGTCTATCTCGGTCTCTTCGGAAGGGAGGGCGTCCGCCATGGTCCAGTTGGCGCTTAGGACCCCCGGCAGGAGACCGAGGGAGAGACAGAGGGCAAATGCTCGTTTTTTCATGTCATTCATCCTTATTTTAAAAGAACTGCCGGAAGAATTTCCGGCAGTTCTGATTTCCGGTTATTATTCGGCGGTTTCTTCTGTGGCTTCTTCAGTGACTTCTTCTGTGGTTTCCTCTTCCGCAGGTTCTGCGGGAGCTTCATCGCTGCCCAGCACAATGATGTCTTCCGCATGGTATTTCGCTGCGATCTCTGCCACCGTGCCGTTATCCGTCAGGGTTTTCAGGGCTTCATCCACCGTATCCCGCATGGCCGTGTTCTCCGGCAGGAAGGCCACGCCGCAGTATCCGTCTTCGCTGAGGGGCTCGGAGAGAATCTTGTACCCTTCCTCATCTCCCACATAGTAGTTTAATACGCCGGCATCGTTGACAACCGCATCCACCTGGTTGTTGATCAGAGCCATGAAGGCATTGGTGGAATTGGCAAACTGCCAGATCTTCTTAAAGGTAGAACCCAGTTCCGCCTGTTCTCCTCCTTCCAGGAGAGACTCCAGGGAGGAGCTTCCGGACTGGACTCCCACCACCTTTCCTGAGAGATCCGCGAGGGTTTCGATTCCGGAAGAGTCTTTTACCAGAAATACATTTCCGCTGTTGATGTAGGGGACGGTCCAGGCATAGCTGTCCTCCCGGCCGCTGATGCCGTAGGCGCTCCAGATGCAGTCGATCTCTCCGGAGTCTAACACCTGATCTCTGGAATCCCAGACAATGGGAGCGGGGATAAACTCCCAGCCTTCCAGCTCGGCAACCGCTTTGGCCAGATCGATGTCCAGCCCGGTGTACTCTCCGCTTTCATCCATGTAGCTGAAGGGAGGGAACTCCGCGTCAAAGCCCACCTTGAATCTTCCCTCCGCCGCCAGGCAGGTGGTGGAGAGGGCCAGAGTGGCTATTCCGGCACAGGCCGCCGCCTTCCATATCTTATTCTTCAAAACAAACACCTCCATTTCCCGGGTGGTCCCGGGAGAGCCTTTTTATGGCAAGAGGCCGCCGGGAAAATCCCGGGCAGCCTCTTTTTTCTGTATGACTGATAAAGAATGTCCAGCTGTTTACTGTCTTTATTCCGCTGCTGTGTAGGAATCGTAGTACTTCTGCATGATCTCCAGATATTCACTCAGGCCGTAGGCTTCCAGATCGGACTGGAACTGATCCCAGTCAGCATCGTCAAAGCCGTTCATCACCCACTCGGAACGGGTGGAGTTGATGGTCTTGTTCAGATCGGCATTCAGGTTGGAGATCTGCTCGGTGTCTTCCTGGCTCATGAACACACGGGGATACACGTTGTCATTGTGCATGTCGGCAACATAGATGTCCTTGATCCAGTCCAGACGGTACTTGGCATCGTCCGGGAGGGTTACATATACGCCGTAGTACTCATCCAGCACGGCCAGAGGTCCGGCCACGTTTTCGGCCTCACGGACCTCCACGGGGGAAGCGTCTCCCAGAGGAGCGTGCTGCAGCATGGGCTCTCCGTTTTCATTCTCGCCCAGCTCGAAGATATCGAATTCGTCGTCCTCGTCATAGGTTCCCCAGTTGTTCTGCGGAGACTGGAAGGGATCGTACATCAGGTCGATCCAGCGGCATACCATCTCGGGATCATCGGCTACAGCGGTAACCACGCAGCGGCCTCTGTCGTATCCGCTGGTGTAGGACTCATTTTCGGGAGTGATGTTTTTGGTGTCGGCTTCCAGAGCGGGAAGGGGAACCCAGTTGTCAAACTTGTCAACGATGTTGGCCACGTCCCAGCTGAAGCAGACTCCGTAACGTCCGGATTTGCCCTTGGAAACATAGGTGGACCACTCCTGGGTGAAGGCTTCCTGGTCGATCAGGCCTTCCGCGTACAGCTCATGCAGCCAGGCCATGCCCTTCTTGAAGCCCTCGGTGGTGGCGGTGGAGATCACCTGTCCGTCGTTGGTGACCGCGATGTGGCGTCCCTGGTCACAGTCTCCGTAGCCCTCGCCGAATCCGTTGATCAGAAGGGCCGGATCCTGGTTGCCGTCGTTCATGATGCAGGACATGGGGATGATGCTTCCCTCAATGCCGAACTCGGACTGAAGGGATTCCGCGTTGTCCCGGAAGGCGATCAGCACATCCTTGAATTCGTCTACGGTTCCCGGAATCTCCAGACCCAGGAAGTCCAGCCAGGCCTTGTTGATAAAGGGCATGTCTCCCACGGACTGGATGGCTTCCTTGCCGGAACCCAGCTGCTCAATCCAGGGGAAGGACCAGATGTTGCCGTCGGGATCGGTGGTCATGGTCTTGTACTCCGGATACTTGTCATACACCGCGCAGAGATTGGGCATGATCTCGGGGGTGATGTAGTCGTTCAGGGGGATGATGGCTCCGAAGTCGCCATAACGCAGCAGGTCGCTGTCACCGAACCCGGCGGTGAAGATAAAGTCGGTCATGGTCTTGGGGTTGGACATCTGGGTCTGGATCTTCTCACCCCACTGGCTGTTGGGGATGGCGGTCCACTCGATGTGAACGTTGGATTTCTCTTCCAGTCTCTTGAAGATGGTACGGTTGTTGGGATCTGACTCCGTGCTGTCCGGATAGCTGATCATACCGGTCAGGGTGACGGTGTCGGCTACCGGGAAGAAATCTTCCGCCATCACGGACACGGCCGGAACGGAGAGCATTCCTGCCGCCAGTGTTACGGCCAGCAGCCGCATTCCTGTTTTTTTCATTGCATCTGACTCCTTTCTTATTTTATATGAACTTTACTGCATTATCCCTTGATGGCACCGGCCATGATCCCGCTGTCGAAGTACTTCTGGAAGAAGGGGTACATGACGATCAGGGGCAGGCTGGATATGATAATGGTTGCGTATTTCAACAGTTCTGCCAGCTGTGCTCTGGCTGCGGTGCTTTGCATGTCGGAGATCATTCCGGATTCCGGCTGGTTCTGGATCAGGATGGAACGAAGCACCAGCTGCAGGGGCTGCTTGTTGGCGTCATTGATGTAGATCAGGGCATCAAAGTAGCTGTTCCACATGCCTACAAACTGCCACAGAGCCAGCACGGCGATTACCGGGGTACAAACCGGCAGCAGGATGCGGAAGAAGAATACGACCTCGGTGGCCCCGTCGATGCTGGCCGCCTCCTTCAGGTCATTGGGAATTCCCTGATAGTAGGTTCTGGCGATGATCATGTTCCAGACGCTGAAGGCGCCGGGAAGGATCAGGGCCCACATGCTGTCCAGCAGTCCCAGGTTGCTGATCAGCAGGTAGGTGGGGATCAGGCCGCCGCCGAAGAACATGGTGATCATAAAGATTGCGTTGAAGAAGCCTCTGCCCTTGAAGTCTGCCCTGGACATGGGGTAGGCCGCAAGGAGGGTGACCACCACGGACACCACGGTGAAGACTACGGAGTAGATCACCGCATTTTTAAAGCCGATCCAGATCTGGGCATTGGACATTACCCGCTGGTAGGCTGTCAGTGTCCACTTCTCCGGGTCAAAGACGATGCCCTTGTTCTGAAGGGTGATGGGATCCATGAAGGAGCCGATCACGATGTAGGCCATCGGAACGATAATGGCCACCACGAACAGTCCAAGCAGGATATAGCCTGTCAGCAAAAGTGCCTTGTCCTGCAGGGAATACCGGGCAAATTTGCTTTTCTTTTTCATAACGTGCGCCCCCTTTACAGCCCTTTGCCTTCATTCATCTTCGAGACGATGGTATTCACCAGCAGGATCAGTATCACGTTGATCACCGTGTTAAAGAGGCCCACAGCGGTTGAAAAGCTGTAGTCCCCGTCTAATAGACCTTTCTTGTACACGTAGGTGGCGATGATCTCGGATGTCTTCATGTTCAGGTCCGTCTGCAGGGCATAGGCCTTCTCAAAGCCGATGCTCATGATGTTTCCGGCCTGCAGGATGAACTGGATGATCACCATGTCCTTGATGGCCGGCCATTCTACCGCCTTGATCTGCTGGAAGATGTTGGCGCCGTCAATCACGGCCGCCTCCTTCAGATCCTGGCTGGCGTTGGACAGAGCCGCCGTGTACATGATGGATCCCCAGCCGGCGCCCTGCCAGATGCCGCTGGCGATGTAGATGGTCCGGAAGGCCGAGGGCATGGTCATGAAGTTGATGTTGGTTCCCAGAAGCATGTTTACGGGACCGGTGACGGAGAGGAAAATCCGCACGATACCGCAGAGCACGATGACGGATACGAAGTTGGGCATGTACAGCACCAGCTGAACCTTTTTCTTGATTCCCGTCCGCTCAATCCTGTTCAGCAGGAAGGCCAGCAGGATGGGAATGGGGAACCCCCAGAGAAGTCCGTAGATACTCAGCTTCAGCGTATTGATCAGATACGTCATGAAGTCCGGTGAGGAGAGGAACCGGGTGAAATGCTTGAAGCCCACCCACTCGCTTGCAAGAATGCCCTTGAAAGGATTGTAGTTCTTGAAGGCGATGAGGACACCTCCCATGGGGAAGTATTTGAAAACAATGGTGAGGACCAGCGCAGGCAGCAGGAATATGATGTACAGCTGCCAGTGCTGTCTCACATAGACCAGCGTGTTGTGTACGCCGGACCCCTTCTTTTTGCGGCCTGGTTCTGAGACCGCCGCAGAATTGGTACTCATGTTTTCCTCCTTTCACGACTGTCGCTTTTACAACCGCCGGATGCCACAGACTTTAGCATTTGTAAAAACGCAGTGCATATTTGATGATTGAATCATAGTATCTTATTTTACGTTTGTCAATACCCTTTTTACAGATGACACATGATATTTTATCTTTTGCACCACGAACCCCCTGATTTCAGGACTCCAGGGACCTAAAACTTTTTCAAATGCACAACTCTTCTCCCGACTCCGGGATATTTGCATTTCCTTATCAGAAAAATCCGGGAAAGTCACGGAAAGGGCGTACATTCCGGCCTCAAATGGGGGAAAATCTGCCCCCGGCCGCCAAATGGAGGGGAATGCCGCCGCAAAAAAACAAAATTTTGTATGGCAAAAATATTCTGTTTATTCTATGATAAATAGTGACAGAATGTGATAGAGGATTGGAACCGGGCTGCAGGCTTCCCTGCCGGAACGCAGCGGAATAATCCGTTATCACTTTTTGTGTTTGTTCATATGACAACTGGGAGTTCTTTACGAGGAAATGGAAAGGTTCCGGTATGATGGAAAGGAAAGAAAGAGGGAAAAAATACAGGAATAAGGAGAGGAGGCGGGATTACAGGTGTAAAACCGGAATCCAGTCATATGTTCAATTGGGAAGTTATCCATACACTTTGATGGATTTGAAATTTGAATTTTTACATTTGACACATGGACAGTAATTATGTATAATGGAGAAACAGTCATGAGAGAAAAAAGTGAACATGGTCTCAAAGGGTATTTTGCCATGGGAACTCTTAAATAGAAGGAGAAGTCATGCCAGGAAGAGTTACTATACAGGATATTGCAGATGCCCTTGGCCTTTCCAGAAACACCGTATCCAAAGCCATCAACAACACGGGCGTTCTCGCCGAATCCACCCGCAACCGGGTGCTGCAGAAAGCGGTGGAGATGGGCTACAAACAGTTTTCCTATGTCACCTTCATGGAAAACGGAAAATCCGCACCCATTCAGGCCAGCCTTTCCCTGCCCCAATCGGAGGATGTGCCTGATGCTGCTGCAGAGTATCTGCCCGAGGAGGGGAGCGTCCCCCAGGTCATCGCCATGCTCTACAACGGGCCCATGGGCAGCTCGCATTTTGCGACCACAATGGTTGACAAGCTGCATCTGGAGCTTTCCTTACTGGGATACGAGCTGGTCATGTACCGCATCGGACAGAAACACCTGAAAACCCTGACACTGCCCGCCCCCATCACCCGGGAGAGCGTGGGGGGCATCATCTGTGTTGAAATGTTTAACCGGGAGTACAGCGACATGGTCTGCGACTGCGGGATTCCCGTTCTCTTTGTGGATTCCCCGGTATCTCCCTGCAACATTACCCTGCGGGCGGACCGGCTTTTGATGGAGAACCGCTCCAACATCTACCTGTTCATTCAGGAGATGGCCAGACGGGGTAAAAAGAGGATCGGCTTTATCGGGGATCCCTACCACTGCCTTTCCTTTTACGAGAGATACATGGGCTTTCATGAGGCCCTGTACATGGCGGGGATACCCTTTTCCCCGGAGTACTGCATCCTTTCCAGCCCGGATTTCGGCGTTCCGGCCACGGAAGAGTACCGGGACGATCTCGTAAACCGCATTCAGAGCATGCAGGAACTTCCCGATGTGTTCCTTTGCGCCAACGACTTTGTGGCCCTGGATGTGATGCAGGCCCTGGAAAGACTGGGGATTGCCATTCCGGACCGGGTCTGTCTTTGCGGGTTTGACGATTCCTCGGAGTCCAGGCTGGTGACGCCCAGACTTACCACCATTCACATTCACAGCCAGATCATGGGCGTGACGGCCGTACAGCTTTTGATGTCCCGCATTGCGGAGCCCACCCTGAACTACCGCACGGTTTACACGGAGACATCGCTGATCTACAGAGCCTCTACGGGAGATTAAGGGCCTTTCGGGAGGGGCCGCAAGGAGGTAAAATATGTATAACTTTCTGACACCGGACAACCCGGTCATGAATTTCATCACAAGAGTGGTGTACAGCGTCTGGCTGAATATTCTCTGGTTTGTCTGCTGTATTCCCATCGTCACGGTGGGTGCCTCCACCACGGCCCTGTTTTACGTCACCTTAAAGATGGTAAAAAATGAGGAGGGAAACATTACCCGGCAGTTTTTCAGGGCTTTCCGGGAAAATTTCAAACAGTCCACCATCGTCTGGCTGATCATGCTGGTTCTGGGGCTGGCTCTGGCCCTGGACGGCTACGTTTTATACCACCTGCGCTTTTCCAACGCCTTCTGGACGGTGATCACGGCCATCTACTTTGTGGCTCTGGCGGCCTACGCCATCGTCACCATGTACATCTACCCCCTGATGGCCCGGTTTGAAAACAGCATCCGCATGATGTTCATCAACTCCATCATGATCGGCATGCGTTTTCTGCTGTGCACCGTGCTGATGGCTGTGGTCTACTTTGCCATGGCCGTGATCATCATCAACATCTTTACCCCCATGATCATCTTTGGGGAAGGGCTTTGTGCCTTCATCTGCTCCTACCTGCTCTCCAACATCCTGGATCTGTGCGGGCCGAAAAAGGAAGAAGAACCGGAAGAGGAGGAAGTGCAGGAAAAATGAGCGGGGAAGCAAAAAGCCCGGAATCTTACACGGAAAAGGAAAAATGGGCCATGCTCCACGGATCCCAAAAGATCCGCTACATCTGGGACTACTACAAGCTTCCCATCCTTATCGTCTGCATTGTGCTCTACGTGATCGGCTATTCCTTTTACCGGTCTGCCACGAAAAAGGATGTGCTGCTTTACGCTGCTTTAGTCAACGTCTCCGCCGGGGATTCCTTTAAGGAGCAGATCCGCGATGATTTCCTGAGCGAACTGCAGGGAGATCCGAAAAAGGAAAAGATTCAGCTGTATGACAACTGGTATCTGACGGATGATCCCGCCAGCGAGTATCACCAGTACACCTATGCCACCAGGATGAAAGTGCTGGCCTCCATCGACAGTCAGGAGCTGGATGTGGTGCTGATGAACCGGGAGGCCTTTGACGCCTTTGCCCAGAACGGATACCTGTGTGATCTGGATGAGCTTTTAGGGGAGAAGGATCCGGACCTCCATGAGGAGCTGAAAGCCAGTCTGGTTGAGAACATCCAGATCCTCTCCGACAACATGGAAGAGGTAACCCTGGATCCTTCCGTGGAATACGTCTCCGAAACCGTAGAATACCCCATGGCCCTGGATCTCACCGCCTCCCCGGTGGTGGGGGAGGCCGGGTTTGATGCGGAGATGTACCTGGGCATTATCGGCAACTCCCCCAGGATGGACAGGTCGGTGGAGTACATCCGCTACCTGTTTTCCCGGGACTGAAGACCTTATTTTTTCAGATCATACTTGACCACACGCATCCGTACCCGGCCCGTGGCGTGAAAGGAGATGCCCTCCGCGGCCTGATCCGTGTACAGCACGGCAGAGAGGACCTGTTCCCCGCCGTTTACGAAGACTTCGGCGCTGAACCGGTCCAGAATCAGCCGCAGGGAGATCTTCCCCTGATTGGAGGACAGGTGAATGCGGCGCTGGTGAAGGATGGCCCTTCTGGATCCGGAGGCATTCCGGTCAATCTCCAGTGTCTCCTCCAGGGGCCGCCAGGTGAGGACGGTGCGGAAGTCTTTATTCTCTGCAAAGTTTATGGAAAAGCAGGGACAGACTTCCGATTCAATCTCCAGCTCCAGATCGACGCATCTCCCCTGTATTCCCTCCAGTGTCAGGTCCCCGGTAAAACAAAGGTCTGGAAAGCTTACCCTGTTTTTACGGAGGGTTTCCAGTTCCCGAAGGGGCCGCTGACAAAGTTTTCCTTCCTTAATAAAGAGTTCCCTGGGCAGGATCGTCTGTCCGAACCACTTCTCTTCCCCCTGCGTATTCCGGTGGATGCTGCTGGTATCCCAGTTCTGCATCCATCCCGTCATGATTCTGCGGCCGTCGGGGGCAAGTACGGTTTGAGGAGCATAGAAATCAATGCCCAGGTCTACGGCCTGGCTTTTTTCTTCTGTGAAGGTATCGCTGTCCTCGTCATAGGAGCCCATGATGCAGACCGCCCCGTTGCCGTTATGGCATTCCCCCTGTTCCAGCATGTCCTGGCAGCTTACCAGGAGGACCTGTTTTCCCTCCAGGGGAAAGAAGTCGGGACACTCCCACATTTTTCCGAACCGGTTCCGGTTCTGGATCAGCACCTTTTTGTACTTCCAGTGAAAGCCGTCCCTGCTTTCATAGAGAAGGAGCCGGCCGCTGCCGTCGTCGGAGCGGTTCCCCACAAGGCATCGGCAGGAGCCGTCTTTTTTTCTCCAGATCCTGGGATCCCGAAAGTCCAGCAGATTTCCTCCGGGAGGTATGTCTCTCACGGAGAGAACCGGATTTCCCGGGTATTTCTCATAATCCAGCCCGTCTCCCACCGCCAGACACTGAGTCTGCAGTCCGATTTTTTCTCCTTCGGGCGTTTCCCGGGGAGTTACGCCGGTGTACACGAGAAGCTGTCTTCCGTCGGGAAGCTCCAGGGCGCTGCCGCTGAAGCACCCCTCGCTGTCTGCGGGAGTATCGGGGGCAATGGCGGCCGGAAGGTACTCCCAGTGGAGAAGATCCTCGCTTACCGCATGTCCCCAGTGCATGGAACCCCAGAAGACGCTGTAGGGGTGGTACTGGTAAAAGATGTGATATTTTCCCTGGTAGTAGGAAAACCCGTTGGGATCGTTCATCCATCCCGTGCGGGTGGAGAGATGGAATTCGGGCCGTTCTTCGGGTTTTATTCTCATTTCTGCGATTTGTTCGTATTTTCTGGCTTTCTCCAGGATCTCACTGTTCATGATCTGCCTCCTTAAATCCTTTCACGTCACCGATACAACACGGAAGGTGATGGACCGGCATCCTACCATAATTTTACTTTTGTATCATAACTTATAGCACGGATATGTGCATTTGTCAATTACAATAGCGTATTTTTACATATGTAAAAGTATTTCGGATTCAGGCCCTCCTTTTCAAGCGGGCACGGATGTGGTACAATGGTCACCAGTAAGGAGATTACTCATGTATCTGAAAGACTGTGTGGTAAAAAGGCTCCGGATGATCAGATGATTTCCAACGACAGGTTTGGGGAGTTCTATCCGGAATGGCTCTCATCAGCGGGGGGTCTGCCTCTTCCCGGGGAGTTTTCGGATCTCTCAGAAAGGTTTACGGGGAGAGAATGGGGCTCCTGTGTTTTGGTTGATCTTACAGTCCACGCGCTTTGAGAGTTATGACGGTTCGCCTTCCGGGAGGTCAGATGGGGAAAGCCAGCATGGAGAAGCAGGGGGATCCGGAAAACTATCTGGTTTTTCTGGCCGGGATCATCTGGAAAAGACTGGAGAGGGCGGCTCCTTAGGAAGTCGGATTGGAGAGAGTGTTTCTGTTTTACAGGAGGATTGTATCACTTGAGAACCATGGAACGGAAAACCATGCTGTACAAAACCGGCGTAGAATACGGCGACTATACCATGAATCATGTGCTGGGCTGTGTCCACGGGTGCAGGTATCCGTGTTATGCCTTCATGATGAAGAAACGCTTCGGACAGGTTAAAGACTATGAAAACTGGCTTGAGCCCGTACTGGTCTCCAATACGCTGGAACTGCTGGACAGGGAGATCCCCCGGTTGAGGGAGAAAATTTCCTCGGTACACTTATGTTTTACCACCGATCCCTTTATGAACGGCTTTCCGGAAGTCTCTGCCATGAGCATGAATGCCATCCGGAAGTTAAATGAGGCCGGCATCAAATGTACTGTACTTACCAAGGGAGTGCTGCCCATGGAGCTGTTGAAGTTTTCACCGGACAATGAGTACGGCATCACCCTGACCTCTCTCGATGAAGGATACCGGGAACGGATGGAACCCGGTGCTGTGCCTTTAAAAGACCGGCTCTTTGCCCTGAAAGCTCTCCATGACGGGGGAGCCAGGACCTGGGTCAGCATGGAGCCTTATCCCACTCCCAATCTGATTTCCCAGGAACTGCGCACAATCCTGGAAGCAGTCTCCTTTACAGACCGGATCGTTTTCGGAAGGATGAACTACTGCAGGGAGGCCAGCTCCTTTAGGGACCACAAAGAGTTTTACAGGGAATGTGCCAGGGAAGTGAAGGCATTTTGCGGGGAACGGGGAATTGAGTGTCATATCAAGAAAGGAACAGCCCAGGGAGAATGAGAGGATCCAGGGAGGTAATGCATGTACATTTTTTATTCAGGCCCTGATGAGCGGTATGCCTATGCGGGCACATCCAAAAGGGCGGGAAAGAAAACTTCCACCCGTTCCGTTTACCTGGGAAGGGTTCTGGACAAAGAAGCCGGGATCTACAAAAGCCGGGAGAGAGGGATCTTTCACTTTGATCCGGCTACCG
>CAZJYM010000027.1:11795-20124 GCA_964550245.1 uncultured Blautia sp. | reverse complement strand
CAACTGCAACGCCAGTGCCAACTTTGACGCCGACACCAGAACCAACTGCGACGCCTGCACCAACACCAACTGTAACACCGGCACCAAGTGCAACACCGACGCCGACTGTAACGCCGACACTTACTGTAACTCCTGCCCTATCAGAAACGCCGGTACCAACTGAAACACCGGTGCCTTCTGTGACGCCGGCACCTTCCGGTACGCCGGTACCATCGGAAACACCAGCGCTTTCCGTAACACCGACACCGGAAAACCCTGAATACCCTGATCTGGGCAGCGTCTCGGAGGTGACCTTAAAAGTTAAGGACGGAGAGGATCTCACTTTATCTTTGAATACTCTTCTCCTGCAGGTCAGTGAGTATGCCACGGATGAGAAGCCCTATAAAGTGATCATCCCTCCCGGAAGCTACAAACTCACAGGCACCGTCTGTACCTACAGCAACATTCACCTCTACGCGGTGGGAGCTACTATCACCAAGACATCCACCATCAAGCAGATTCTGCTTCGACTGGGGAATCAGGAGGAATCCGCGGGAGGATATGAGGGCTACCGCAATGTAACCATAGAAGGCGGAACCTGGGACTGCAACTACGAGGTGGTTGAAGGCAAAGAGGAACCGGGAGGCTTTGTGGGATTTCGTATCGGTCATGCCACCGGGGTGACCATTAAGGATGTAACCTTATTGAACAACCTGAAGTCCCACCTTCTGGAGCTGGGAGGCGTGAAAAATGCCCGCATCACCGGCTGCCGCTTCAGCGGCTACTGGACTCCCTGCGAGGAGAGAGGACAGGAGTGTGTCCAGATCGATGCCTGCGAGGAGGACATCTTCCCCCGGTATCAGCCCTACGACGGCTCGGTCTGTGAGGACATTGTGATTGAAAACAATGAATTTTCCGACGTGTTTGCCGGTCTTGGAAGTCACAGCATGATGTTTAACAGGCCTTACAGGCGGATCACCATCCAGAACAACCGCTTCTCCAACGTGAAAAAGAGAGGCATCTGGTGTCTGAATTACAGGGACTCCATTGTCAAGGGCAATGTGATGGAAAATGTTGCAGGAGGCATCTATGTTTCCTCCATGCGCTACACCCACGCCCATCTGACAGAGGGACAAAATCCATCCGCCTCCCAGAACCAGGCCGCTGAAAACGTCGAGGTCTCCGGCAATCAGATCACCGTGTCTCCCACCGGAATCATCAACGGAAGCCCCTGGAAGAGCTACGGCATTGTGGTGGCAGGACAGAGAAACCCGGGAGGAAGCGGAGCCATCCCCCAGGGAACCTACATCATCCGGGGAGTAACGGTTAAGGATAACACCATCTCCGGAGGCGGAGAGGGGATCCGGATGCAGCTGGCCAACCTCTGCACGGTATCGGGAAATAAGATCAGTCTTACCAAAGATGGGGATTACAAAAACAACGGCATTACCCTCACCGCCGGAAAAAGTGATGAGATCAGCGGCAATCAGATCCAGGGCCCTGGAGGTTACGGCATCCTGGTACAAAAAGGATCTGCAGTTTACCAGACCTCCAGCACCGCCTGCACCCTGACGGGAAATGCGGTGACGGGAAGCGCCAGGACGGGCATTGTTCTCTCCACCGGCTCAGATAAGGCCGTTGTCTCCCGCAATACGGTAGCCCAGGGTAACAACAGAGGGATCTACATCCAGGGAAGCGTGATCAAAGATTTAAGTTCGAACCGTGTCACCGACTGCAAGAGTACGGGAATCTACGCGAAGAACAGCACGATCCGATCTTTCACCGCTAATGAGATCCAGGGTGGATCCGGATCCTATGCCGTCTACATGAAAAAGTGCAAGGGAAAGACGGTGACCTTAAAAAGCGCCGCCTGCTCTGCCCTCACCTCTGCTTCCACAAAGGTCACCGGAAGAGTTTCCGGGGGAAAGACCATCACGGTTTCCCTGCAGGCGGACGGCAGGAAGCTGGGCAGCGGCAACTTAGGGAAAAAGGGCAAGTATACGGTAAAGATTCCCGCCCAGAAAAAGGGGACCGTTCTTACACTGACCGTGCAGGATAAGTTTGGGAACAGGACTCTTCGAAACGTGACAGTGGGATAGACAGCAATCAAAAGAACAGGGAAAAAGAAAAAGCAGATCGATAAGGAGCCATAAATCCCCTCCCGGGGATTTATGGCTCCCTTCTTTTTTCTTTTTTGCTTTACTTTTAGGTTTTTCGCGGAGGGATGGTTATTTTGCGGTTTTGCCGGTATAGAATCATTTTTGCTTCCGCTGTTGTGTAAAAAGGCCGGGGTATTTTTTGCAATTCGATTTTCAACTGTCGAATATGCACAAAAAGAAGAGAAAATTTTGTTTTTAGCAGGGAAAACTTGACAAATAACTTTATTATGTTATAATGATTTCAGTTAAACGTTATACAAGTTTTGTATAGCCTGCCCTCCCGGGGCAGACCGACGTTTTATCATCGAAAAGGAGGAAACAGGTAACATGAAGAAAAAGCTATTGTCACTGGTTCTGGCAGCCGCCATGGCAGGATCCCTGCTGGCCACCACCGCTGTATTTGCAGATGACGCAGCCGCCGAGGAGGATGCTGCCGCTGAGGAAACCACGGAAGAGGCTGCCGCTGAGGAAGGCACCGGAGAGAAGAACATACCGGAGCTTACCACCGAGCCCCTGGAGATTCTGCTTTGGGACATCGCTACCGAGGATCCCGCCAAGTCCATCCAGGAGGGTGCTGTATCCAGATTTATGGCAGATTATCCCAACATCAAGGTTACCCAGGTTCATCAGCAGAATGACAACTACAAGCAGCAGCTCATCGTTGCCATGAGCTCTCAGCAGGCTCCCGACATGTACATGCACTGGGGCGGCGGTCCCATGGCCGAGTACTACAAGTCCGGGTTTGTAAATGACCTGACCGAAATGTACAATACCTACGATCATCCGGATTTCATCGAAGGTGCTGTTGCCCAGGCTTCCTATGACGGCAAGATTCTGGCCATCCCCTACGGCGGACTTTCCGGATGCGACATCTTCTACAACAAGACCATCTTTGCCGAGGTGGGCGTTGAAGTTCCTACGACCATCGACGAACTGGAAGCTGTCTGCGACAAGCTCCTCGAGGCCGGCTATGTTCCCTTCTCACTGGCCAACGGCTCCAAGTGGACCGGCTCCATGTACTACATGTATCTGGTAGCCCGTCATTCCGGAAACGATGAATTCAATGCAGCCTACACACAGGAAGGATCCTTCACCTCCGAAGCCTTTATCTGGGCCGGCGAGAAGATTCAGGACTGGGTAAAGAAAGGCTACTTCCCCGAGGGCGTGAACTCCCTTTCCACCGATGACGGACAGGACCGTGCCCTTCTGTATGACAACACCTGCGCCATGATGCTTCACGGATCCTGGCAGAACAGAACCATCGCCGCCGACAGCCAGGAATGGGCAGATGCCAACCTGGGCGTGTTCCGCTTCCCGGAGGATGCAGAGGCAGCCGCCAACGGTGTTCCTCAGGATGTAGAAGTAGGAACAGCCATCGGCAACGGCTTCTCCTTCAACTGCTGGAATGAAGACGGTTCCGTAGATCAGACCAAGCTGGATGCCTGCTATGTGCTGGCTACTCAGTACTACAATGATGAGATCTACAACCAGGCTCAGATGGACAGCTCCACCGTTCCTTCCATCAACGGATACGCAGATCAGATCCAGAATGAGAACGACAAGATCATCGCTGACGTATTCTTCAACGCTTCCAACGTACAGCTGTGGTACGATCAGTATCTTCCCGCTTCCGTGACGGAAGTTCACAAAGACTGCATGACCGAGCTGTTCGGTCTGGAGAAGACTCCTCAGGAGATCGGCGAGGAGCAGGATGCAGCCATGCAGGCCTATCTGGCTGAAGAGGCAGGCTGATCTTAAATAAAGACTCTTGCCTTCCGGGTTCCCCGGAAGGCAACTGCAGCGGCTGAATCAGTCCGCAGGAGTGGGCGACTTCTCCTGCGGACTTTTCTTTTAAACCTTCCCATATGTCAGGATTACAGCGTCAAAGGTCTGATTCCACGGTGTGTTCGTACACCGATAGGGTATCAAGGCTTTATGACGAGTCCTAACATGAGGAATAAGTGGGATTGAGTTATAGTGTTGCTCGTTTAGCACCGACCGACGCGGGAGCGGAGACCGGGGCCCCATGAATTCCGAAATTTTGGGCAGGATTGTTTGGCTTCTCAGCAGCTGAACAATCCGAAATCTCTTTTGATGCCTGATTCATGTCAGGGGAAAGAAAGGCAGTTTTCCCGGAAAGGAGAGAATGTGGCAAGTACTAACAGTCTGGCAAAAAGGAAACAGAAAAGTACCATGATCGCGGCAGCGGTTTTTCTCTTTCCTGCCCTTTTTCTGATTCTGTTCTACATGGTGTATCCCATCGTGGACACCTTTGTGATCAGCGGATACAGCTGGAACGGCATTTCCGCAGACAGAACCTTTATCGGTTTGAAAAACTGGGTGACGCTTCTCAAGGACAAGTCCTTCTGGGCGGCATTCGGACATAACGTGATCGTCATGGTGTTTTCCATCCTGATCCAGATCCCCATCGGCATGCTTCTGGCCACCTTCCTGGATGCAGGGGGAAAGAAATTCAACATTTTCAAGATCCTATGGTTTTTACCCTATCTGATGAGCTCCGTAGCCATCGGTTTCCTGTTTAACTACGCCCTGGCCACCAACGGAGGCATCTTTTCTTCCTTAGCTACCCTGTTCAGCGGCCACAAGGTGAGTGTGGACCTGCTGGGACGAAATCCCCATGCCCTCTTCGCCGTCATCGGCGTTATGGCCTGGCAGTTCATCCCCTTCTACATGGTGTACTTTATTGCCGGCTACGGAAACATCGATACCTCCATGTATGAGGCGGCCATCATTGACGGAGCCACCCGGGCCCAGTATCTGCGCCACATCGCCATCCCGCTGCTGGCTCCCATTTTCAAGACGGCCTGCACCATGTCTCTGATCGGCTCGCTGAAATACTTTGACCTGATCTGGAGCATGACCGGAGGCGGTCCTGCCGGCGGTACAGAGCTGATGGCCACCTACATGTACAAACTTTCCTTCCAGCAGTTCAACATGGGTTACGGCTCCTGCGTTGCGGCGGGCATGTTCATTCTGATCACCGTCATCGCCCTGGTATTCCAGAAGCTGTTTGTGGTAAAGGAGGATTACTGATATGGCTCAGATTCAGAAAGAAGTAGATTACCGCAAGGAGAAGATGAAATCCAGGGCTGCCTGGACCATCGCCATCATCCTGGCCCTGTGCTGGGTGGTTGTAGCCCTGACGCCCTTCCTTTTCATGGTCCTGAATTCCTTCCGGAAACAGTTCGACATGCTCTCCCAGGGTGTGTTCCACCTTCCGGATCCCTGGTATTTCCAGAACTATGTGGACATCGTGACCAAGGGCTTCTTCGGATACTTTCTGCGAAGCGTCTTTGTGGTGGGCATCAGCCTCTTACTGATGCTGATCATCTCCTCTTTTGCCGCCTATCCCTTATCCAGGATGCAGTTTAAGGGGAGAGGACTGATCTATGCCGGGATTGTGGCCATGATGTCCATTCCCATGCATGTAACTTTGATCCCCATCTTCAAGATGACGACGGATATGGGATTATATGACACCCTGCAGTCCCTGATTGGTCCCTATGTAACCTTTGCCCTGCCCATGGCGGTGTTCATCCTCACCGCCTTCATGTCCACCATCCCCAAGGAGATCGAGGAATCGGCGGAGATCGACGGCTGCAACAAGTTTCGGATGTTCTTTACCATGATCCTGCCGCTGTCCAAGTCGGGACTCTCCACCCTGGCCATTTACAACGGCGTTTCCATGTGGAATGAGTTCGCCTTTGCCAACACCCTGATCCAGAGCCCCGAAAACAAGACATTGCCTTTGGCCCTGGGGCAGTTCAAAGGAGAACACTCCATGGACATCCCCCTGATCCTTTCCGTTCTGGTGCTGTCCGTGCTGCCCATGATCATTCTGTTCATCATTTTCCAGGATAAGCTGGTCAAAGGTATGATGGCCGGAGCTGTAAAAGGATGATTTAAATCAAAATCTGTTCACACCTTTTGAATTACATCTGTGCTATAATAAATAGGAAGAAACTCTCTTAACAAGGAGGAATAACATGATTCTCTATGTAAATGCCAATGCATCCCGGGAGGGAAACGGCAGTGCCGAAAGGCCCTTCAAGTTCATCAATCAGGCGGCTCAGATCGCCAGGCCCGGAGATGAGGTCCTGGTAGCCCCCGGGATCTACCGGGAATACGTGGATCCAAGGAATGCCGGAACGGAAGAAGCCCGCATCACCTATAAAAGCCAGGAACCTTTGGGTGCGGTGATTACCGGTGCGGAAAAAGCCTGCGGGTGGAAGCACTATCAGGACAATGTGTGGGTTCTCCGTGTGGAGAACGGCGTCTTTGGAAACTACAATCCCTACACCACCATGATCGGAGGAGACTGGTACTTTGCCCCCGTTGTGAGACATACCGGTGCCGTGTATCTCAATGACCGGCAGCTCTATGAGGCGGAAAGCCTGGAAGAGTGCATCAAAGGGGAGGTTTATCCGCCATCCTGGGAGCCGGAGTATTCCATCTATAAGTGGTATACGGAGCAGGAGGGAAACACCACGGTGATCTACGCCAACTTCCAGGGGAAGGATCCCAATCAGGAAGATGTGGAGATCAATGTGCGCCGCAACTGCTTCATGCCTTCCAAGACAGGAGTGGGATACATCACCGTCAGCGGCTTCAACATGAACAAGGCCGCCACCACCTGGGCTCCTCCCGCCGCCTATCAGGACGGTCTGATCGGTCCCCACTGGTCCAAGGGCTGGATCATCGAGGACTGCGAGATCAGCAACAGCAAGTGCTGTGGCATCTCTCTGGGCAAGTACTACGATGAGGAGAATGATCACTACTTCAGCCGCAACCATGTGAAGAGCCCCACCCAGATGGAGCGGGATGCGGTCTGCAGAGGCCAGTATCACGGATGGCTGAAAGAGAAAGTGGGAAGCCACATCATCAGACGCTGCCACATCCACCACTGCGAGCAGACCGGCATCGTAGGCCGTATGGGCTGTGTGTTCAGCATCATCGAGGACAACCACATCCACAACATCAACAACATGCAGCAGCTGGGAGGAGCAGAGATCTCCGGCATCAAGCTTCACGCCGCCATCGACGTGATCATGCGCAGGAATCACATCCACCACTCCACCATGGGCATCTGGTGCGACTGGCAGGCTCAGGGTACCCGGATTTCCGGAAACCTGCTCCATGACAACTTTGCTCCGGAGAGCGCAACCAAAGCTCTGGGCGCCATGGTAAGCCAGGACATCTTTGTGGAAGTGGGCCACGGTCCCACCCTGATCGACAACAACATCATGCTCTCCAAAGCGGGACTGCGGATCGCCACCCAGGGTGTGGCCTGTGTCCACAACCTGATCCTGGGCTCCTTCACCGCCGTAGGCGGAGGCACCGACAACATCGTCAACGGCATCAATCAGCCCCGGTATACGCCCTATCACATCCGTCACCGGACGGAGGTGGCCGGCTTCATGACCATCCTGCACGGGGATGACCGGTTCTACAACAACATCTTCATCCAGAAGTACCCGGTGGAAGCCGCGGAGGAGATCGAGGACATGGGCTTTAAGATGTCCGAGAACCAGGAAGTGGGAACCCATGTGTTTGACGAGTATCCCACTTACGATGAGTGGATCTCCCACTTCCAGATGGACCAGCCGGTTCCCAACATGCAGCAGCTGGCCGACTACCACTTCTCCCACCTGCCCGTATGGGTAAACGGCAATGCCTACTTCAACGGGGCTAAAGCCTGCAAAAATGAGAAGTCCAACCTGGTAGACAGTGAACACCAGGTCTACGTGGAGCTGGTGGAAAAGGACGGCCACTATTCCCTCAAGACCAACCTCTACGAGTTCCTGGGCGACTTCCGGGATGAGATCATCAACAGCGACATCCTGGGGAAGGCCTTTGAGCCCGAGGAGAGGTATGAGAATCCGGACGGAACGGACATCATCTTTGACAGAGACTATCTGGGAGAACACAGAGGGATCTCGGCTCTTCCCGGACCCTTTGCAGATCCCGCTTCTGCTGAAAAAGAACTCTGGTAATCATTTTTTTACAGGCACCTGGTTCCCAGGTGCCTGTT
Source organism: uncultured Blautia sp. (assembly GCA_964550245.1). GTDB lineage: Bacteria > Bacillota > Clostridia > Lachnospirales > Lachnospiraceae > Blautia_A. Next base: position 11,934 of record CAZJYM010000027.1, on the reverse strand, counting down.
CTGTTCTTTATCATGTTAAATATGCCTCTGTTTTTCTCTTTTGAATCTTTGCAGGTCCTGGAAATCTTTCGGACATGGGCCTGTTTCGTGCCTTTACCACCCTTTTTTCTCCGCCCTGAAAAAAACAGTTGACACATAA
>CAZJYM010000027.1:0-11695 GCA_964550245.1 uncultured Blautia sp. | reverse complement strand
CTGAAAAAAACAGTTGACACATAATATACCTTGTGCTATATTGAAGAATGCTATATTATGGCAGGATATGCCTGTTTGACATGACTGCCTTGAGGGATGAGTTGTAAAAATATAAAAAACAGGGGTGAAGCGTCAATGGAAAAAAACAGGATTCGTTCTGTAAAAGCTGGAAAGAGCATGCGGATGAGTTACCAGAGACAAAAAGAAGTCCTGGAGATGCCCAACCTGATCGAGGTCCAGAAAGATTCCTACCAGTGGTTTCTGGATGAAGGTCTGAAGGAAGTTTTTGAAGACATTTCTCCGATTGAGGATTACGGCGGGAAGCTCAGACTGGAGTTCATCGACTTTAAGTACGAAGAGAAGGACGCCAAGTATACCATTGAACAGTGCAAGGAACGGGACGTGACCTACGCTGCGCCGCTGAAGGTTCGTGTGAGACTGATCAACAGGGAGACGCAGGAGATCAACGAACACGAGATCTTTATGGGCGATCTGCCCTTGATGACCGAGACGGGCACCTTTGTGATCAACGGTGCGGAGCGTGTAATCGTCAGCCAGCTGGTTCGTTCCCCTGGAATCTATTATGGCATCGCCCACGACAAGGTGGGGAAGAGACTGTTTTCCTGTACCGTGATTCCCAACCGGGGCGCCTGGCTGGAATACGAGACCGATTCCAATGACGTGTTTTACGTGCGGGTGGACAGAACCCGGAAAGTTCCCATTACGGTGCTGATCCGCGCCCTGGGCATCGGCACCAATGCGGAGATCCTGGAGCTCTTCGGGGAGGAGCCCAAGATTCTGGCCAGCTTTACCAAGGACACTTCCACCAACTACCAGGAGGGACTCCTGGAACTGTACAAAAAGATTCGTCCCGGCGAGCCACTGGCCGTGGAGAGCGCCGAGAGCCTGATCAACGGCATGTTTTTCGATCCCAGAAGGTATGATCTGGCCAAGGTGGGACGTTATAAATTTAATAAGAAGCTTCACTTCAACAAGAGGATCGTGGGTTTCACTCTGGCGGAGGATGTGGTGGTGGAGTCCACCGGGGAGATCATCGCCGAGGTGGGAACCAAAATCACCAGAGCCCTGGCGGACGAGATTCAGAATGCGGCCGTGAAGGCGGTGTGGATCCAGCACGAGGAGAGAAACATCAAGGTGCTCTCCAGCATGATGGTGGACATCCGCAGCCATGTGGATCTGGACTGCGATCCCAAATCCCTGGGGGTTACGGAACTGGTGTACTACCCGGTTCTGAAAAAAATCCTGGAGGAGAACAAAGACCTGGAGGACATCAAGAGGGAGATTAAGAAGCAGATCCATGATCTGATCCCCAAGCACATCACCATCGACGACATCTTTGCCTCCATCAACTACAACATGCATCTGGAGTACGGCATCGGCACCGATGACGACATTGACCACCTGGGCAACCGCCGCATCCGTTCCGTGGGCGAACTCCTTCAGAACCAGTACCGCATCGGTCTGGCCCGTCTGGAGAGGGTGGTGCGGGAGAGAATGACCACCCAGGACACGGAGAACATTTCTCCCCAGTCCCTGATCAACATCAAGCCGGTGACGGCGGCGGTGAAGGAATTCTTCGGATCCTCCCAGCTCTCCCAGTTCATGGATCAGAACAACCCGCTGGGAGAACTCACCCACAAGAGGCGTCTCTCCGCTTTGGGCCCCGGAGGTCTTTCCAGAGACCGGGCCGGGTTTGAGGTGCGGGACGTGCACTACTCCCACTACGGCAGGATGTGCCCCATTGAGACCCCTGAGGGACCCAACATCGGGCTGATCAACTCCCTGGCTTCCTATGCCCGGATTAATCAGTACGGCTTTGTGGAAGCCCCATACCGGGTGATCGACAAATCCGATCCCAAGAATCCCCGGGTCACCGATGAGGTGGTCTACATGACCGCCGACGAGGAGGACAACTACCATGTGGCCCAGGCCAACGAGCCACTGGATGCGGAAGGCCACTTCATCCGGCGGAACGTATCCGGAAGGTACCGGGAGGAGACCCAGGAGTACGAAAAGCACATGTTTGACTACATGGACGTCTCCCCCAAGATGGTCTTTTCCGTGGCCACAGCCCTGATTCCCTTCCTGCAGAACGACGATGCCAACCGGGCCCTGATGGGTTCCAACATGCAGCGTCAGGCGGTGCCTCTCTTAACCACCGAGGCTCCCGTGGTGGGAACCGGCATGGAGACCAAGACCGCCGTGGACTCGGGTGTCTGCGTCATCGCCAAAAAGTCGGGGACCGTACTGCGCTCCACCTCCACGGACATCAGCATCAAGAATGACGACGGAACCAGAAGCGACTATCATCTCACCAAGTTCCTCCGCAGCAATCAGAGCAACTGCTACAACCAGAGACCCATTGTGGATCAGGGGGAACACGTGGAAGCAGGGGATGTGATCGCCGACGGACCCTCCACCTCCAACGGGGAGCTGGCCCTGGGGAAAAATCCCCTGATCGGCTTCATGACCTGGGAGGGCTACAACTATGAAGACGCGGTTCTGCTCAGCGAAAAGCTGGTGCAGGACGATGTATATACCTCTGTACACATCGAGGAGTATGAGGCGGAAGCCCGGGATACCAAGCTGGGACCCGAGGAGATCACCCGTGATGTCCCCGGCGTGGGCGACGACGCCTTAAAGGATCTGGACGAGAGAGGCATCATCCGCATCGGTGCGGAGGTGCGGGCCGGGGACATCCTGGTGGGCAAGGTAACCCCCAAGGGGGAGACGGAACTCACCGCGGAGGAGCGGCTGCTGCGGGCCATCTTCGGAGAAAAGGCCCGGGAAGTCCGGGATACCTCCTTAAAGGTTCCCCACGGGGAGTACGGCATCATCGTGGATGCCAAGGTGTTCTCCCGGGAGAACGGGGATGAGTTAAGCCCCGGTGTGAATCAGGCTGTACGGATCTACATCGCCCAGAAGAGAAAGATCTCCGTGGGCGACAAGATGGCCGGCCGTCACGGAAACAAGGGTGTGGTCTCCAGGGTTCTGCCCGTGGAGGATATGCCCTTCCTGCCCAATGGAAGACCGCTGGATATCGTGTTAAACCCCCTGGGTGTGCCTTCCCGTATGAATATCGGACAGGTGCTGGAGATCCACTTAAGCCTGGCAGCCAGAGCTTTGGGATTTAACGTGTCCACCCCCGTCTTTGACGGAGCCAATGAAAAGGACATCCAGGATACCCTGGAGCTGGCCAATGACTACGTGAACACGGAAGACTTCGAGGACTTCCGGAAGAAATATGAGGACATTCTGGCACCGGAGGTGATGCAGTTCCTGGATGAGAACAAGGACCACCGGGAAGTGTGGAAGGGCGTTCCCATCTCCAGAGACGGCAAGGTGCGTCTCCGGGACGGACGCACGGGAGAATATTTTGACTCTCCGGTTACCATCGGACACATGCACTACCTGAAGCTGCACCACCTGGTGGACGACAAGATCCATGCCCGTTCCACCGGCCCTTACGGCATGGTGACCCAGCAGCCCCTGGGAGGCAAGGCCCAGTTCGGAGGCCAGCGTTTCGGAGAGATGGAGGTGTGGGCCCTGGAAGCCTACGGCGCCTCCTACACCCTGCAGGAGATCCTGACGGTGAAGTCCGACGATGTGGTGGGCCGGGTGAAGACCTATGAGGCCATCATCAAGGGAGACAACATTCCGGAGCCGGGCATTCCCGAGTCCTTCAAGGTGCTGCTCAAAGAGCTTCAGTCTCTGGGGCTGGATGTGCGGGTGCTCAAAGAGGACCGTACCGAAGTGAACATCATGGAGACCAATGAATTCGCGGAGACCGACCTGCGCAGCGTCATCGAAGGGGACAGCCGGGGGCGGAGAAACAGCGAAGAGGAATCCTTCGGCAAGCACGGGTACACCCAGCAGGAGCTGCAGGGGGAGGAACTGGTGGATGTGAACGAGGAGGAAGTGGAAGAGGACGAAGAGGACGAGGAAGAAGAAGAGGATTTTATTGGTTTTGACGAAACCTTTGACGAAGAATAGAAAGGGGTAAGAATCCATGGCAGAAATGAACAATACCAGTGAAGCCTATCAGCCCATCACGTTCGATGCCGTCCAGATCGGGCTGGCGTCCCCTGACAAGATCAGGGAGTGGTCCAGAGGCGAGGTATTAAAGCCGGAAACGATCAATTACCGTACCCTGAAGCCTGAGAAAGACGGCCTTTTCTGTGAGAGAATCTTCGGACCCAGCAAGGACTGGGAGTGTCACTGCGGGAAGTATAAAAAAATTCGTTACAAAGGCGTGGTCTGCGACCGGTGCGGCGTGGAAGTCACCAAGTCCTCCGTCCGCAGAGAGAGAATGGGTCACATCGAGCTGGCGGCTCCCGTGTCCCACATCTGGTATTTTAAGGGGATCCCCTCCCGTATGGGGCTGATCCTGGACCTTTCTCCCAGAACTCTGGAGAAGGTTTTGTACTTTGCCAACTATATCGTTCTGGATCCGGGAGACACGGAGCTGCTTGAGAAGGACGTGCTCTCGGAGAAGGAGTATCAGGATGCCCGGGAACAGTACGGAAACCGTTTCCGGGTGGGAATGGGCGCCGAGGCCATCAAGGAGCTTCTGGAAAAGATCGACCTGGAGCAGGACTCCCAGGATCTGAAGAAGGAGCTGGCGGAGGCCAGCGGTCAGAAGAGAGCCCGAATCATCAAGAGGCTGGAGGTGGTGGAGGCCTTCCGGGAGTCGGGAAACCGGCCGGAGTGGATGATCCTCACCGTGATTCCGGTGATTCCGCCGGATCTGCGGCCCATGGTCCAGCTGGACGGCGGACGTTTCGCCACCTCGGACTTAAATGACCTCTACCGGCGCATCATCAACCGCAACAACCGGCTGAAGAGACTGCTGGAGCTGGGCGCTCCGGATATTATTGTGAGAAACGAGAAGCGCATGCTGCAGGAGGCAGTGGACGCTTTAATCGATAACGGCCGCCGGGGCCGTCCCGTCACCGGACCGGGGAACCGGGCCCTCAAGTCCCTCTCCGACATGCTGAAGGGCAAGTCCGGACGTTTCCGCCAGAATTTACTTGGCAAGCGGGTGGACTACTCGGGACGTTCCGTAATCGTGGTGGGACCGGAGCTGAAGATCTATCAGTGCGGCCTGCCCAAGGAGATGGCCATTGAGCTTTTCAAGCCCTTCGTCATGAAGGAGCTGGTGGCCAACGGCACCTCCCACAACATCAAGAACGCCAAGAAGATGGTGGAGAAGCTGGAGCCGGCCGTCTGGGACGTGCTGGAGGAAGTGATCAAGGAGCATCCGGTGATGTTAAACCGGGCCCCTACCCTTCACCGTCTGGGGATTCAGGCCTTTGAGCCCATCCTGGTGGAAGGCAAGGCCATCAAGCTTCACCCATTGGTGTGTACCGCCTTTAATGCCGACTTTGACGGGGACCAGATGGCCGTTCATCTTCCTCTTTCCGTGGAAGCCCAGGCGGAGTGCCGTTTTCTCCTGCTCTCCCCCAACAACCTGCTCAAGCCCTCCGACGGAGGTCCGGTGGCAGTTCCCTCTCAGGACATGGTCCTGGGAATCTATTACCTCACCCAGGAGAGACCGGGAAACGCAGGGGAAGGCAAGTTCTTCAAGAGTGTCAACGAGGCCATCCTGGCTTACGAGAACAAAGTGATCACCCTCCAGAGCCGGATCAAGGTGCGCTGCACCAGGACGTACCCGGACGGCACCACCCTGATCCAGAACGTGGAGTCCACCCTGGGGAGGTTCCTCTTTAACGAGATTCTGCCTCAGGATCTGGGATACGTGGACAGATCCGTTCCCGGCAACGAGCTCTGCCTGGAAGTAGACTTCCTGGTGGGCAAGAAGCAGCTGAAGCAGATCCTGGAGAAGGTCATCAACATCCATGGGGCTACCAGAACCGCCGAGGTTCTGGACGCCATCAAGTCCATGGGATACAAGTACTCCACCCAGGCCGCCATGACCGTGTCCATCTCGGACATGACCGTGCCTCCGGAAAAGCCGGAGATGATCCGCAATGCCCAGGACACCGTGGACCGCATCACCCGCAACTATAAGCGCGGCCTCATCACCGAGGAAGAGCGGTACAAGGAAGTGGTGGACACCTGGAAGAAGACCGACGACGAGCTGACCGCCGCATTGCTTTCCGGACTGGATCAGTACAACAACATCTTCATGATGGCCGACTCGGGAGCCCGGGGTTCCGACAAGCAGATCAAGCAGCTGGCCGGCATGCGGGGACTGATGGCCGATACCACCGGTCACACCATCGAGCTGCCCATCAAGTCCAACTTCCGGGAGGGGCTGGACGTTCTGGAATACTTCATGTCCGCCCACGGAGCCAGAAAGGGACTCTCCGACACGGCTCTGCGTACGGCAGACTCGGGGTATTTAACCCGTCGTCTGGTGGATGTATCCCAGGAACTGATCGTCCGGGATACGGACTGCTGTGCCGAAGGGGAAGAGATCCCCGGCATGTATGTCCACGCCTTCACGGACGGGAAGGAAGAGATTGAGAGCCTGCAGGAGCGCATCACCGGAAGGTTTTCCTGCGGGGACATAACCAATAGAGAGGGGGAGGTTCTGGTCAAGGCCAACCGGATGATCACCCCGGCCCGTGCGGCCCGGATCATCAAGGAGGGCGTCAATGAACAGGGCGAACCCCTGACCAGAATCAAGATCCGCACCATCCTCACCTGCCGCTGCAAGGTGGGCATCTGTGCCAAGTGCTACGGCGCCAACATGGCCACCGGAGAAGCCGTACAGGTAGGCGAGTCGGTGGGCATCATCGCGGCTCAGTCCATCGGCGAGCCCGGTACCCAGCTGACCATGCGGACCTTCCACACCGGAGGCGTGGCCGGAGGCGATATCACACAGGGTCTTCCCCGTGTGGAGGAGCTTTTCGAAGCCAGAAAGCCCAAAGGTCTGGCCATCATCACCGAGACCGCGGGCATCGCCACCATCAGCGACACCAAGAAAAAGAGAGAGATCATTGTCACCGATCCGGAGACCGGAGATTCCCGGACCTACCTGATCCCCTACGGATCCCGCCTGAAGGTTTCGGAAGGGCAGATGCTGGAAGCCGGGGATGAGCTGACGGAAGGAAGCGTCAATCCCCACGACATCCTGCGGATCAAGGGTGTACGGGCCGCCCAGGACTACATGCTCCGGGAGGTTCAGAGAGTTTACCGGCTCCAGGGCGTGGAGATCAACGACAAGCACATCGAGGTGATCGTCCGCCAGATGCTGAAGAAAATCCGGGTGGAGGAAAACGGGGACTCCGACTTCCTTCCTGGCACTCTGGTGGATGTGCTGGACTTCGAGGAGGCCAACGAGGCTCTGGAAAGAGAAGGCAAGGAACCGGCCAAGGGCAAGCAGGTGATGCTGGGCATTACCAAGGCTTCCCTGGCCACCAACTCCTTCCTCTCCGCCGCTTCCTTCCAGGAGACCACCAAGGTTCTCACCGAGGCAGCCATCAAGGGCAAGGTGGATCCGTTAATCGGCCTCAAGGAAAACGTGATCATCGGCAAGCTGATCCCCACCGGTACCGGCATGAAGCGCTACAGCGAGATCCGCCTGGATACCGGTCTTCCGGAAGAACCGGAGGAGGATCTGGCTTTGGAAGAGCTGGACGAGGAGGAGAGCGCTCCTCTGGAGAAAGATCTGCCGGATGAGGAGGAGATTCTCACTCTGGAGGAGGAAGAAATCCCGGAGGACGAGGACTGACAACAAAGCGACATCAGAGACTGACAAAAACCCTTCGCCGGGATACCGGCGAAGGGTTTTGTTATAAAGAAAATACAGAAAATTTCACAGCCTGTGGTATGATAGGTATTCAACAGAAGCGGGGCAACTCATGACGTTTGCTTAAAGACTGCCGGGGGATTTGGGTATGGATAAGGAATTGCCGGTATCCGTGTGGCCGGAATGGAAAATCACGGAAAAGATCGGAGAAGGTTCTTTTGGCAAGGTGTACAAGGCTGAGAGAATCGAACGCGACAAAATCTTTTATTCCGCCATCAAGGTGATCTCCATCCCCGGAAGTTCCAGCGAGCTGAAAAGCGTCCAGTCCGAGAGCGGAAGCGTCAACGAGACCCGGGAATACTTCCGCAACCTGATGGAGGAGTGCATCCAGGAGGTTTCCACCATGGAGTACTTCCGGGGCAATTCCCACGTGGTGGCGGTGGAGGACTACAAGGTGGTGGAGTACCTGGACACCATCGGCTGGGATATCTTCATCCGCATGGAGTACCTGACCAGCTTTCTGGAGTACTGTTCCGGGAACCAGTTAAAGGAGGACGAGGTCATCCGTCTGGGGATTGATCTTTGCAAGGCTTTGGAGTACTGCCAGATGCTCAACATCATCCACCGGGACATCAAGCCTGAAAACATCTTTATCTCCCGGTTCGGGGAATTCAAGCTGGGAGACTTCGGGATCGCCCGGGAGCTGGAGCGCAGCATGGGAGGATTTTCCCGCAAGGGTACTTACTCCTACATGGCTCCGGAGATGTACCGGGGGGAGACCTATGATGCCCGGGTGGACATCTACTCCCTGGGCATCGTGATGTACAAGCTTCTCAATAAAAACCGGCTGCCCTTTTTAAGCCTGGAAAAACAGCTGATCACCTACCGGGACAAGGAAGTGGCCATGAACAGGCGGATGTCGGGGGAAGAACTTCCTCCTCCCCTGGAGGCCAGTCCGGAACTGGGGGAGATTATTTTGCGGGCCTGTGCCTTTGATCGCCGGGACCGGTATCCGGTGGCGGAGGATTTCCGGACGGCCCTGGAAGATCTGCGCTATTCCCGGAGAAGCGCCCGGATGGCAAAAAAAGTGCCGGAGGAACCGGAAGAGGAGGAAGAAGTCCAGGAGGAGCCGGAGGAGAAAAAGCCCCTTGTTAAAAAGCCGGATCCCCGGAACGTACCTCTTCTTATCGCCATCGGCGTCATGTCCGTGGCGGTGGTGATCGTCTCGGTCATCTTTTTAAAGATGCTGCTGGGCTCCGGAAGGGACAGCCCGAAGGATGGGGGCAACCAGATCCTGGTGATGGATGAGGCGGAGGATCCGGAGCTTGCCAACTATCTGGCGGATGTGCGGGAGTGGGTCACGGTCATCGAGGACAGCCTGGAGCACTACAACTGGATCGGCTCCGAGGAGGAGGGCCGGATCTCCTACCTGGATCAGGACGGAAACCTGGTGAAGATCCTGATCACGCCCAAACTTTCCCCGGACGGGGTTTATGAGGAATACTACTACTGGAACGGCAGTCTCTTCTGCGTCTTTGTGTGGGATGAAGACCAGGAGGATGTCAACTACTATTACTACAGGAATGAGGAACTGCAGCGCTGGATCGACAGTAAAAATGTCTGCCATGATTTCGACAGGGAGAACCCGGAGTTTGTGGACCGGGAGGAGAAATACCTGGAACACTCCAGGAACCTCACCATGTCCTCCGGAGCTCAGTGAGAGGTGAACCATGAACTATCAGTTGGAATATGCCTATACCTGCCATATGGGAAAGGTTCGCGGGAACAACGAGGATAATTTCTGGTGCTGCGGGGATACCATGGAGGCGGAGAATCAGGGCACCCAGGGTGTCCGGGAGGGCTGTGTGAAACTCTCGGATCACCCCCTGCTGGCCGTCTTTGACGGCATGGGGGGAGAGAGCAGCGGGGAGATGGCCGCCTATCAGGCGGCACAGGCCTGCGGGGAGTACTGTCACGATCACAAAAGCCAGCTGAAAAAGGAACCGGAGAAATTTCTGGAGGAGATCTGCCGGCAGATGAACCAGAGAGTCTGTGAGTACGGAAGGGAAAACCGGATCCTGGCCATGGGCAGCACCGTCTCCCTGATTGTCTTCGGGGAGGAGGCAGGATTTGGCGCCAATCTGGGGGACAGCCGGCTTTATGAGTCCAGGGATCTGCACTTTCACCAGCTCTCCACGGATCACGTGATGAAGGGCGGCTTTGTGGGCAAGCCTCCCCTTACCCAGTACCTGGGGATCCACGAGGAGGAAAACATGTCCCTGGAGCCCTCCATAGAGAAGCTGGAGGTAATCCCCGGCATACGCTACCTTCTCTGCTCCGACGGCATGACCGACATGCTCTCCGACGGGGAGATCGCCGACATTCTCACCCGGGAGATCACGGTGCGGGAGACGGTGGAGGTTTTGCTGGAGCGGGCCCTGCTGAAAGGGGGAAAGGACAACGTGACCATCATTCTCTGTGAGATAACGGAGAGAGAACGGAAAAACTGGCTGAAGCAGGTGCTGGAAAACTCGAAAATCCTGAAAAAGAGGGATAACCATGAATAAAAATCGCATGCAGGATCTGGACTTTGAGCAGACGGTGGCCTTTGACACCGTGGAAGATTATGAGTTTACCAGGAAAGCCGCCCAGAGATTCCGGCAGGTGGTGTCTCTGGAGGACTTTGAGGAAGAGGATGCCGATGTGATCTTCCACTACCTGTACAAGGAGATGGAACTGGTATCCTTCGGGGACTATTTAAAACGGTATGTGTATGAGAGAGCGGGACTGGAGGAACCCTTCTCCCAGGTTCCCAACGAGGTGTACCGGGAGATCGTGCTGGACTCCTTTGAGGAGACCTGTACCCCCAAGTCCATGAATCCCACTTCCACCAAGCTTACCTCCCTGGTAAACAACTGGCTGAACCAGGCCTCGGTAAAGAGAGAGACTGTTTTTTTACTGGGCTTTGGCCTGCGTATGAGCGCCGAGGATGTATCGGACTTTCTGACCAGAGTCCTTCGGGAGCAGGACTTTGATTTCCACAACCCGGAGGAAGTGATCTACTGGTACTGCTATTCGAAGCAGCTGGGGTACAGTAAGGCAGAGGAACTAAAGAAGGCCTATGCCTCCCTGGAGCCGGATTCCTCCTACCCGGATGCCTCCAAAGTCCTCTCCGGAAAACTGGTTTTGGATACGGAAGAAAAGCTGCTGGCCTACCTGGCTTACCTGAAGGTGGGGGCCGAGGATCCCATGTCGGAAAAGAGCATGGCCTTTCAGGAATTCCTGCGCCTTTTGGAGAGGGCCAAGGAACTGATCGCCGCCATGTACCAGAAGGACGAGGAGGAAAAACACAGGGACAAAACCTGGACAGCAGCCGACATCACCTCCTCGGATGTGGAGAAGGTGATCTGCAACGGCATCCCCGTCAACAAGATGGGCAACTTAAAAAAGATGTCCGCCTCCATCCTGGCCCGGCATTTCAGCCAGAAGCGCTTCAGCCGCCAGAGGATCACCACCATCTTAAATCACAAGCTGCCGGTGGAGAGATTTGACCTCATCACCCTGGAGTTTTTCATCATCTCCCAGGAGATGGAGGATGAAGATCCTTACGTGCGGTACCGCCACTTCCTGGATGAGATCCAGGAGATCCTGCAGAGGTGCGGCATGAGCGAGATCTACATCGTCAATCCCTATGAGTGCTTTCTGCTTATGTGTCTCTTAACCGAATGTCCCCTGGCGGTATTTTCCGAGATCTGGGAAAAATCCTATGAGGAGAGCGATGACCAGGACTGACCGTAATGACGGACAGAAAGATACTCTTTGTGCCTACTATACCAACTCGCGGGAGATTACTTCCTACATGGTAAAACGCCTGGGCATTGAGGATGGAGATCTGGTTCTGGAACCCTGCGCGGGTGAGGGGGTATTGATCGACGGGGTTTTGGAATGTAACCCAAA
>CAZJYM010000026.1:0-20140 GCA_964550245.1 uncultured Blautia sp. | reverse complement strand
ATGTGGATACGGGCATCCGGGTAGAATGTCCCAGGGTAACGGATTATGTGCAGTATCTGATTGATACCTGTGCTGTTCCCGGTGACCTTTTCGGCAGTCTTGATGCCATCGAGTCATTTTTAAACGACATGGCGGTCTATCCCTACAGGGTGGTGGATGTGAACCTGAAAAATGAGGACTGGCCTTTTCCATCACTGGCGGTTTCCCCTTATCCGGAACTGACTCTGAACACCCACATTGATGTTTACCAAACCTCGCAGGATCAGCTGCTGCTGAAAGCCGTGTTCCCCTATGTTCTGGATTCTCTGGGATTTCCCGGCGCCATTTCCCAGGCTGCAAAGAGAATGGAACCGTCCTGTACATACGAGCGGGGAGACGTCCATTACAACATTGTTGTCACATGGAATGGGGTTTCCCGTACCTATGGAGGAGCGGGAGACGGCGGATATGATCCCCTCTACAACACCCATGTAGAACCGCTGTTTCGCTTTGACGGCTCTGCAGAGGACTTTGCAACCGCCGGGACTCTGGGCAGATTTCGAGACAAGTACATGGAATACGGAAAGATTGCGATAGAGGATGCGCAGTATTACCTGGATCTCGTGCGAGGGGACACATTCATAGAGACAATGGGGAATGGAGGCTGGATTCGTGTGGGTTCGGAAGGAGCCACCGAGCTTTCTTACGCCTATGTCACTCCGGGGTATGATTATGAATTTCATCTCATGAATGCCCAGGAAAATGCCTGGGTTGACGGCCGGTACGTGAACCAGTACAACCGGTTTGAGAAGGGGGCCACGTTTGAGAAGTATCCGACTTCCAACATTATAGTGCAAAATGTGACCTATTCGACCTTCTATGGAGAGGTCCGCCATGGAGATCTGACCTACACTTACCAGGCGGATCAGGACTGCTGGGTTTTTCATAACAACATACTTGCAGAGGATCTGGTTCTTACCAGGGCGGATGTGGAAGCCATGGATGTGGACAGAAATACGGACATTGTTCCGGAAGGAAGGAGTTATGATGGCTCTGTTTTTCCCGGAACTCCCTATAAGCCCTGTCCCCCTCATAATATGAAGACATATGTAGTCGCGGAAGCGACATGCACATCAGACGGATACCAGTACGAAAGATGCCTGTACTGTGACTACAAAGGGGAGGAGAAAACAATTCCCGCCACCGGGCACAGTTATGGGGAATACACCGTTGTCGAAAAGCCAACAGTCCTGAAAGAAGGAGAGATGGAGCGCACCTGCACTATCTGCGGCCATAAGGAGACACAATCCATTGACAAACTGAAACCCACCATTACCTTAAGTGCCACCAGTCTTACACTGGTCCCCGGAGAGTCGGAGACTGTCCAGGTCAGCGGTCTGGCTGAGGGAGACTCCGTAATGAAGTGGAAATCCAACAATCCGCGTATCCTCTCCGTTTCCGGAGATGGAACCATAAAAGCTTTAAAAGCCGGGAAAGGCACGGTTACCGTGACTCTGAAAAGCGGTCTGAAGACGAAGGTCACTGTGACGGTGGAAAAAACCACCATAGAGACAGAAGAGATCCGGGGGATCCCCGCCAGGCTCACCATGCGTAAAGGGGAGAAGACAACACTGAAACCGGTTCTCGTGCCGTCCTCCTCCCAGGAGAAGGTTACTTTCAAATCCTCCCGCAGAAGGATCGTCTCTGTCAGCTCCGATGGAACAGTAACCGCCAGGAAGAAAGGAAAGGCCACCATTACAGTCACTTCCGGGAGAGTGAAGGTAAAGTGCCGGGTTGTGGTGAAATAATAATGGGATGGAAGAGGAGCGTTTTGTTCAGGGCAATTGGAGGTGATTACCCATGCGGGAACGACCGGATTACGTGAAAAACTTTCAAAAGCCAAAAAACACGGAGATAAAGTACATCAACGGCCACTGGTATCTGTATGAGAAGTATGGTGTGTATGATCCCATAAGCAAAAAGATGCGCAAGAAGTCAGGCCAGATCATTGGGAAGGTTACACCAGGCGGATTGAAGAAAAGCGTGCATCGGAAAAAGAAGGAGGATCCCACAGTCATTCCCCATCCGGAAGTTCAGACCGAAACTCCGGGGAGTGATGGCGAGATTCAGCCTGTGAAAAGAGGTGAAGGCCAGCACAGGGGTGAAATGGGTGATCTTATCATGAACCCCACTGTTGAAATCTTTTATCCATCATCTGAGAGAATTCTCGCCTGACTGACAGATGTAAAATGACGTGGTGAAGAGTACGGGGCAGACCTGTTTGTGGTCTGCCCCGCTTTTTCTTTCCCGGTTGACATTTCGGAGAAAACATTTATAATTTCTATGCATTCATAAAGACAGTCCAAACTGACAGGAAGCCGGTCCTGCCCTGGATGGATGTGACACTTGCTGCACCGGCCGGGTTCAAAAGGGCTGACGGAGGGAGGAATACCATGAAATACCACTATGCGGTGATTGAAAGGGAGTATGGAAGCGGAGGAACGGAGATTGGGCGGAGGGTATCTGTCCTTGGAGGAATCCCCAGCTACGGTTCGGAGATCCTGGAGAGAGTCTCGGAGAATCTCCATATTGATGTGGGAAGGATCCAGCAGTATGAAGAAAAAGCCACCAACAGCTTCCTCTATTCCATCTACCTCATGGGAAGAATAGATGACGGTTCCAGGGACAGTCTCTCCAGGGAGGAACAGATCTACCTGGAGGAACAGAAGGTGATCCGGGAACTCTCGGAGATGGGGCCCTGTGTCTTCGTGGGAAGGTGTGCGGTAAACGCCTTTGAGGACAGAAAGGATGTGCTGAAGGTCTTTATCCGTGCGGACCGGGGATTGAGAGTGAAGAGAGCCGTGGAGAGCTACGGCATCGAGACTTCGGAAGCGGACGGAGTGGTTCACAGGTTTGACAGAAAGCGCAGCAGTTATTACTCCGCCAATACGGGAAAAAACTGGCATGATGCCGAAAACTATCACCTGGTTTTAGACAGCGGAAAGCTGGGACTGGAAAGCTGTGCAGGGCTGATCTGGAAAGCCATGCAGGAATAACGGACACTGGAGGAAGCTTATGAAAAATATATTTCGGTTTTTATCGGCTGCCAGGGGAGCCGTGGCGTTGATCATGGCTCTTCTGGTTGTCCAGGCATACTGTGATCTGGCGCTGCCCTCCTACACCAGCGACCTGTTAAACGTAGGGCTGCAGCAAAACGGCATTGAGGATGCGGTGCCGGAGACCATACGATCGGAGAGTCTGGACACCCTGGAGCTTTTCTTATCGGAAGAGGACAGGGAAACGGTGGAAGCGGTCTATGGGGAAGCGGATTCTAAAGGGATCCGGACACTGAATTCTCCTGATGAGGAGCAGAGGGAGGAATTAAACGGGATTCTCTCTCTTCCCGAGAGCCTGGTCTTTCAGATGAGCAACACGGAAGAGGGAGCGGCGGCTCTGGAACAGGTGGAAGCTGCGGTACAGGCGGGAATTCTCACACCGGAGATGATTCAGGAGAAAATGCAGGAGGAACTCTCCCGGATGGAGGGAATGACCGGCATGATCCTGGATCAGATCGGAGTGGCCTATGTGGCGGCGGAGTATGAAGCCCAGGGCGTGGATCTGAATGAGATCCGAAATTCTTACCTCTTTAAAGTGGGGGGAAAGATGCTCCTTATGGCCCTGGTGATGGCCATTGTGTCTGTCTGCACCTGTTATCTCTCCGCCGTAGTCTCCGGCAGGATCGGAAAGAACCTGCGGGAACGCCTTTACTCTAAAGTCATGAGCTTTACCAGCGAGGAGATTGAGCGGTTTTCTACTGCTTCTCTGATCACCCGCTGTACCAATGACATTCAGCAGGTACAGAACCTGACGGTGATGCTGCTTCGTATGGTAAGCTACGCTCCCATCCTGGCGGTGGCGGGAGTGATCAAGGTGATCCAGACCGGATCCTCCATGAGCTGGATCATTGTGGCGGCGGTGATTGCCCTGGCGGTCTGCATTGCCGTTCTCTTTGTGGTGGCCTTCCCCAAGTTTTCCATCATGCAGCAGCTGGTGGACCGCCTCAACCTGGTGTCCCGGGAGATCCTGACAGGCATTATGCCCATCCGGGCTTTTGAGAGACAGAAGTATGAGGAGCAGCGTTTTGATGAAGCCAATAAAAAGCTTTACAAAACCCAGCTCTTTACCGACCGCACCATGAACTTCATGATGCCGGTGATGATGCTGATCATGAATGCGGTTTCCGTGCTCATTGTCTGGGTAGGAGGCCACGGGGTGGATACGGGATCCGTGCAGGTGGGAGACCTGACTGCTTTTATCACCTATTCCATGGTGATTATCATGGGATTTCTCATGCTTTCGGCAGTTTCCATCATGCTGCCCAGAGCCGGCATCGCAGCTGACCGTATTCAGGAAGTGCTCTCCACAGAGGTTTCCTTACACGATCCGGAAACTCCCAAAGATCAACAGCTGGGAGAGGTAAAGGGAGTTCTTCAGTTTTCGGATGTGTCTTTTGCCTATCCGGGTGCAGAGTCCCCGGTGCTGGAACACATCTCCTTTACCGCGGAGCCTGGTAAGACCACGGCCATTATCGGATCCACGGGCTGCGGGAAATCCACCCTGATTCATCTGATTCCCCGCTTTTACGATGTGACGGAGGGCAGCATCACCCTGGACGGGGTGGACATCCGGGAGATGACACAGAAGAAGCTGCGGGACAGCATCGGCTATGTACCCCAGCAGGGGATCCTGTTTTCGGGTACCATTGAGACCAACCTGAAGTTCGCGGGAGAGAAGGTAAGCGACGAAGACATGGAAGCCGCGGCGCAGATCGCTCAGGCTACAGAGTTTATTAAGGCCAAGGAGACCGGCTATCAGTCGGACATTGCTCAGAACGGATCCAACGTATCCGGAGGACAGAGGCAGAGACTCTCCATTGCCCGGGCCATTGCCAAGCATCCCCGGGTATTCCTCTTTGACGATTCCTTCTCGGCTTTGGACTACAAGACAGACGCCCTTCTTCGAAGGGCTCTCTCAGAACAGATCAAAGATGCCACGGTGGTGATCGTGGCCCAGAGAATCTCCACCATCCTTCATGCGGACCAGATCCTGGTCATGGAGGAAGGACGGATTGTGGGCCGGGGAACCCACCGGGAACTGCTGGAAAGCTGTGAGACCTATCTGGAGATTGCCAGAGGACAGCTTTCAGAGAAAGAAATTCAAGATGCACTGAAAGGGGGCAGGGAAAATGGCTGAAAAGAAAAGAAAGGCTCATCACGGCCCCGGAAGGGAAAACAGGGTAAAGGACTTTAAGGGTACGCTGAGGAACCTCCTTCGCTACATGGGCGTCTACAAGATTGCCATCCTGGCGGTTTCCATCTTTTCCGTGGCTTCCACCGTCTTCAACGTGATCGGCCCCAGGATTCTGGGCAATGCCACTACGGAACTCTTTAACGGCCTGATTGCCAAGCTCTCCGGAACCGGAGCCATTGACTTTGAAAGGCTTGGTTCCATTCTTTTAAGGCTTCTGGGACTCTATGTGATCTGTGCGGTTCTCTCCTGTGTCCAGGGATGGGTTATGAGCCAGATTTGCGAGGGCATGTGTCTGCGGATGCGCAGGGACATCAGTGAAAAGATCAACCGCATGCCCCTGGCCTACTTTGAGAAAAACACCGTGGGAGACATTCTCTCCCGGATCACCAATGACGTGGATACCCTGGGCTCAAACTTTGCCCAGTCCATTACCCAGCTGATCACTTCGGTGTGCACCCTGGTGGGGACTCTGGTCATGATGCTCTCCATCTCTCCGCTGATGACTCTTCTTACCCTGCTGATTCTTCCCGTCTCCACGATTCTGGTGGCGGGGATTGTAAAGAAATCTCAGCGGTATTTCGTGGTTCATCAGAAGTACCTGGGCATTATCAACGGTCAGGTGGAGGAGACCTTCTCCGGTCATGATGTAATTAAGGCCTTTAACCGGGAGGATGCAGAGATGGAGGAATTTGAAAAGACCAACCAGATCCTCTATGAATCCGCCTGGAAGAGTCAGTTTCTCTCGGGCATTATGCAGCCGGTCATGGGCTTTGTCAGCAACCTGGGATACGTAGCTGTGGCGGTGTCCGGAGCCATGCTGGCAGCTGCCGGCACCATCCAGATCGGTGACATCGTGGCCTTTGTCCAGTATGTGAAGCGCTTTACCCAGCCCATCACCCAAATGGCTCAGGTTTCCAACATGTTTCAGTCCATGGCTGCGGCTGCGGAGCGGATCTTTGAATTCCTAAACGAGGAAGAAGAGGAGCAGACTGTAGAGAATCCGGTAGATCCCGGTGTGATCCAGGGACAGGTATCCTTTGAACATGTACACTTTGGATACACTCCCGACCGGGTGATCATCCATGACTTTAACAGTGAGATCCATCCGGGACAGATGGTGGCCATTGTAGGCCCCACCGGAGCCGGAAAGACCACCATGGTGAAACTTCTCATGCGCTTTTATGATGTGAATTCCGGCTGTATCCGTCTAAACGGCCATCCCTTAAAGGATTTTGACCGGAATGACCTCCGAAGGGGCTTCGGGATGGTACTGCAGGATACCTGGCTTTTCAACGCCACCATCATGGAAAACATCCGCTACGGCAGACTGGAGGCCACCGATGAGGAAGTGATCCAGGCAGCAAAACTCGCCAGGGCTGACAAGTTCATCCGTTCCCTGCCGGGAGGCTACCAGATGGAGATCAATGAAGAGGGCACCAACATCTCCCAGGGACAGAAACAGCTGCTGACCATTGCCCGGGCCATCCTGGCGGATAATCCCATCATGATCCTGGATGAGGCCACCTCTTCTGTGGACACCCGAACGGAACACCTGATTCAGGCCGCCATGGATACCCTGTTAAAAGGCCGTACTTCCTTTGTCATTGCCCACCGGCTTTCCACCATCCGCAATGCGGATCTGATCCTGGTGATGCGGGACGGGGATATCGTGGAGCAGGGAACCCATGAGGAGCTTCTGGAGAAGAACGGGTTCTATGCGACGCTTTACAATGCCCAGTTTGAGACGGCAGTGTAGAAGTACTGATCTGAAAGAGATCCATTATAATAGAAGCAATACGATCGGGAAGTTCATGATAAAAAATAAGAAGAAGCCATTTGAACTTGTTTACAAGAAGAACAGGCGCCTGCCTCCGGCAGGCGCCTGTTCTTAATCCTTGAAAAATTGAACCATTGAACCATTCTGTCAGTTGAGGTACGAGTGTACGGCGGAAGTGATCTTACGGATCCCCATAATGCCGTTATACTCGGACGTGCTGGAAAACACACACAGAATATAGGTGGTCCGGGGACCGTAGACAATGGCCATATCATGTTGAAGGACATCCGTTTCCCCTGTTTTGTTGGCTACCTTTGTTCCTGCGGGAAGGCCTGCCGGAATCTTGGCCCGTCTGGTCTGCCCAAGGAGAAGGTTTAACATCTCCTGGGAAAAAGCCGGGGAGACACAGGTGCCCCGGTAGATCCTCTCCAGAAGAAGCCCGCAGTCCCGGACGGTGGTCCGGTTTGTACCGTTGCTCATAAAGGGAGAGGAAGAGGGATGGAGGGTGCTGTGGCAGGTGGTGCTGCTGTAGCCGTTTTCCATGAGATACCGGTTCACCACTTCTGTCCCGGAGAGAAAGGACTGATCCGGGCTGTTCATCCCTACCAGTTTATTGTAGGCATCGTTGCTGCTTTCGGTGATCATCTCCGTCAGTAGACTTTTTACCTGATCGCTGTAGGGGAGCTCTCCCCGGCTAATCCGCTCAAAGGTGGAGGCCATAACAAAGGACTTGATGATGCTGGCGGGCTGCATGGGGGTATCGTTGATGCTGATTGTGGTGCCGGTATTTAAATCCTTCACATAGACGGACCAGGTGCCATCGTATCCGGCGATAATCTCCTGGAGCTGATTGGTCAGGCCGCTGGCATTGATCCCTTCCGGGGAGCATTTCTTTCCGTCACTGTCCACATAGGAGCCGTCTGGGAGTTTCATGCTCCTGGCAATGGTGCCGTCCGGCAGCAGGTAGTAGCCGTTTACCCAGCGGTTTGTATACTTCTTCCCCCGGGAGGAGATATAGTAACTCTTCCCACCCACAGTGATCCAGCCCTGCTTTTGCAGCAGCCCTCCGTTTTCCGCGCCGAAATAGTAGGATCCCTGGAAACGCACCCCGTTTGCCTTACCCTTCACGTCATGGAAGTCCGCATTGGTGCTCAGCCTTCCGAACTTGTTGAACCAGTAGTAGTTGGCGGGAAACCGGGTACCGTGTACGCTGCGCCCCTGCAGGTATCTGACCTGTTCTTTCCCGGAGATGTCGCAGAGCTTGCCGTACTCCCCCAGGTAGAAATACCCGCTGAAGGTCATGCCCCTGCACTGAAAGCCGGAGAGATAGCAGAGGCCGTAGTCATTGCGGACAAACCGGCCCAGGGAGGTGGTGTAGTAGTACCCGGAAAACACGGCACTTCCGGCTCTGGCTTTTCGGAAAAAGTAGACGCCTTCATTTTGAAGAAGCTTACCGGAGTCGTCAAACATGTAGTACCCCGAATGAAGTCCGTGAACGGAAGGAATTTTCAGGTACTGGGGACCGGTCAGGGGGTTTCCCTTCCTGTTTTTGAGATAAAATTTCCCCTTCTTGAGCTGAAGGTATTTCCCGCTGCTGCCTTTGAAGCGGATGATCTCTCCGGCCGACCTTTCCGAGACTGAAATCTCGTCACCACGGACGGGCTTTCCTGGGAATCCCGTTGTCATCACCAGAAGGAGAAGCAGAAATAAGATCCCCTTCAGTCCTTTTTTAAATTTCTCTTTCATTTCTTCCTCCCTGAAATGCGCTGCAGGAATACAGCCTTTTTACTCTTTTTGAAAAGATGCCTGTTCTATTTTACATTAACACAGATAGTTTTTCCTGCAGTAACGGTGATTTTGCTGACAGCATACTGGAAATGTGCTGAAAATAGTGTGTATGTGCGAAAAAATTTACCCCACATAACTGCCTTTTCTTCATGATTTGACACGGGAATGAGACAGAATTTTACCTGTTTTGCTGCATTTTCTGCCTGTTTTGCCGTAAAGATTACCCTTGAAATATGCAAATACGGGTGTATAATGTAAAACAAAAAACGGGGTGTTTGTTATGAAAAAAAGAATAGCGATGCCTTTAATTCTGCTCATGCTGGCCCTGGCCTGCGTATCTCAGGTGAGTGCGGCACAGCCGGATCTCCTTCAGGCGGGTGCAAAAACCAAGGAGACTCCCGGATGGCACACCGGAAAGAAAGGGAAGACCTATTACGTCAAGCCGAACGGGAAAAGAGCCGTTGGCTGGAAAGAGATCGACGGAAAGTTTTACTACTTCAGGAAGAACGGGGTGCTCAGCCCCAAGACCGGATGGGTTTCCCTGAACGGGAAGAAATATTATATCAACTCTGACAGGACACGGTATGAGGGCGGTCTCTTTAAGATCGGAAAGAATCTGTACTACTTTAACCGCGGAGGTGCCATGGTCACCAACCGGCAGATGTGTCTCATAGACGGGGTGTACTACAACATCGGCAGTGACGGTGTGGCGGTGGAGGTGCCTACCCTGAGGACTCAATGTCTGCAGGAGGCGGACAAGTTCATAGAGAAATGTGTGAACGTGGCTCAGCAGTCCGGGATCAATACGGCGGCCGTCAGCAACATGGAAAAGCTGAAGTACTGTTTTTACTACATGTATTACTATGTTGAGTATGCCCCCGACGTCACCATGAGCTATGCTCAGTTTGAGGAGGATGAATGGTATTACAAGAAGGCCATCAGCATGTTTCAGTCTCCCACCCTGCGGGGCAACTGCTATAACTTCGCCTGCTGCCTGGCTGCCTGTGCGGTAGAGCTGGGTTATCAGCCCACGGTGATTATCGTGGATGGGCACGGATATGTACGGATTAACGGGAGATACTTTGACAACCTGCATACCGCACGCTTTAACGCTTCGGCTCCTTATGTGCCCGAGTCGAAGGCCCTGTACAAGGTGGAATTTTAACCTCACATATCATCAACAGAAAAAGCGCCGCAGCAGATGCGGCGCTTTTTCTGTTGATGCCCATCCTCAGTTACAGCTGATTCAAAATTTCCCCTGCATCTCCGCTGATACAGATGGACTGCTCCCGGATCTCCCTGGGTGCGTAAGCCTCGCTGTAGTTCAGGCAGGCGTAGACAGCCTTTGGGTTTTTCAGAGTCATCTGCCAGAAGGGATACTTGATGATGCCGGGGGTGTTGCCGCCAACACCCAGCTCCAGAAACAGGATGGATTTTCCCTGGTTCTCTTCCAGAAAGGCCCTGTACCTCCTGGCTGCCCGGTGCCATCCCTCATCCTCTACAAATGTGTCATCGGAGCGGAGATTCATGGTCATGATTTTGCCGCATCTCGGGCAATGGGGGATCAGGTCAGATGGAACCTTCATCTCTGGGGGCTTGTCTTCCGGAGGAATTAAGATACCATCCTGGATTTCATATCCCTGGGATGTGACCATCTCCTGGATCACATCCTTATTGTCATACGTATCCGGATGACAGGGTTCGCTGCACTGAAAGAGACCGTAGTCTCCCTGGGTGTAAAAAAGCCTTTGTTTGTCAAACCCTGCTTTCTGGAAGCAGTGGTCTACATTTGTGGTGATCACAAAGTAGTTTTTGTCCTTTACCAGCTGGAGAAGCCTTTCATAGACCGGTATGGGTGCATCCATGTATCGGTTGATAAAGATGTAGCGGCTCCAGTAGGCCCAGAACTCCTCTTCCGATTCGAAGGAGCAGAATCCCCCGGAATACATGTCCCGGAAGTGATACTTCTGGGAAAAGTCATGGAAATACTTCTCAAAGCGCTCTCCCGTATAGGAAAATCCTGCCGAAGCGGAAAGTCCCGCTCCGGCTCCTATGATCAGGGTTTTTGTCTGTTCCAGGGCTTTTGAGAGCCTTTCAATCTCTTTTTTCTCGTTTTTCATCGGTCTTCCCCCAGGATCCTGCGGTAGATCTGCAGATCCTTATCTTTAAAAACGTTGAAGATAACCCGGGTGATGCCGGTATCCCCCTGCAGGTACTCCTTTACAGTACTGACTGCGATTTGTGCTGCCCTCTCATTGGGGAAATGAAATTCTCCGGTGGAGATGCAGCAAAAGGCGATGCTTTTACAGCTGTTCTCATCCGCCAGCCTGAGGCAGGACCGGTAGCAGGAGGCTAAAAGCTCGCAGTCTCTTTTTGAAACCCCATAGCGGATTATGGGTCCTACGGTGTGCAGCACATACCGGGCAGGCAGGTTAAAGCCGGGGGTGATTTTGGCCTGTCCCACAGGTTCCTCATGGCCCTGCCTTTCCATGATCTCATTGCAGTAAAGCCTCAGTTCTATCCCGCTTTTGGAGTGGATGATGTTGTCGATGCAGGAATGAAGCGGGTAGAAGCAGCCCAGTAAAGCGCTGTTGGCTGCATTCACCACCGCATCAACCTTCAGGGTGGTGATATCTCCCTGCCACAGGACCAGTCTGTCATCTGATGCCAGAGCCGGCAGCAGGTCCCCTTCTGTAATTCCTGTCCTGTCTCTCTCCTCAGAGAGGTATTCATCCTGAATCTTTAAAAATTCCTCAGAGACGGGACGGGGCGGCCGCACATTCATCAGGCTGCGCAGCAGGTTCTTTTGTCCCTGTTCATCTGCGGGGATGGAAATGTTTTCATACTGGGGATCTTCCTCAAGCAGTTCTTTGATGAGGTAGATTCTCTCTTCACTGTGTGTCATCTTCCAGGCTCCTTTCCGACTGTGTCAGGATTCTCTTTTTCACGTCCCCGGCCACATCCGCCAGGGTGATCTGTTTCATCTGCTCCTCCATGGATTCCTGGATCTGCTGCAGTTTATCTGCCATGGCGGCGTGGATGTTTCGGCCTACAGGGCAATCTGTGCTGGGGTTTTCATGAAAGTGAAAGAGCCCCTCTTCATCCACACAGTCTACAGCTTTGTAGACATCATAAAAGGTGATATCCTTCAGGTCCCGTGAGAGGGTAATCCCGCTCTTTCCCTTACTGCTGGAGAGGATCCCCGCATTTTTAAGCTGTCCCATCACACTGCGGATGATAACCGGATTAACTCCGACGCTTCCGGCGAGGAAGCTGCTGGTGACGGTCCGGTCCTTAAAGTAGTCCACGGCGGTCAGGATGTGCACCCCAATGGTAAAGCGGCTGGTGATCTGCATGGTCTGTTCCTCCCGACAGTGTTTTTTCAACCTGTAACATTTCTTATTACAGGATAGCACCTTTTTCACATCCTGTCAACAGGATTGTTACAGGTTTTGTAAGGCTTGACTTATTTGCACTTCAGAAAGTATAATGGCCCTATATCTAATAGGAAGTTTTTCTATTGCATCTGGAGGAAATATGGGAAACAGATATATCGTTGACTGGAAAAAATATGCGGAGACTGCCAGAAGGGCAGCTGCGGAAGGAGCCGTTCTCTTAAGAAATGAGAATCAGGCCCTGCCTTTGAGAGCGGGAGAGAAGATCTCAGTCTTTGGAAGAATTCAGTTTGACTACTATAAGAGCGGCACAGGCTCCGGGGGAATGGTCAATACCCGCTATGTGACGGGGATCCTGGATGCCCTGAAGCAGGAGAAGGATCTTCAGATCAATGAGGAGCTGGAGAATGTCTACAGGGACTGGCTGAAGGATAATCCCCTGGAGATCGGAGCCGGCTGGGGAGCAGAACCCTGGAGCCAGAAAGAGATGCCCCTGGATCCGGAAGTGGTAAAAAAGGCAGCAGCTGCCTCCGCCGCGGCGGTGGTGGTGATCGGCCGTACCGCCGGGGAAGACCGGGACGCCGCGGCGGTGCCGGGAAGCTACCTCCTTTCTTCCGGGGAAGAAGAGATGCTTCAGGCGGTGCGCTCCGGCTTTCAGCGGATGATCGTGGTATTAAACGTGGGCAACATCATCGACATGAACTGGGTGGAAGAGATAAAGCCGGATGCCGTACTTTACGTGTGGCAGGGAGGCCAGGAGGGCGGAAACGGTGTGGCGGACGTGCTTACCGGAAGGGTAAATCCCTGCGGAAAGCTCTCTGACACCATCGCCAGGTCCATTGAAGACTACCCATCTGCCTCCGCTTTTGGCGGAGAATGGGGAAACAGCTATGTAGAAGACATCTATGTGGGCTACCGGTACTTTGAGACCTTTGCCAGGGAAAAGGTCCTTTATCCCTTTGGCTTTGGTCTTTCCTACACGAAGTTTGAGGTCAGGGGAGAGTATGTCTCTCATGAAAACAGCAGCAGCCGGATCCGGGCACTTGTAAAGAATGTGGGGGACTGCTCCGGAAAGGAAGTGGTTCAGGTCTACGTACAGGCTCCCAATGGAGTTTTGGGAAAGCCCTCCAGGGTTTTAACCGCCTTTGGAAAGACTGGGATCCTTGCTCCTGGGGAGAGCGCGGAACTTAACTTTACCGTGGATGATTATGCCCTTTCCTCCTATGATGACAGCGGCATAACGGGACACAAGTCCTGCTATGTGCTGGAAGAAGGGTCCTATGATTTCTATGTGGGAACGGATGTGAGAAGTGCGAAAAAAACAGGAGGCTTCCATCAGGAGAAGCTCTCTGTGCTGGAAACCTGCAAAGAAGCCCTCTCTCCGGTGGAAGGCTTTCAGAGGATGAAGGCGGAGGTGTCAGAAGCTGGGGAAAAGAAACTGGTGTGGGAACCGGTTCCCCTTCGCACATATTCCCTTCAGGACAGAATCCTGACGGATCCGGTAAAGGAGATCCCCTTCACCGGGGATCAGGGATACCGTCTCCAGGATGTGTATGACGGAAAGGTCTCTCTGGAGGACTTTACGGCGCAGTTAAGTGATGAGGATCTGTGCTGCATGGTACGGGGTGAGGGAATGTGCTCACCCAAGGTTACCCCGGGTACGGCGGGAGCCTTCGGAGGGGTGACGGATTCCCTGAAAGGCTTTGGGATCCCCTGCGGCTGCTGCTCGGACGGACCTTCCGGCATCCGTATGGACTGTGGTACCCCGGCCTTCTCCATGCCCAATGGCACCTGTCTGGCCTGCACCTTTAATGCTGATCTGGTAAAGGAGCTCTTTGTGCTGACCGGATCCGAACTTCGGAAGAACCGGGTGGACACCCTTTTAGGACCCGGCATGAACATTCACAGGAATCCTCTCAATGGAAGAAACTTCGAATACTTTTCCGAGGATCCTCTGCTTACCGGAAAGATGGCCTCTGCCCAGCTTCAGGGAATGAACGAGTACGGGGTGACGGGAACCATCAAGCACTTTGCAGGCAACAATCAGGAACACCACAGGAGAAGGTACAACTCGGTGGTTTCCGAGAGAGCTTTGCGGGAGATCTACCTGAAGGGCTTTGAGATTGCTGTAAAGGAAGGAAAGGCCTACTCCATCATGTCCACCTACGGAGCCGTCAACGGACTGTGGACCGGAAGCAGCTATGATCTGCTCACCACCATCCTGAGAGGTGAATGGCACTATGAAGGAATGGTGATGACCGACTGGTGGGCAGAACTCAATGAGGAGGGAAAGTCCCAGACCATGACCAATACCGCCGCCATGGTCCGTTCTCAGAACGATGTGTACATGGTGGTTCAAAATTCCCAGGCCAACAGCGCAGGGGACAACCTGGAAGAGTCCTTGAAAAACGGTACCCTGAAACGGGGAGCCCTGCAGAGAAGCGCCATGAACATCCTGAAAGTCCTTATGCGTTCCCCCGCCATGCTGCGGGAGATGGGGAGACTCAGCCAGGAGGAACTGGATTCAGTAAAGGAGATGGATGAGGACGACAGAGTAGACTTTGACATGACTTTCTATCCCATGAAGGAGAGACTGGAACTGGACGGGAAGGACATGGATACCTCCAAGGGGAAAAACGTGCTTGTGGGGATTGAATCCTCCATTATCGGGCTTTACTCTCTTTCCATGAAGGTGAAGGTGGAAGGATCCAGAATTGCCCAGGTTCCCTTCTCCGTTTTCAACAACGGAAAGCTGATGGGTACCATAACCCTGAACGGAACGGACGGAGAATGGATCCAGGTGGACCAGATCCTGGGGCCCTTTGTCCAGTCCCACAACTTTGTCAAGCTCTACTTTGCCCAGAGCGGAATTCACATCGATACCCTGGTGATAGAGTTAAAGCAGGAGTTTAAGCTTCCGTTTATGAGGCCGGAGAGTGTGCAATGAAGACGAAAGCCCTGTTTTTTGATATCGACGGCACCCTGTGGGGATTTGACAACCAGATCCCCGCAAGTACCCGTCAGGCCATAAAGGCTCTCAAAGAAAATGGACACCTGACCTTTCTCTGCAGCGGCAGAAGCCGGGCCTTCATCCAGGATCCGCAGCTTCTTGGCCTTGGCTTTGACGGAATCGTCTCCGGATGCGGCACCATGATCGAATACCGGGGAGAAACAGTGTTTTACCATGAGATGGACCGGGATCTGGTGACCTTTGCGGTAAAGACCATGAGAGAGTACGGATTTGTTCCCATCCTGGAGGGAAAGGACTATCTGTACCTGGATCTGGAAGCCTTCGGGGGTGATCCCTATGCCAAAAAGCTGAAAGAGGAGATGGGAGACACTCTTCGTCCCATTGATGCTTACTGGGGAGAGTGGAAGGTGTGCAAGTTTTCCTGCGCTACGGATCATGGAGACCAGAAGGGCTGCATGGAAGCCATGAAGGAGGACTTTGACTTTATCATCCACAATCAGGCGGTGGTGGAGATTGTTCCTAAGGGCTTTCACAAGGGAATAGGGATCCGGAAAGTCTGTGAAATCTTGGGGCTGGACGTAAAGGACACCTTCGCCTTTGGGGACAGCGCCAATGACATGGGCATGTTTGAGGCTGCCGGAACGGCTGTAGCCATGGGCAACGGCTCCCGGGTTGCCAAAGAAGCTGCGGATTACGTGACGGATTCCCTGTATGAGGATGGGATCTGGAACGCCTGTAAACACTTCGGATTGATCTGACGTCTGAATCACCGGATTGGTTATTATGACCAAATGGGAGATTCATATTTGTGAAATTAGACATATCAAAAATGTGAATCGTCATTTATACTGTTAATACAATCATTTCAGCGCTCACCCACGTTTTCAGGCAGCCGTAAAGTTTACCCGGCTGACAAGTACCGTAAATCACAGGACAAAAGTATGGATTGTTCCTCTGCCGTTCTCAACGGAGCGGCGGTTGAGAATAGAAGTGACTGCAGTTGATTTGCCTACGGGAGGGTTTTAATGTATCCAATGATTGACAGGGAAAAGACGGGAGCACATTTGAGAAAGCTGATGAAGGAGAATCATGTAACGCCGGCGGATATCTGTGAGTATCTGTCTCTGGCCTGCGTACAGACGGTGTACCGGTGGCTGAGCGGCGGGAATATCCCCAGTGTGGACAACCTTTATGCCCTGAGTCAGTTCTTCGATGTGTCGATGGATGAACTGATTGTTGGGAACCGGGAACCTGTTTCTGATACGCGCTGCCGTGTGCCCACAGGCGGACACATGGTACAGGAGGATAACGCCTTGCGGTCTTACCACGAGGCGGCGGTGAAAGAACACTCCGGAAGAGCCTTCCGGAGAAAACCGGGACTTCGCAGGAAGTCCCGGTTTTCTTATTACTGCTTTCAAACGGTTTCCATCGTGGCAATGCCGTAGGAAATCTGGAGAAGGGAGGGATCCATCTGAACAGGAGCCAGCTGGATCAGTTTGGTGTCGTTTTCGATTACGGCCATGCCCATGCTCCATCCGGCCTGATGAATCCGGGAATCATAGGAGACCAGCATGTTCACCTGTTCCCAGGGACCTTCCCCCAGATGGGTGTTGACCAGGAACTTTCCCGGATCCCGCAGGCCCAGCCATCCGCTGTCCCGCTTGCCGCTGAGGATGATGGTCCCATCTGGTCCTCCGTTTTTGGTCCACAGACAGTAGGGCATGCTTCCCAGATACTTTCCGTCAGCGGTCTGGGGCCTGGTTCCGTAGAGGGCAGGATCCCCGAAATCCACTCCGTCATCGGAGATCTTGAAGTGGATGCTTTCGTCAGGGGTATTGACAATCTCGTAGCACATGAAGTACTTTCCATTGGGAAGTCTGGTGACAATGGCCATGCCGGGACGCTTAACCCCGTCGGGGATGGCTACGGCCAGCTTTGGTTCCCGCCAGGTCTTTCCTCCGTCCGGGGAAGTGATGATCTGGAGGCACTGGTTTAAGATGTGGTCACTGTGCAGCTTTTCATCGGAGTACACGCACGTCAGTTCTCCATGAGCGTTTAAATACAGGAAGGGTTCCCACACCGGGCCCAGGCAGTCCCAGTTGTACTCTTTGGGAACTCCTCCGAAGGCGATGGTAGAGCGGTAGGTCCAGGTTTTTCCCTGATCCAGGCTTACATGAAGCAGGATTTCCGTACCGATGTAGTCCGGAGGGTTGTCCGGCTCAAAGGCCTGCAGGGGAATGGAGTTGGCCGCAAAGAGGATGGCTCCGGCAGGCAGATCCCCGCAGGGCTTCGGAAGTTCCAGAAGTACCGGCTGGAAACGGATTCCCCAGTCGTGTTTGGTATCCTCCACATCGGAGAAATGCTCCCAGGATCTGCCTCCGTCTGTGCTCTTATAGATTGGAACCACGGCCGGCTCCCGCCTGGAGTAGTATTCAAAGGCTGCCAGCAGGGTGCCGTTTTCCTCCCCGGCGTGATTTAGCTCGATGACTCTGGGGTAGAGCACCCCGCTTCCGGGTTTTATCTCATTCTTTCTGGGGGCAAAGACAACCCCCGTAAATTCTTTCACAAGTTTTAAAGACATACGAACACCTCCTGCCCTGATCATACCACGAATACGCCTGCGTTTCTATAAAAAGAGTGGTTGATCAGGGCAGGATTTAAGGAGATACCAACATGAGTCTATATGCCATTGGCGATCTGCATCTGCACTTTCAGTCTGAGCTGAAAGCTCCCTCCCAGCTCCATGACCGGGTGTGGAGAAACCATGAGGAGAAGTTTAAGAAGAACTGTGCCAGGCTGATCAGACCGGAGGATACCCTGGTGCTGGTGGGAGATCACAGCTGGGGAAAGAACCTGGAGGAATGCCGGATGGACTTCCAGTACATCCGGGATCTTCCGGGAAGAAAAATCCTGATCCGGGGAAACCACGACATGTTTTGGGACGCGAAGAAAACAGCCGGTCTTAATCAGCAGTTCCGGCCGGATCTTAACTTCCTGCAGGACAGCTATGAGACATACGGGGAGTATGCCCTGGTGGGGACCAAGGGTTTTACCTTTGAGGGCCCTTTTTACCTGGACCGGAGGGGACGGATCGTGGGATGGGATGAAAAGGAGCAGCAGCATGCCGAAAAGCTGGTAGCCAGAGAACTGACCAGACTTCGGACTTCTTTCGAGCTGGCCAGAAAGGACGGATACCGGAAGTTCATCATGTTTCTGCACTATCCGCCCACCAACATCCTGGAAAAGAGAAGCGGTTTTACCGACATGGCCCGGGAGTACGGAGCCGAGCAGGTGATCTATGCCCACTCTCACGGGGAATCCCGGTTTCATGACAGCATTCTGGGGGAGTACCAGGGGATCCGCTACAGCCTGGTCTCCGGGGACTACCTGCGCTGGATGCCCATGAAAATCCTTTGATGATTCTATAGAAAAAGACTCCTGCTCATCCCTGTCGAAGACAGAGGATGAGCAGGAGTCTGCTGGAATACCGGAGTCAGGACAGGGAGAGTGTCCTGACAGGCAGGTTAAAAGTGATTTACATTCACAACGGTGAGCTTACCCGTCTTTATATCGTAAGAATAGTGTGTGGATGTTCTTTTTGCAAAGTCATCCGCATATATCTCAATACTGGTGTCACTGTGACCTTCCGGATAGATTCGCCCTTGAGTCACTTCCAGTAAAAATTCCCGTTTTTTCCCTTTGCCGTTTGGATTGCACTTGTAAAGCGCCATCTTTCCTAACAGCCCGTCTTCCGGAAATTCTTCAATAAGTACTGTCTTTCCCACGACGTAAGTATTTTTTACATGTTTTCCAAGTGTTCCCACCTTTTTTGCAGTGCCGCCGGAGAGTTTCCAGACATAAGCTGTGTTAAAGGCATCGTCCAGTGGAGCTGCTCTGGAATAAACGTAGGGTCCGCATCCCTCTATATTCAACCCAACAGGATAGTATTTGCGGATGACTACCTTCTTTGTCCCGGTCTTCAGGTTATAGCCGTAAAGGACATTAGATTGTTGTACATAGAGCCAGTCCCCGCGTCCGTAAGCAATTTCAATGTTTCCTTTATCGCCGTTCCAGGAAGCAATCTTTTTGCTCTTTCCGCTTGTATGCTGATACAATGAACTGCCCTTATAGTAGAAATAGCCTTTTTTCCCGACGCAATACCACTTGTAAATATGATCCTCATTATCATATTCCCAGGACCATGAAGCCACCGACGCTGCTTCGGTCACGCTGGGGATCGCCAGCGTGAATACAAGGATCATGCAGAGAATGCTGAAAAGCTTGCGCATTCTGTTTTCTTTCATTTTACCCTCCTTTGATAGTAGATGATGTTTTTCATGGCTTTGATGTTATATCTGTAAAATCATTAAAGTTATTGAACCGCCTTTACAACGTTGAGCTTGCCCGCCCTTATATCGTAAGAATAGTGGGTGGATGTTCTTTTGACAAAGTCATCCGCATATATCTCAATACTGGTGTCACTGTAACCTTCAGGATATATGTGCCCTTGAGCCACTTCCAGTACATAACTCCCCCTTTTTCCCTTACCGTTTGGATTGCATTTGTAGATTGCCATTTTCTGCAGAGACCCGTCTTCAGGAAAATCTATAACAACTACTTCTTTCCCCACGACATAAGTACATTTTACATGTTTCCCCAGTGTTCCCACCTTTTTTGCGGTGGCGCCGGAGAGTTTCCAGACATAGCCTGCGTTAAAGAAATCGCCCGATGTGTATTCGCTGGTATAAAAGTAGGGTCCGCATCCGTCTATATTGAATCCAATAGGATAGCAATTTCGCATAACTATCTTCTTTGTCCCGGTCTTCAGGTTATAGCCGTAAAGTACAGTGGATTGCACTACATAAAGCCAGTCTCCGCGTCCGTAAGCAATTCCAACATTTCCCTTATCGCTGTTCCAGG
>CAZJYM010000025.1:4390-20601 GCA_964550245.1 uncultured Blautia sp. | reverse complement strand
ACATGGAGCGCGCAGATTTCCAGGGTGCTTAAATCCTGTGAGAATAAATTTATGAGATTTTACTTAAATCCGTCAGGGAACTTCTCTGCATGACTTTTCATAGATTAAATTAAAAAGATCAAATGAAAGAAAGAAGTGTACAGCCCGCTATGGAACAAAAGGTAAAATCAACAAAAAGGGAAAGCAGGGTCTTTCCTCTCTCTGTGAAATCCGCAAAGATTGAACCCGGGCCTGGAAGAGATCATCCCCAAGTCAGGTCAAAAAAGTGCTGTCATTTCCGGGCTTCTTACACTGCCCGACAAAAAGCTTAAAAAAACTTTGAAATTTAACTTGACCAAACAGCAAAAGGACCCCTGTACCGGACAAAATCTTCAGTATGGGGTCCTTTCATCAGCCCTATCTGGCTCTTGTGGTTACTTTCCCCGTTTTCAGGTTATACTCATAATACATCCAACCGGAGGTCGTGAACACATCCACGTCAATGGTTTTTGCATGCACTCCGGACAGAACGATCTGCGCGTATTCCCCGTTACTGTCGAGGTTGAACAGCTTTTTGGGTCTGGTTCCATCCAGGTTGCTTCTGTAAACGGTCATGTTGTTCATGCCAATGCCCTCATAGGAGGCATAGTACAACTTTCCCCTGTACACTATAGGACCATTGCGGACGAAGATTTTATCACCCAGTTTCCCAATGTTTTTCATTTTGTTTCCGGAAACCTTCCAGATGTATGCCGTACGGGGTCCGGACGCAATCTCTTTTGTGGAGTAGGCATAGAGGTACTGGCCGTATGCCGACAGAGGCAGACAGTTGGTGACCGCTTTTGTCTTCTTTCCTGTTCTGGAATCAACTGAGTAGAGAATTCCGGAAGCTATGGTTGAAACATCAGCATACGTGGTCAGCCACACATATATTTTGTTTTTGTAGACATGTTCCATAGTGAGGGTTTGGTGACCGCTCAGATTCCACTGGGTAATCTTCTGTTCCTTGCCGCTGGATGTTTTTTTGTAAAGCGTATCGATCTTAATGTAATACGTGTCTTTGCCGTTTGTGATTGAACGGTTGTTGTCTTCTAAAGTCCATTTGTCTGCTGCCTCAACGCTTGTACCGCAAAGAGCCAGCGTCATAATAAGTGCCAGCAGCAGACAGACAAGCCGGCGGTGTTTTTGCCTGAAGTTCATAATAATCGTTCTCCTCCTTCATGAAAAATATCATTGTGGATCCCTAAATGTGCAGCTTTTATGCTGTGTCCCACCGTTTTAGTGTACCACGGGATATGGGAAAAGGCAAAAGTATTCCTGTTACTTTTCATGAAAAATATGAAATCATCGGATAGAATACATAACAAAACACATGAGGAAAAAGTTTCCGACGGAACCACCCTGCTGGTTTCCCGGTAGAAATACTCATTAAAAGGCATTTATGGGATACCTAATAATTGACAAAACAAAGGAATAAAATTCACATCCAAAAGCCTGCTGCCTGAGTTTTCGGCGATCTGGCCCAAAATCAACCTGTGATTTGGCTCCATATTGTTCGGCACTTTGGCAGAATGTTCACCGAGACAATCACATCTTTCAGTTCTTCAGACATCCCACAGGGACAACATACACCCCGTCCCTTCTTCTATAAGCATAATCGCCAAGACCAATCATCACCATCAGAAATGCAGGAGCCTTCATCCTCCTGGTATCCAGCTTATCTCTCAGTTTCCCGAGGGTTTTCACTCCTTCTTCGATCATCGCCTCTCCCCCCAGTCTGATTGCAGCCAGACCACAGGCTCCATTTTTTCTCAGACGGATCACCGCATCACATTCCAGTCCTGTCTTATCCCTGTAATGGAGGACCTCTCCATCCAACGCATCGGCATACACCTTCAGATCCCGGATGCACAGGGCCTTAAAGAGCATGCCAAATGTCTTCAGATCTTCGGGAAGATCCTGGGATTTAAGTCCCAGTGCTGCAACAGCAATGGACGGATCCATGAAATACATCCTGCTGGAAGTCCGGATGGCCGTCTTCGTGCGAAGAACAGGATGCCATGCCTCCAGCTCCTCAATCACAAAGATGTTTTTCAGCGCATTAATATAGGAAGAAACTGTATCTCTGCAGAGCGTCTCCCCCTCATGGGCGGCCATATCTGCGCAGATCTTTGTCTTTGACTCCTGTGCTCCCTGATTGCGGGCATAAGCTTTCATCAGGCGCTTCATTCTTTCCGGGTTCCTGGTGATGCCGGAAAAAGAGTCGAAGTTCTCATACGCCTGCTGCAGTTCCACAGCCTTCGGCCAGCCTCCCCGGCATACGAGAAAGGCCAGCCTGTCCATGTCAAGGGGATTTCCCCCGTCGATCTGCTCCGGGGTCTCAAAAAGCTCTCTAAGGCTTACTTCCCCGGTGGAATCCCGGGATTCATAAAGACTCATGGGCCTCATGGAAACCCTGGAAAAACGTCCTGTCCCCGTATGATAAATGTCCCTGGTGGATGCAGGAACCGCTGATCCGGTGAGAATGAACTGTCCCATTCCCTCCCGGTGATCCACCTCAAAGCGCACCGCATCCCAGAGTTTGGGAGCATGCTGCCACTCATCCAGAAGTCTGGGAGTCTGTCCCTGCAAAAGCCGTTTGGGACAAAGATCCGCCATCATCAGGTTCTGGTCTTTGCTCTCCGGATCCTCCATGTAGAGCGCACTGCCGGCGACCTGCTCCGCGGTGGTGGTCTTTCCGCACCCTCTGGGGCCCGTAATCAAAACGGCTCCCTTTCCCTGCAGACGCTTTTTAAGGATTTCATCCGCAATCCTTGCCCTGTACTTTTCCATCTTTGCTGCCCTCCTTTAAAACATCATACCTGCTTTTCAGTTGGAGCGCAAGATTTTTCTTTTTTGGAATCCTTTTGGTTTTTTTATCTTGTTACTATAAAAGCCCGGAGGACCTGTCCCACGGGCTTATCATGCTTTATGTTATTCTGTTATGATCGCAGTCTGATCTGCACCTCACATTCTCCCACACCCTCACAGACGAATCCCTCCTGTGTTTTTCTGACATTCGCCTTTGGGGATGTAACTTCATACCTGTCCGGAAGCATCAGGATGCAGGTTCCGCCTTTCTCCATGCGGACCACTCCTTTGGTGAGGGTACCGTCCTTCCACTCCAGATCCACTTCTCTGGCCAGACGGCTTCTAAGACCTTTGACCTTTCCTGATTTCCAGGCCTTTGGAAGAGCCGGAAGCAGCCACATTCTTCCTTCGGAGTCACTTTGAAGAAGCATCTCCGCCATTCCGGCGGTTCCACCAAAGTTTCCGTCGATCTGGAAGGGGGGATGACGGTCAAAGAGGTTGTCATAAGTGGATCCGGTCCAGAGGGAATGCAGGTTTTCATAAGCCTTCTCTCCATCCCGAAGCCTGGCAAAGAGACAGATGATCCAGGCTCTGGACCAGCCGGTATGGCCTCCTCCGTTGGAAAGGCGGCGGTCCAGGGTTTTCCTGGCGGCTTTCATCAGCTCCGGGGTTTCCTCGTACGTGATCTGTCTGGCGGGATAGAGGGCAAAGAGGTGGGATACATGCCGGTGTCCCGGCTCCACTTCCTCGTAGTCCGAATCCCACTCCATCAGCTGACCGTACTTTCCGATCCCGAAATCAGGAAGCCGGGTAAGCTGGTCCTGCAGCTGACGGGTAAGTTCATCCTCCGTTCCGGTAAGCGCTGCTCCCCTGATGCAGTCCCGGTACAGTTCCCGGATGATCTCCGTATCCATGGTGGGACCGTTGCACACATGTCCCGTCTCTCCGCCTGGATGAACATAGGAGTTCTCCGGGGAGGTGGAGGGACCGGTGACCAGTTTTCCTTCCGGATTTTCAAAGAGATACTGACTTAAGAAGCGGCAGGCCTCCTTGATCAGCGTCATGTGTTTTTTCAAAAAGTCCAGATCCAGGGTGTACTCATAGTGGGTCCAGATGTGGGTACAAAGCCAGGCGGCTCCCATGGGCCAGATGGTGGCGGGCATCCACTGATCCTGGGGAGCACAGTCCCCGAAGAGATCCGTGTTGTGGTGGGCCACAAATCCCTCCAGCCCGTACATGTCCTCTGCTACTTTCTCTCCGTTTGGCAGCATTCTCCAGAGCAGGTCAAAGAGAGGCAGGTGGCAGTCGGAGAGATTACAGGGCTCTGCCGGCCAGTAGTTCATCTCCGTATTGATGTTGATGGTGTATTTGCTGCCCCAGGCCGGGTGTTCATCCCGGTTCCAGATCCCCTGCAGGTTGGCGGGCTGGGAACCCGGACGGCTGCTGGAGATCATGAGATATCTTCCAAACTGGAAGTAGTTCTCTCCAAAGCCGGGAACCTCCTCACCGGAACGCATCTTTTCCAGAGCCTGGGAAATGGTCAGATCTTCCCCCTCACCCTCTTCCGGGTTCAGTTCCAGATCCATCCGGTCAAAGTATCCTCGGTACTCTTTTTCATGGGCAGTTTTAAGCTCCTCATAAGAGATGCTCATCGCAGCCTTCAGTTTTTCCAGGGCCCACTTCTCGATATCATCCCCGTAGAAGTCGGAACGGATGGTGATGTAGAAGGTGACTTCCGAGGCTCCGCTGATGCGGATCTGGTCCCGGACCACCTCCATCTCCCCGCCCTGATGAGAGGCAGAGGCCATCACGCAGTACCGGCAGCCTCCTCCCCCTTCCTGCACGGTCATGGAGAGATACTGATCCTCAAAGATGTGAATCTCGTCCACATCGGGACGGCCGAAACTGATGTCCATCGCCATTTCAGGCAATACCCCGGTATCCGCTTTTTCGTGCACCACAATCACCTGATGCACTGCACTGGCGAAATACTCCCGCTGGA
This sequence comes from uncultured Blautia sp., assembly GCA_964550245.1. GTDB lineage: Bacteria > Bacillota > Clostridia > Lachnospirales > Lachnospiraceae > Blautia_A. Next base: position 15,770 of record CAZJYM010000025.1, on the reverse strand, counting down.
AGGTTCTTCCCTCCGCCCGGTACTCCAGTCCTGCCAGGGCACGGCCCAGATCCAGGGTTCTCCTTGAGCTTTGGATGACTGTGCCCCTGGGGTGAAAGTCAAAGTAGAGATACCCGGCCGTATCATAGGTTCTCTCCTGCGGGGGAGCGGCATACATGTATCTGGCCAGCATGTCCTGGGCTTCTTTGATCTTTCCTTGCGTGAGAAGTTCCCGGATCCGGGGATAGCTCTCTTTAGCTTTGGGATTTACCCGGTTTCTTCCCCCGCCTCCGTACCAGATGGTATCTTCATTTAACTGCAGGATGTCCGTCACGCAGCCCCCGAAAACCATGGCTCCCATGGATCCGTTTCCAATGGGAACGGCCCGGTTCCATTCCTCCTCTTTGGGAGGGAATCTGCGGCAGGGGATTTCCGATCCATAAAAAAGCACGTTCCTTTTCATAAAGCCTGCTCTCCTTTCCTTTCCCTGCGGTATTCTCCCAGAAGCTCCTCCAGGGATTCCTGAAGCCCTTCAAAGTCCAGGTAATCCAGGATAAACTGCTTTCTCAGCAATTCCAGGGGGATAAACTCATTGTACTTTCCCCGCACCTGGATCTTTTCCGGAAGGGGAAGATCATAGAGGTTGGGTTTGGTGCGGATGATCTCCCGGATACGCTGTTCCAGCTCATCCCCCGATCCCTCGAAGATCACCTCCAGGTAGATGCAGGTTCCCCACAGCAGCCGGCTCTTAATGCCGTAATAGCGCAGCAGGTAATTCAGGGTAACCAGCTGCCTGGTTCCCACCCAGGGGAATACCGCATACTTCTTCTCCGAGAGAGGGGTTACCAGCCTTCGAAGGATCCCGCTGTTGGAAGCCACGTACCGGATTTCAGCCAGTCTCTCCTTACACCGGTCACTGAGATAGGGATAGTTTACATCCGATTCCATCACGGATTTCATCTTTCGCACCAGCACCGTATGAAGTTCCCCTGTGAAGTCCACGTCCCAGTCCACCTCGGAGATGCCGGGAACCCGCTTGACAAAGATCACCTTGGCCTTCACGTTCAGATCCACGGTCTCCCAGGACATGCCCGCCAGGGAAAAGCGCACACCCACGGGATAGGCCTTGTCCACGGTGCCGATGGCCTTGTTGTCCTCCTTTACCAGGAAATACTCGGGAGTGATAAACACGGTTAAAAACTTGTAGTTGTTGACCACCTTCTCCCCTTCCCGGCCGATCAGAAGGCCTCCGTCTTCCGACCTCTCCAGCTGTTTGATCTCCAGGAGATGGCGCAGCAGCACCTGGTAATCCTCTTTGGAGATATGGCGGAAGGGTTCCAGGGTGAGAATCCTGGAGGCCAGAGCCGCCGGGCTCATGTCCCCGCTGCTTTTCAGAGTGCTCATGCTCTGGTGGTAGACCAGGTTGTAGGGATGTTTCCCGGGACGCAGGGGTTCCAGCCACCGGTCCCGGGTGTACAGCTCGATAATGGCGATGATGCGGATAAATTCCCAGTTAATGGGACCCAGCACATCGGCGGCACTGATCTGCATATCCTCCACAAAGGTAAAGAGAAGCTGGGGGATCTGTCCCCGCCTGCCGCAGCGGCCCAGTCTCTGGGCAAAGCTGGACACGTTAAAGGGGGCTCCGATCTGCACCACCTGGTCCAGAGAGCCGATGTCGATTCCCAGCTCCAGGGTTACCGTGGCCCCGGTGACAATCTTTTCCTCCCCGGATTTCATCTCCTCCTCGGTGCTCTCCCGCAGAAGGGCGGATACGTTCCCGTGATGAACCCGGTACACATCCGGGGCTTTTTTCTTCCGGGCAATCTCCCGCAGGTTGGCCATCACCAGCTCGATCTCCTCCCGGCTGTTGGCGAAGATGATGGTCTTTTTATCTAACGTGTGCTGAAAGAGGTATTCATAGTGTTCCCGGTTTCCCATATCTCCGGTGGTTACCTTTACCAGGTTTCCCGATTCGTCCCTCTCCTGGGTATCCCGCTGATCCGGGTAATTGACAAACCTCTCCACGTGCAGGGCGATTCTTCTCTTTCCCTCGTCCGTGATGGGAGCGGCACAGTTCCGTCCGGTACCGGTGTTTAACCAGTCACAGGCCAGGGACACATCCCCCAGAGTAGCGGAGAGTCCGATTCTTCTGGGGTTGGCTCCGGCAAGTTTTTTGATCCTCTCCAGGATGCACAGAAGCTGGATCCCCCTGTCGTCCCGCATGAAGTAGTGCACCTCGTCGATGATCACGAAGTGCAGGTCGCAAAACATCTTTAAGATTTCTCCCCGCTTGTGAATCAGCAGGCTTTCCAGAGATTCGGGGGTGATCTGCAGGATTCCCCGGGGATTTTTTACCAGCTCGTTTTTCTGGGTCATGTTGGCATCGCCGTGCCACTTGGTCACCGGGATGTGGGATCCCTCCAGCAGCTGGTCCAGCCTTTTAAACTGGTCATTGATCAGAGCCTTCAAAGGAGAGATGTATAAAACTCCCACAGACCGGGAGGGATTCCTGTAAAGCTCGGAGAGAACCGGCAGAAAGGCGGCTTCTGTCTTGCCGGTGGCAGTGCCGGAGGAGAGCAGCAGGTTGTCATCCGTGTCAAAGATCACCTCACAGGCGGCCACCTGGTTGCCGTGAAGCTCCTCCCAGTGGTTTTTGTAGATAAAGTCCTGGATAAAGGGGGCCAGTCTTCCAAATGTATCCATTGATTCCTCCTGAAACATCAAAGAGCGGGGTTACCCGCTCTCTGATTAAAGGTCGAACTCGGCAAATTCGCTGTCTATCTCTTCTTCTTTGGCGCCCTTGGCCATCTCAAAGCTGTTGCTTCCCAGGATTTCCGACACCGTCTTCCCCGGATTCTGGTGAAGGATGTCTATGAGTTCTATGAAATCCCTTATGATTTCCCGGGGTGTGATGTGGGAATCCGCACCCACCCGGTTGTACTCCACCGTGAGGAAGTACAGCAGATCATCATGAGTCAGGAAGGGCTCGTAGTGGTAAAGCCCCGCATGAATGTTCATCAGCTTCTCCACCAGGATGTACATCTCCTCCGGGGAGAGCATGGAAAGACGTATGATGGGGGCAGACAGATCCCGCAGTTCCTCCGTGGAGAAATGTCCCTCCTGCAGCCGGGACCTCAACGCCTCGTAGCTGAACACCCCTCTGTACGGGTCCTCGATGCACTGGGGGGTTCCCCCCATGAAAAAGCCCAGGTACCGGGCTTTCCCCTGCAGCACGTCGTTGTACATGGTGAGCATCTTTTCATAGTTTTTGTCCCGGGTGGCAGCCCGGGCAATCTTGGAGATGTTCACCAGCTCGTCGATCATCACTAAAAGCCCGTTGTAGCCGGCTCCCACTAAAAAGGAAGCAAAAAGCTTTAAAAAGTCGTACCAGTTCTCGTCATTGACGATAAAGCTGATGCCCAGGTCCTTTTTGGCCTCTGTCCGGTTGGGATACTCTCCCCGGAACCATTTGATCACCTTGGACTTTTTGGCCTGATCATCCTCCCGGTAGGCCTGCCAGTACAGCACCACCGCTTTGGCAAACTCAAACCCGTTGATCATTCCCTCCAGGGAACCGGCAACCTCGTAGATCTTCTGCTCCACCAGAGAGTCCAGGTTTTTGCTGTCCGCTCCCGAAGCCATCAGGGAGGTCTGGATCCCGGAGATCCATTTTTCCAGGATGAGGGATAAGGCTCCCCCGTCGGGCCTGGTTTTGGTGGACAGGTTCTTGATCAGTTCCCGGTAGGTGGCGGTACCCTCTCCTTTTGTCCCGTAAAACCGGCGCTCCGGAGAAAGATCCGCATCCATCACGGCAAAACCCCGGCTCATGGCGTAGTTGCGGATGGTCTGCAGCAGAAAACTCTTTCCGCTTCCGTACCTGCCCACGATGAAGCGGAAGGCGGAACCTCCGTCCTGGATCAGGTCGATGTCATGCAAAATGGCCTCGATCTCCTGCTTCCTGCCAACGGTGATATACTCCAGCCCGGTTCGGGGCACCACTCCTCCCTTCAGGGCGTTGATCAATATTCCGGCTATCCTTGGAGGTACATTCTGGTTCATCTCTCGCTCACCATTTCCTTTACTTGTTCCGCATAATCTTCATAGATGACAAATTCGCCGTCCAGAACCTGATCTCCCAGCGCGTCCACCGCCTTGTCGTTGATGCCGTCGGATAATACCTCCGCCATCACGCCCTGACCGGCTGCATACGCTTCCAGGCTCTTCTCCCCCCTGGAGAGGGCCCGGAGGGCCCCCATCTCCAGGGGGGAGAGGGAAGCCTTAAAAACAGCCCAGGGATCCGTATTTTCCATAGAAACCGGTTTTGGTGCAGGCTTTTCTTCCTTTTGGGGCTTAACCGGCACGGGAATCTCCTCTTCCTCCACCGTGAGCTTTTCCTGAATGATCCGGGAATCCTCCCGGATCTGATCAAGGCTTTTGGTGTCCACCTGCATCACGGGACGCCATGCCTTCTGACAGAACTCATCCACCGCATCGGCGATGATCTGATCCAGCCGGATGTCTTTCTTTTTCAGCGTGGCAGAAAGGGAGACATCAATCAGAGAGGCATTTACCTTCAAAGTATAGGGATACCGGGTCTGAGCGCGAATCTCCGACTCCATCTTTTTGAGGCAGTAGGTCAGGAGGTTTCTCCCCTTCTGGGAGATGGTCTCGGTGTGATGCTTCCAGTTGTTCTGGTAGCATTCATAGACTTCCGTATCCGAGATGGTCACCACCCGGTTTCTCTGTCTGGTCCTGGGAAAGAAGGGTGCCCCCTGAAAGGGAGTCCACACCGACATGGCTCCGGACTCGTAACAGAGAATCCGGTTAAAGTTCAGTCCCGCAGAGGCAAAGGCCAGCCGGAGACTGATGATCAGGTAGTTGTAGCAGTTGCGGATCAGGGGTTCATTTTCGGGGGTGTAAAACCTGGAACAGCGCACATCGTACTTGGATAAATCACAGGCCGAATCAAAGCTGTCGGAGGGGCTGTCCCCTTCGGGATAAGCTCCCTCCAGATGGTATTTCTTCACGAAGTCCTCAAAGCCCGGCATCATGTCGTAAAAGATGTGATAGTCCTTCAGCCACCGGTTCATGGTTTCGGTCATTTCCGGGTGAAAGTTCCGGAACCGGACCCAGAAGAACATCAGAGCATCCAGGCCCTCCTGGGGGTTTTCCAGCCCGATGTTGTTCAGCAGTTCATAGACGTAAAGATAAGCGTAGGCCAGGCTGGTATCCTTCACCTCTCCCGCTCTCACCCGGGTGCGCCAGGTGAAATAGGTGCGCAGCTGGGAATAGGTCATCTTTTCGTAGAGAGGACTGGGACTGGTACACTCGGAAAAACCGCCGTAGTGATCCTCAAAGTCCGTCATAAATCTTCCCTGTCTGTAGAAGATTTTGGCACGTTCCTTCTGCGTCTGAACCTCCAGCAGAGAGGGACTGTTCCATCTGACAGAGGAGCCGATGTCTCTGCCAATATCCCACATCTTCTCAAACCGCTCCCGGACATCTCTGTCCGTCTTCTCCGCCAGATACACACGGAGAATCTTTTCCTTTCTCCCGGGGGGAGATTCATCGTATTCCAGTTCGTAGAAGACATCCCTTTTCCTTTCCGGAGCTTCCAAAGGAGCTGGGTCTTCTGCTTTTTTGGTGTTTTCCCGGGTTTCCGGAATCTTCACCGCCGCATATTTTTTCCGGGTCTGATCATCCATGGCGTACGCTCTTTTCTTTTGCGGGACTGTCCGCTTTTTCATTAGACTACCACGTTCCCCTGCTTAATGCAACCGGTTTTAGAGGGACTTTTGAAAGGCGATGCGGGGAGTTCCGTCTCTGGCGGTGATCTCTCCGCACTGGGCAAAACCGTACTTTTCCAGCACATGGCGCATCACATGATTGTCCCGGTGGGTGTCGATGCGAAGGTTGGAACATCTGGATAAAGCCCAGTCAAAGCTAAAAGGTGCCACCCCTTTACCCTCTCCCGAGGAGGCGATGCGGTGGATAACGCCGTAGGGATCCTCATTCAGCCACCGGCCTCCCCGGATCTCCCGGTAGGTCTCATCCTCTCCGATAAAGAACACAAAAACTCCCAGGATCCGGCTTCCTTCCGTGCACACGTAAAGCCGGTCTGCCATCAGGTCCTCCCGGATCACTTCCTCCTGGGGGTAGCCTCCGGCCCACTGGGTGGGATTTCCCGTCCGAACCTGAAATTCCCGGGCACGGGCGTAAATTTTTCGGATGGTATCCAGATCCGCTTCCGCGGCGTTTCGTATCTCCATGGCTTTTCTCCTACAGGTTTACGATGTTTGCCGGTCTCTCCCCTTTGGATACGGCTTCAAAGGCGGTCCAGATATTTTTGTGAGCCCGGATAAAGGTGCCCACGGTGATGCCTCCCAGATGGGGAGAAAAAAGCACTTTGTCTTTAACGTCTTCCGGCAGATCCACCAGGGGATTGTCGGCGCTCACCGGCTCCGGGGCGATGGTATCCAGTCCGGCCCCGGCGATCCAGCCCTCGATCAGGGCTTTGCGGAGGGCCGCATTGTCCACGATCTCCCCTCTGGCGGTGTTGATGAGGTACGCATCCGGTTTCATTCTCCTTAAGAATGCCTCGTTGATCATCCCGGCGGTTTCAGCATTGGCGGGAACGTGAATGCTGACCATGTCACACTTCGAGGCAATCTCCTCCAGGGGAAGCCAGGACACCTGGTACTCTTCTTCTATCTCGGGGGATTTCCGGGTTTTGGTGTAATAGTACACCCTGCTGCCGAAGGGGATCAGAATTTTGGCCAGGGCCTTTCCGATATCCCCAAAACCTATAAGACCCACGCTGCACTGGGAGAGTTCCCGGATCCCCTCCACCATGCGCCGCTCCTTCATCCGGATCTGTTCTCCCCGGCGCACCGCCGCATCTCCGGGCACCACGGTCCGCAAAAGGCCCAGCATCAAAAGCAGGGCCTGTTCCGCCACTGCCATGGCGTTGATGCCCTTGTTGTTGCAGACCGGAATCCCTCTCCCGGCTGCCGCCTCCACATCAAAACCGTTGTATCCCACCCCTTCGGAGTGAATTACCCGAAGGTTGGGCATCCGTTCAATCAGTTCTGCGCTGACCCGGCCGATGGCATCCACAGCCAGATACTCCGCATCAAAGGCTTCTTCGGGGTAATCTTCCAGGGGGGTATTTAATCCCACATAGATTTTTTCCGCCCTGCGGGCAAACTCCAGGTCCGGCATATATTTTTCAAACCGCTCTTTGCTTCCTATAATCAGTGCTTTCATGGCATCTTTCTCCTTATCTGAAATCTTAACCAACTCTCTATTATAACTGCTTTCGCCGGCTTTGACAATGCCTGGAAAATTTGTGGATTTTTATGAAAAAAGCATTGTAATTTCGATGAATTTTGGGTATAATGACAGAGACGCCAAGGAAAATTCCAAACAGAACATCAGAGGGGGATTTTTTTATGACATTTGTAAAGAGGCACTCGAGCAGCATCATCTTATCTCTTTTCGAGATACTGGTAGGTATTCTGCTGCTCATCAATCCGATTCAGTTTACCTCAGGCATCATCATCGCCTTCGGAGTGGTTCTGGTGATTGTGGGCCTGATCAGCATCATCTCATACTTTCGGGAGGACCCGCTGGAAGCTTCCACCAGCCAGTCTCTGGCAAAGGGCCTGCTGGCTCTGTGTGCAGGACTGTTCTGCATGTTCAAGTCCGGATGGTTTGTCAACACCTTCCCGCTTCTGACCATTGTGTACGGAATCTTCATCTTTATCGGAGGAATCCTGAAGGTGCAGTGGACCGTGGATACCCTGAGGATGAGAACAGGGGGATGGCTTCTGCCGGCCCTGAGCGCGGTGATCTCGCTTCTGTGCGCCGTGGTCATCCTGTCCAATCCCTTTGATTCCACCGTGATTCTGTGGATGTTTACCGGAGGCACCCTGGTTGTGGAGTCCCTGCTGGACATCATCGCCATGATCTTTGGAGGAAAAAAGAGCGGAGAGATCTGAAATGAAAATGCGGGAGGCCCGTACGGGCCTCCCTTTTTTTGTTGTTATTCGATAGTCAGACGGACACTGGCCTCTTTAAATCCTTCACATCTCACGGTGAAAACCGCTTCCCCCTTCTCATATCCGCTGCGGATGATGCCGCAGGCTCTCCCCCGGTAGGAGGTGAAGCTGCCGGACACATAGCTCTGATCGGTGATGGGTTTTCCGGTGCCAAAGCCTGCCAGAACGGCGGCTCCTTCTACGGAAGCAGTGAGATCGTATTCGGCGGTGGGAACAACCCTTCCCTCCTCATCCACGATCTCCACCTCAGCGTAGATCAGGCTGTGGCCATCTGCTGCGGCATGGGTCTTATCCGTCCGGATCTGCAGAGATACCGGCTCTCCCGTGGTTATCATGGTATCCCGGGAGATCTCCTTCCCGTCCTCGTAGCTTATTGCCAGTACCTCTCCCGGCTCATAGACGCCCTCAAACTGGAAGGTAAAGGGCATGTCCTCCACCCCCGGGTGCTCTCCCTGAGAAATTTTGCCAAGGGATTTTCCGTTGATGAAAAGTTCTACTTCCGAAGCCCTGGAAAAGACTAAAAGAGAAACCTTTTCCCCTTCTTTCCCCGGCCAGTTCCAGCACTTCCAGCAGGCGGGGAAGCCCCAGCGGCTTAAGATCTCCACCTTTCCGAAGTCTGCGGGATCGTAGGAGAACACATAGGTGGCATCCGAGCCGTAGACCACGCTTCGGTAGTTGCCCTGGGGCAGGATATTTCCGTTGATGTCGATGTCCGCATCGTTGGCCAGGCGGTAGGGGAAGGGAGAACCCTGGGAGGCAAAGTACCGGGGATCCACTTTCTCCACTTCCTTTGGATCTACAAAGAGGGACTTGCCGATTCCCGCTTCCCCGATGTAGTCATAAGCCGTCCAGGTAAAGTCCCCGATCACCCAGGGATTCTTTTCCACCATGGGCCAGCGGTATCCGATCTCCTTGGGGAAGTTCTCCGAACCCAGGATGATCCGTTCCGGATACATCTGGTGATCCAGGGGGTACTTATCCTCCATGTAGTTGTATCCCACGATGTCCAGCCCGTTGGCAAAGGGCTCCGACATCTCTTCCCAGCTGGTATCCTCCTTACCGGTATCTGCGTTCTGGAGGTTTTCGGTCTCCTCCTTTCTCTCCTGCATCTTTTTCAGGGCATCCTTCATCAGTACATCATCCATCCCGTTCCAGAAGGAACAGATGGCATTGCTGACCGGACGGCTTCCATCCAGGCTCTTTACCTTCAGGGCCAGTTTTTCAGCCAGGGAATAACCTTTTCCCAGTCCTCCCCGCTCAGGGATCTCATTGCCTGTAGACCAGATGATCACCGAGGGGTGATTCCGGTCCCGGTAAATAAAGGCAGTGAGATCTTCCTCCCAGTCATCCTCAAAGTACTGGTTGTAGTCTCCGGGCTGTTTGGCGATGCCCCAGGCGTCAAAGGCTTCTGCAAACACGTAGAGGCCCAGACGGTCACAGGCCTCCAGCAAAACCTTGGAGGGCGGATTGTGGGTGGTCCGAAGGGCGTTAAATCCCACTTCCTTCATCCTGGTAACCCGGCGCACTTCCGCATCGTAGAGGGATACCGCTCCCAGAAGACCGTTGTCGTGGTGGACGCAGCCGCCTTTTAACTTTACGCTCTTTCCGTTGACCAGAAGACCGTGTACAGGGTCGGCTTCCACGGTTCGAATACCGAAGAGTACGCTGTCCTCATCCGTTGTCTGATTTTCTCCTTCCACGAAGTGGGTCTTAAAGATCCCCAGGTCTGTCACCCTGGCAGTCAGTTGGTAGAGGGAGGGATTTTCTGCACTCCAGAGAAGGGGATTTTCTACGGTCAGGGTGAGATGGGCTCTTCCGGATTCCCCGGCATTTACCTGGACCTTTGTCCTGCGGGACAATACCACCTCTTTCGTATCCTCTTTTACCAGGCTTACCTCCACCCCGGTGATGTGATCCAGCCCGGTGGTGTTTGCAATACGCACTTCTGTCTGCAGGTAGGCCCGGACAGGATTTCCCTCCCGGTCATAATCAATCTTTTTCGTATACCCGTAGATCCCGTCGTTTTCGATGTGCACCGGGGGCGTGTGAATTAACTCTACGCTGCGGAAGATGCCGGCCCCGGAATACCACCTGGAATTGGGCTGCATGCTGGGGTTGACGGTGATGGTAATGGTGTTTTCCTCTCCGCAGTACACGTACGGGGTGATGTCCGCCAGGAAGGGGGAGTATCCGTAGTGATGCAGGGTCACCTTTCCTCCGTTTACCTCCAGGGTGGCATTCATCATCACCCCGTCAAAGCGCAGGGCGATCCGGTCTCCCTCCCACTGCGCCGGAATGGAAAGAGTTTTCCTGTAATAGGCTACCCCCGCATTAAAGTACCCGCTGGAGGATGAAGAGGGCGCCTCGGGGTAAACAGGATTTTCTATCATGTAGTCATGGGGCAGGTTGACGGTTGCTTCCCCCGCCCTGCCTGTAAGGGATGCCATCTGATCCGCGCTTCCCCGGGCAAACTTCCACTCCCGGTCCATGTTTTGAATCCGCATTTTTAAGACTCCTTTCTGTGGTCTTTTTTCATTCCCCCTTAGAGTATCATTCTTTGGAAGGATTGGCAACCGGATTTTCCGGAGATCCGTACCGGCTTTTAAACTCCCTGGGGGAGAGACCGTACTCCTTTTTAAAGGCCCGGTAAAAGGCGGAGTAGTCCAGAAAGCCGAAGGAGAGATACACCCGGGTGATGTTCTCCCCGGAAAGGATGGCCTCCCGGCACAGGGAGAGTCTTTTTTTCAGGATGTAGCGGTGGACGGAAAGCCCCATGTTTTCCTTAAACAGGTGGGATATGTAGTACCGGCTCACAAAGAACACTTCCGAGAGCTTCTCCAGACTCAGCCCTTCAAAGAGATGATCATCGATGTAGACCAAAATTTTTCCATAAAGAGTATCCTTTTCCCGGCTTTCCCTCTCACACGCTGCCCGGTTCAGCTCTAAAAGACATTCCCCGGCAAGCAATAAAACCTCCACATCCCGGCCGAAACGGGAAGACTCCAGTTCCTCCTGCATGTCTGTAAGCCTGGAGATAATCCGCAAAAAAGAAGCCCTGTCGGGATGAACCACCGCTCCCCCCTGTTCCCCGGCAGTTTTGATCAATACCCCCAGATCCGGGGAGAGGGACAGCAGTTTGTTCAGGTATTCCACACTCATCCAGAGGACAAACCGGCGGCAGGGGGCAGATATCACCACCTGATGGGAAATCCCCGGGGGAATCACCGCCGTATCCCCCTCTCTTAAGTCAGTCTGCTCCTTTCCCAGCCGCAGTACAGCCTCACCCTCCAAAAGGAAGATAAATTCATACCGGTCGTGACTCTCCCCTCTTTCACAGG
>CAZJYM010000025.1:0-4290 GCA_964550245.1 uncultured Blautia sp. | reverse complement strand
CCCTCCAAAAGGAAGATAAATTCATACCGGTCGTGACTCTCCCCTCTTTCACAGGCATCCTGATAAAAGCGGAGCTTGAGTTCCTCTGACTCCCTCTCCTTTTCTTCCTTCAAATCCTCTCCCCCTCTCTTCATAAAAGTTTAACAGACAACCGCAACTTTTGCAATATTCACCGCAACCTTTTCAATGGCTTTTTTCTGTGCCGCTCGTATACTGAAAAGAAAAAGCTGGGAAAAGCCAGCGAGAAAAGGAGAGAATGCAAGATGAAAATCAATGCCGCTGATCTGTCCCACAGATCCCTCTGGTTGGAGAAAAACTACCGCCTTCCCGACTTTGACCGGGAAAAGGTAAAGGCGGCCACCCTTGAAAATCCCTTCTGGATCCACTTCGGAGCCGGAAATATCTTCCGGGCCTTTCAGGCCAACGTGGTGCAAAACCTGCTGAATCAGGGCGTGCTGGACCGGGGTCTTATCGTGGCCGAAGGCTTTGACTATGAGATCATCGAAAAGATGAACCGCCCTCACGACGAGATCTCCCTTCTGGTCACTTTGAAGGCAGACGGCTCCGTGGAGAAAACCCTGGTGGGAAGCGTCATGGAGTCCTGCATCCTGGATTCGGAAAACAGCAGGGAGTATGAGAGGCTGAAAGAAATCTTCCGCAAGGATTCTCTGCAGATGGCAACCTTTACCATCACCGAGAAGGGATACAGCCTGAAAAACGGAAAAGGGGAGATCCTGCCCGATGTGGCCTGCGACTTTGCGGCCGGCCCGGGAAAACCAAGAAGCTACATGGGAAAAGTCACTTCCCTGCTTTATTCCCGGTACTTATCCGGGGAGAAACCTCTGGCCATGGTGAGCATGGACAACTGTTCCCACAACGGGGACAAGCTCTTTGAGGCAGTCAATACCTTTGCCGAAAAGTGGTGCTCCGCCGGTCTGGCAGACGCAGGATTCCTTTCATACATCCGCTCCGGAGAAAAGGTCAGCTTCCCCTGGACCATGATCGACAAGATCACACCCCGTCCGGATCCTTCGGTGATGGAGATCTTAAAGGAAGACGGACTGGAAGATCTGGAGCCTGTGATCACGTCTAAACAGACCTATGTGGCTCCCTTTGTCAACTCGGAGGAGTGCGAATACCTGGTGATCCAGGATGATTTCCCCAACGGAAGACCGGAACTGGAAAAGGGAGGCTTTATCTTTACGAAGCGGGAAGTGGTGGACAAGGTGGAGAGAATGAAGGTCTGCACCTGCCTCAATCCCCTTCACACCTCCCTGGCGGTGTTCGGCTGTCTTCTGGGATACAAAAAGATCTCGGATGAGATGAAGGATCCCCAGCTTAAAAAGCTGGTGGAGATCATCGGATACCAGGAGGGACTGCCGGTGGTAACCGATCCCGGCATCCTGGATCCCAAAGAGTTCCTGGATACGGTGCTCAATGTGCGGATTCCCAATCCCTTCATGCCCGATACCCCTCAGCGGATCGCCACCGATACCTCCCAGAAGATCCCCATCCGCTTCGGGGAGACCATCAAGGCCTACCAGGCTTCCCCGGACCGGAAAGTATCTGATCTTAAAAAGATCCCCCTGGTCTTTGCCGGGTGGCTCCGTTACCTTTTAGCGGTGGATGACTCGGGGAATCCCTTTGAATTAAGCCCGGATCCCAGACTGGATGCCCTCTGTCCCGCCCTCTCCTCCATCACCCTGGGGGGAGATGCGGATGTGGAACCCATCCTTCTGCCCATCCTGAAGGATGAGACCATCTGGGGCGTGGATCTGACTCAGGCAGGCCTCTCCGATGCGGTCTGCGGCTACTTTAAGGAGATGATCACCGGTCCCGGGGCAGTGAGAGCCGCACTGGTGAAATATGTGGGAGAATGATTTCATGGAAATCCGGACGAAAGACCGCGTGATGCGGCTGATTCCCATAACAGATGAGATCATCCGGGTAATCGCCGCTCCGGAAAAAGTGGATCCGGACCGGGAATCCCGGATGGTGGAAAAGAAGACCTCCGCCGCCCCTTTCCGGGTGGAGGAGAAAGAAGGCTGGGTCACACTGATCACATCCAAAGTGAAAGTGACAGTAGATAAGACAACCGGCTCCCTTACCTGGAGCCATCCGGACGGGAGTCTGTGGCTCTATCAGCCCGGCATGGAATTTACTCCCGCCGATGTGATCCGCTATGTTCCCTCCGGAGAAGAGGGGATCAAACGGGTAAAAACCGTGGACGGGGAGAGAACCTTCAATGCCGGTCTGGTGCCGGTGAAAACCGGAACCGCCTTTCAAACCCGGATTTTGTTTCAATTTCAGGAGGGGGAAGCCATCCACGGTCTGGGACAGGCGGAGGAGGGAATCTACAACTACCGGGGACATGTGCAGTATCTCTATCAGCACAACATGCGGATCCCCATGCCGGTCCTGGTCTCCAGCCTGGGCTGGGGAATCTTCCTGGACTGCTGTTCCCTGATGACCTTTGTTGATAAAGACGGGGAATCCCATTTCCTTCTGGATCTGGTGGAACAGGCGGATTTCTACTTTCTGGCCGGAGGATCATTAGACTTAATCATCCGGGATCTGCGGACTCTCACCGGAAAGGCCCCGCTGCTTCCCAGATGGGCTTACGGATACATTCAGTCCAAGGAGCAGTATTACACCGCCCGGGAGTTATCCGATGTGGTGAGGGAATACCGGAAAAGAGGAATCCCCCTGGACTGTGTGGTACAGGACTGGAACACCTGGGAAAACGGGAAGTGGGGAAACAAACATGTGGATCCGGTCCGCTACGGGGATCTGAAAGAAAGGCTCGAAGAGATCCACGGCATGCATGCCCATGCCATGATCTCCGTCTGGCCAAACATGAGTTCCAAAAGTGAGGACTACAGGGAGTTTTCCGATGCGGGGCTTCTCTTACAGGATGACTCCACCTATGATGCCTTCAGCGAAGAAGGCAGGAAGCTTTACTGGAAACAGGCCAGAAACCTTTTTGAGAGCGGCTTTGACGGCTGGTGGTGCGACTCCACCGAGCCCTTCACCGGTCCCGACTGGGGCGGGGAAGAAAGAAGGGGAGACCGGGAAAGGTTCCTGCTGGTGGGAAATGAACACAAAAAATATCTGAATCCCCTGGAGGCCAACGCCTATGCCCTGATGCATGCCAGAGGCATCTATGAAAACCAGAGGAAAGAAACGCAGGAAAAAAGGGTGGTCAACCTGACCAGATCCGGCTATCCTTCCGGACAGAAGTACGGAGCCGTCCTCTGGTCCGGGGATACCTGCGCCTCCTGGGAGAGTTTCCGGATCCAGATCACCGAATGCCTGAACATGGCCACTTCCGGCTATCCCTTCTGGACACTGGATATCGGAGGCTTCTTCACCGTGGGGGAGAAATGGCAGAACCGGGGCTGCGGCTGTAACACAGATCCCACTCCCAAGTGGTTCTGGAAGGGGAAATACGATGAGGGAGTCCATGACCTGGGATACTGCGAGCTCTACACCCGCTGGCTGGAGATGGGGTGCTTTCTGCCAATGTTTCGGTCACACGGAACGGATACCCCCAGAGAGATCTGGAACTTTGGAGAACCGGGCACTCCCTTCTACGATGCCATAGCCCGCTTTATCCGGCTCCGGTATCAGTTGATGCCCTACATCTACTCTCTGGCCGCCGCCGTGCACTTCCAGGACTACACCATGACCAGAAGCCTGCTCTTTGACTTCCCGGAGGATAAAACCGCAAGGGATCTGGACAGTGAATTCATGTTTGGACCGTCCCTTCTTGTCTGTCCGGTGACGGAACCCATGTACTACGAGGCAAAGAGCACTCCCATCGACAGAGAAAAGACCTGGGACTGCTATCTCCCGGAAGGCCCGGGCTGGTATGACTACTGGACCCATGCCTTCTATCCCGGCGGAAAGTGGATCAAAATAGAAGCACCGCTGGACCGGATGCCCATCTTTGTGAAGGCGGGAAGCATCCTCCCAACCGTAAAGGGTACGGTCTACGCAGATCAGAAGCCGGACGAACCGATGAAGATCCAGATCTACCCCGGCGCAGATGCAAAATTTGACTACTATGAGGATGAGGGGGACAGCTACCGATACGAAGAGGGCGTCTACTCCCTGATCCGCATGACCTGGAAGGATGAAACAAAAGAGTTTGCCCTGGAAGAAAAGCATACGGCACCGGGGATGAGAAAACTCCAATACCGGCTGGAGATCCTGTAGAATACAAAAACCTTCCGCTGTAAGACACACTCTTACAGCGGAAGGTTAATAAGTTTATGAATTTTTTCGAGG
>CAZJYM010000024.1:0-20603 GCA_964550245.1 uncultured Blautia sp. | reverse complement strand
GGGAAGGGGGAAAAAGAGGAGAGAGGTGTACTCTTGGAAACAAAGAACATAGAACTGATCACAAAGATGGTGATTGAAGCTCTGGGTAAGACGGAGAGTCAGGGCAAGGGCTTTCTGGTGCCCATCGGTGTCTCCGCCCGGCACATCCATCTGACGCAGGAGCATGTGGAGGCCCTTTTCGGACCGGGTTATCACCTGACGAAGAAGAAGGATCTGATGGGAGGCCAGTTTGCCGCCAATGAGACCGTCACCATTGTGGGCCTGAAGCTGCGGGCCATCGAAAATGTGCGGATCCTGGGACCGGTCAGAAAAGCCTCCCAGGTGGAGGTATCCGCCACCGATGCGGTCAAGCTGGGCATGAAGGTGCCGGTTCGGGAATCCGGAAACATCAAGGGCAGCGCTCCCATCGCCATCGTGGGTCCCAAAGGGGCTTTGTATCTCAATGAGGGCTGCATCGTGGCCATGCGCCACATCCACATGTCCCCCAAAGATGCCCTGGCAGCCGGCGTAAAGGACGGGGACATCGTATCCGTCAAAGCGGATAATGAAAGGGGAACCGTTTTTAACCAGGTGAAGATCCGGGTGGATGAGAGCTTTACGCTGGAGATGCACATCGATACGGATGAGGCCAATGCGGCCGGGATTGCCAGCGGAAATACTGTGACTATCATTTAAACTTACCAGGGACGGAGGCTCAAATGATTGTAGGCAAGGTAGTGGGAAGCGTGGTCTCCACGCGGAAAAGTGAAAAACTCATCGGACAGAAATTTATGATCGTGGAGCCGGTCCCTCACATGAGCGGAGAAAACAGACAGCTGGTGGCCATCGATATCATCGGGGCGGGCATCGGAGAGTTTGTGCTGGTGGCCCGGGGAAGCGCGGCCCGAATCGGCTGCGGCCTGGAGAGTGCGCCGGTGGATGCGGCCATCGTGGGCATCATCGACGACGGCGCCGGATTGGAGTAACCCCATGGAAATCAAAGAATTACAGAACATCATCCGGGAGAGCGGAGTGGCAGGAGCGGGAGGGGCCGGGTTTCCCACTTACGCCAAGCTGACGGATCAGGCGGAGATCATCCTATTAAACTGTGCGGAGTGTGAGCCCCTCTTAAAGCTTCACAGGCAGCTCCTGCAGCGGCATGCCCCGGAGATCATGAAGACCTTTTATCTTTTAAAGGAGGTTACCGGGGCAGACCGGGCCATTATCGGGGTCAAGAAATCTTATAAGGCCACGGTTGCGGCTCTGGAGGAGCACCTTTGCGAGTTTCCCGGCATGGAGATTCATCTCCTGGATGAGGCCTATCCCATGGGGGATGAGGTGGCCCTGATCTACGAGGCCACCGGACGGGTGGTGCGTCCCGGGGGACTGCCCATCGAGCAGGGGGTGGCGGTCTTTAACGTGGAGACCGTCTACAACGTGTACCGGGCGGTGGAAAAGCAAAAACCCGTGACCGACAAGTTTGTGACCGTGGTGGGGGAAGTATCCAATCCGGTGACGGTGCGGATGCCTCTGGGAGCTTCCCTGGAGGAAACCGTAGCCCAGGCCGGGGAGATCACCGTGGATGATCCCGTGTACTTTGTGGGGGGACCCATGATGGGAAGGATCGGAAGCGGATCGGATCCGGTGACCAAGACCACCAATGCGGTGCTGATTCTCCCCGCCAGTCATCCCATCGTGATGAGAGCCCGGAGATCTTCTTCCATGGACTTAAAGAGGGCGGCTTCCATCTGCTGCCACTGCAACACCTGTACGGATCTGTGTCCCAGACACCTGCTGGGTCACCCCATCGATCCGGCGCTTTTCATGAGAGCGGCCTCCAACAATGACTTCCGAAGCCTGTATCCCTACCTCAATGCAGCCTTTTGCTGTTCCTGCGGGGTGTGTGAGATGTATGCCTGTCCCCAGGGACTCTCCCCCAGGAGCTTACTGGCGGATATGAAGGCGGGACTGCGCTGTGCGGGAGTCCGTCCTCCCCAGGGGGTGGAGGCTGGTCCGGTAAGACCGGAGAGGGAATACCGGAAGGTGCCGGAGGAAAGACTGCGGGCCAGGCTGGGGTTAACGAAGTATGACAAAGAGGCTCCTATGAATGAAACCCTGGTGGGTGTGCACCAGGTGGAGATCCTGCTGTCCCAGCACATCGGAGCCCCGGCGGTACCGGTGGTAAGTGAGGGACAGGACGTGGTGAGAGGACAGATGATCGCCAGTCCCGCCCAGGGACTGAGTGTGGGCATTCACGCCTCCATCTGCGGCAGGGTAACGGAGGTGACAAAGAGTCACATCCTGATTGCCGGAAGAGCTTAGAAAGGACGTGCAGATGATGAACAAAGCAATCGGAATGATTGAATTTAAGACGACTGCCTCCGGAATCACCGCCGCGGATACCATGGTGAAGACCTCGGATGTGGAGATTGTGGAGGCCCAGACCGTGTGTCCGGGAAAGTACATCGCCATTATCTCCGGGGATTTAAGCGCGGTCAAAGCCGCCGTGGAAGCCGGCATTGCCTCTGCCGAGGATAAATGCATCGACAGCTTTGTCCTGGGCAATCCCCATGAATCCATCTTTCCGGCCATCTACGGAACTACCCCGGTGAAGGAGATCGCCGCCCTGGGCATTCTGGAAACCTATGATGCGGCCTCCATCATCGAGGCTGCCGATCAGGCGGCCAAGACCGCGATTGTGCAGCTGATGGAACTGCGCATCGCCAAGGGCATGTGCGGCAAGTCCTACATGCTGATCACGGGGGAGGTATCGGCCGTGGAGGCTTCCATCGAGCGGGCAAAAGAACTGACGGCGGAAAAGGGCATGTATCTGGATTCCTCCGTGATTCCCCATCCCGATGCCCGCATGATGGACAGTCTGTTGTAATGCTGGCCCTGGAGAGAAAGAACCGGATCCTGGAAAAGCTCCAGGAGGAAAAGATGGTGGTGGTCAGTGAGCTCAGTGACATCTTCGGGGTTTCCGAGGAGACCATCCGCCGGGACCTGGAGAAGCTGGAGAAGGAGGGCTATGCCACCAAGAGCTACGGGGGTGCGGTTCTAAAGGAAAATGTCAGCATCGATCTTCCCTTCAACGTGCGCAAGAACCAGAACGTAGCCGGCAAGCAAAAGATGGCCGAGATCGTCGCCTCCCTGGTGCAGGAGGGGGATCACATCTTTCTGGATGCCAGCAGCACCGCGGTGTTTGTGGCCAAAGCCTTAAAGGTGAGACAAAAGCTTACGGTGGTCACCAACTCCATGGAGATCCTGATCGAGCTTTCGGATGTCTCCGGCTGGGACATCATCTCCACCGGAGGGGTCATGGAGGGAAACTACCTGGCCTTTCTGGGCTCCCGGACCGAGAATGCCATCCGCTCCTACTACATGGACAAGGTCCTGTTCTCCTGCAAGGCTCTGGACTACAACCGGGGCATCATGGAATCCAAGGAGGCCTTCGGCACCACCAAGCAGGCCATGATCTCCTGCGGGAGGGAGAAGATCCTGGTGGCGGACGGCACCAAGTTTGATCAGACCGCCTTTTTTGCTTCCGGTTCCCTTCGGGATGTGGACATCGTGGTGACGGACCGGCGGCCTTCCGGCAGGTGGATGGACCTCTTTACCGAGCTGGGGATCGTATGCCGGTACCCGAAAGATCAGGAGGAGACGGGAAATGAAGACCTTTGAGATGAAAACCGTGATCCACTTCGGGGACAATGCCCTGGAGAGGCTGCGGGATCTGGACTGCAAAAAGGTGCTGGTGGTGACGGATCCCTTTGTGGTGCAAAGCGGCATGATCGATCTGATCACCGATCCTCTGGAGCGAGGGGGAATCTCCTGGCAGATCTTCAGTGACGTGGTGCCGGACGTGCCATTGGATAAGATCGCCGCGGGGGTAAGGAAGTTTCTGGAGGTGGAGCCGGAGACGGTGGTGGCTGTTGGGGGCGGATCCGCCATGGATTCGGCCAAGGCCATCCGGGAATGCGGCCTGAAGATCAACCCTTACGGAAAGGTGTCATTGATCGCCATTCCCACCACCAGCGGCACCGGCTCCGAGGTCACCTCCTTTGCGGTGGTCAATGATACCCAGGCCAGGGTGAAATATCCCCTGGTCTCCGACAGCCTGACGGCGGATGAGGCCATCCTGGATGCGGAGCTGGTAAAGAGTGTTCCCCCATCTGTCACGGCGGATACGGGGATGGATGTGTTTACCCATGCCCTGGAGTCCTATGTGAGCACCGGACACAACGAGTTTTCCTCGGCTCTGGCGGAAAAGGCGGTGGAGATCTGCGGTGTCTTTTTGCTGAGAGCCTACCTGGACGGAAACGACATGCATGCCCGCCAAAAGATGCACGTGGCCTCCTGCCTGGCGGGACTTTCCTTTAACACGGCGGGACTGGGCATCGCCCACAGCATGGCCCACCAGCTGGGGGCCGTGTTTCACATCCCCCACGGAAGGGCCAACGCGATGGTTCTTCCACTGGTGGTGGAGTTTAACGCCAACATCGACAAGCACAGCAGAAGCCAGCGGGACTACCTGCCGGCTGTGAAGAGATATTCAAACATTGCCCAGATCCTGGGACTCAGCAGCTACAACAAGGTGATGAGTGTGCGCTCCCTGGTGAACTGGATCCAGTTCATGCAAAAGGAGATGAACATTCCCCTCACCATCCAGGAGATGGGAAGTATTCCGCCGGATGTGTACTTTGCCTCGGTGGACGCCATGGCGACAGCAGCCATGGCCGATACCTGCACCGGCACCAATCCCCGGGTTCCCGCCAAAGAGGACCTGGTCAGGATGTATGTGAGACTCTGGTCTTACTGAGGGAGAGAGGGAGAACGATGAAAAGGTCGAAACGATTTGAGATTCTGGATCAGAGAGCGGTGAATCAGGACGGCTTTATAGACGAATGGCCGGAGATGGGCTTTACGGCCATGAAAAGCCCCTATGATCCCGTAGCGTCGGTCAGGGTGGAAAACGGGGTGATCACCGAACTGGACGGAAAGGAAAGGCAGGACTTTGACTTTCTGGATCAGTTTATTGCCGATCATGCCATCAGAGCCGACCGGGCGGAGGAATCCATGAAGATCCCGGCTCTGGAGATCGCCCGCATGATAGTGGACATCCATGTCTCCCGGGGGGAGATCTTAAAGATTGTCTCCGGCATCACCCCCGCCCGGATGGCGGAGGTGATCAACTGCCTGAACGTGGTGGAGATGATGATGGGCATGCAAAAGATGCGTGCCAGAAGGGTGCCCGGCAATCAGGCCCATATCACCAACTTGAAGGACGATCCGGTGCAGATCGCGGCGGACGCCGCGGAGGGAGCCTTAAGAGGATTTGCCGAGGAGGAGACCACCACCGGGGTGGCCCGGTATGCCCCCTTTAACGCGATTGCTCTGCTGATCGGCTCCCAGGTGGGAAGAAAGGGAGTTCTCACCCAGTGTGCGGTGGAGGAAGCGATTGAACTGCAGCTGGGTATAAGGGGTCTTACCACCTATGCGGAGACACTGTCCGTGTACGGCACCGAGAAGGTGTTTATCGACGGGGATGATACCCCCTATTCCAAGGCTTTTTTAAACTCCGCCTATGCTTCCAGGGGACTGAAGGTACGGTTTACTTCCGGCTCCGGCTCCGAGGTGCTGATGGGCTCCAGTGAGAGAAAGTCCATGCTCTACCTGGAATGCCGCTGCCTCTATGTAACATTGGGAGCGGGAAGCCAGGGCGTGCAGAACGGTTCGGTGAGCTGCATCGGCATTCCCGCCAGTGTCCCGGCCGGTATCCGGGAAGTGATGGGGGAGAACCTGGCAGCCGCCCTTCTGGGGCTGGAGTGCGCCTCCTCCAACGATCAGAGCTTTTCCCATTCCGACATGAGGCGCACGGCCAGGACCATGCTGCAGTTCCTGCCGGGGACGGACTTTATCTTTTCCGGGTATGCGGCGGAGCCCAACTACGACAACATGTTTGCGGGCTCCAACTTTGACGCCGAGGACTTTGACGACTACAACGTGCTCCAGAGAGACATGCAGGTGGACGGAGGTCTGCGTCCCGTAACCGAGGAGGAAGTGATCCGGGTGCGAAGGGAAGCCGGGAAAGCGGTGCAGGCCGTGTTCCGGGTGCTGGGATTAACAGAGATCACAGACGAACAGGTGGAAGCGGCAACCTACGCCCATGGAAGCAAGGACACTCCCGTCCGGGATGTGGCTTCGGATCTCTTATCGGCGGATGATCTGATGAAGCGGGGCATCACCGGCGTGGATGTGGTGCGGGCTTTATCCGAGAGCGGATACACGGAACTGGCAGAGTCCATCTTAAACATGCTGAAACAGCGGGTAATCGGGGATTACATGCAGACCTCCGCCATCCTGGATGATCAGTTCCGGGTGTACTCGGCGGTCAATACCCCCAACGACTACATGGGTCCCGGTACCGGCTACCGGGTGGACGGAAAAAGGTGGGAGGAGATCAAGGCCATTCCCCACCGGATTGATGTGAATGACTTTTAGGAGGTGAGAGTCGGTGGAAGCAAGTGAAGAGCTGGTGCGTTCCATTGTGGAGGCGGTCTTAAAAGAACTTCAAAATGGAAGTCAGACCGGTCTTTCCGGCAAAACCCGGATGCGGCCCAAACACTCCTATGCGGGAGCGAAGAGGGCGCAGAAGGGGACAGATCCCAAGGAGATCGTGATCGGTGTGGGGGCCGCCTTTCAGACCGAGATCAATTACACCATCGGCGGACTTCCCCTGGATGAGGTTTTGCGAAACGTGCGCTCCGGAATCGAGGAGGAGGGCATGGTCTCCCGGGTGGTGAAGGTGCTGGACACTTCCGATGTGGCCTTTATGGCTCTCTCCTGTGCGAAGCTCTCCGGATCCGGCATCGGCATCGGCATTCAGTCCAAGGGTACCACCGTGATCCACCAGAAGGATCTGTATCCCCTCACCAACCTGGAACTCTTTCCCCAGGCTCCCCTGATGGATCTGGAGACCTACCGGAAAATAGGCAGAAACGCGGCCAGGTATGTGAAGGGAGAAAAGGTAACCCCGGTGGAGTGTGCCAACGATCCCATGGTGCGGGCCAGCTATCAGGTGAAGGCGGCATTGATGCACATCATGGAGACGGAACAGCTGGATCCCGGGATGGGCATGATCGAGTGGGAGGTTGGAAGATGAGTACGTATCCATTGGGAGAAAAGGAAGGGGATGCCATCACCTCCAGAACCGGGAAGAAACTCTCGGAGATTACCCTGGAGGAGGTAAACCGGGGACAGGTGACGGCGGAGGACATCAAGATCTCCCCGGAAACCCTGAAAAAACAGGCAAAAGTTGCTTCAGAAGCCGGCAGCGTACAGATGGAGGCCAACTTTCTCCGGGCTTCGGAGCTGGTAAACGTGCCCGACGATGTGATCCTGCAGATGTACAATAAGCTTCGTCCCAACCGCTCCACCAAAGAGGAGCTTTTATCCATGGCAGAAGAGCTTCGGGAAAGGTATCAGGCGCCTCACTGTGCCAGGCTTGTAGAGGAGGCGGCGGAGATCTACGAGAAGAGAGGGATTCTCCTTTGAAGCTGATTGCAGGGGTGGATATCGGCAACTCCACCACGGAGGTGTGTATCGGGCAGAGGGATGATGACGGAAGCCTGCGGTTTTTATCGGAAGCTTCCTGTGTCACCACCGGAACCAAAGGAACCCCCGCCAACGTGCTGGGAATCCGCGCCGCGCTGGAGGAAGCCCTGGGTGAGATTCACAAAAACATCTCCGATCTGGATCTGCTGCGTCTTAACGAGGCGGCTCCGGTGATCGGGGATACGGCCATGGAGACCATCACCGAGACCATCATCACCGAATCCTCCATGATCGGTCATAACCCGTCTACTCCGGCGGGCCTGGGAACAGCCGTGGGGGAGCTGCTCTTTCTGGAAAATCTCTGGAGGGCCAGACCGGGGGTGTCCTACATCGTGGCCGTATCCAGCCGCTTCTCCTACGCCGAGGCCGCGGCCCGGTTAAACCGCTACATGCCCGAAATCGATGTCAAAGGACTGATCTTACAGGCCGACGAGGCGGTGCTGGTGGAAAACCGCATCAACAAACAGATCCCCATCGTGGATGAGGTGCGTTTTATTACCAGGCTTCCGGAGGGGAAAGTGGCCGCCATTGAGGTAGCCCAGCCCGGGGAGACGGTACGGATGCTCTCGAATCCCTACGGCATTGCCACTCTTTTAGGACTGAATGCCGAAGAGACCCGGTCTGTGACTCCCATCGCCAAGAGCCTCATCGGCAAGAGAAGCGCGGTGGTGATCCGTTCTCCCCACGGAGCCGTGCAGGAAAACCAGATCCCGGCGGGGACCGTTACCTTTCTGGGAGACCGGGAGACAACAGCCGACATCGATGCCGGAGCGGCGGAGGTGATGAGGGCTCTTAAAAAAGCCGGTCACTTGCGGGATGTAAAGGGAGAGCCGGGTACCAACGTGGGAGCCATGTTTTCCCGGATCCGTTCCGGTATGTCACAAGTTACCGGGGAGGAAAAGGATCAGGTGACCATTTCCGATATCCTGGCGGTGGATACCCTCTCTCCCGTGGAGATCTCCGGATCTCTGGCCGGAGAGACCTGTATGGAAAGGGCCGTGGGCATTGCCGCCATGGTCAAGACCCGGCAGCTTCCCATGCAGATCATTGCGGAGAAGCTGGAGAGTGAACTGGGAGTCAAATCCAGGGTAGCCGGAGTGGAGGCGGTGATGGCCACCCTGGGAGCTTTGACCACACCGGGAACCGCCTTGCCTCTGGCCATCCTGGACATGGGCGGGGGCTCCACGGATGCCGCCCTCCTGGAAGAAGACGGAAAGATCCGCACCACCCACCAGGCGGGAGCCGGGGAGCTGGTCACCATGCTGATCCGTACGGAACTGGGCTTAAAGAGCCGGGGCGTGGCGGAACAGATCAAGCGGTACCCCCTGGGCAAGGTGGAGAGCCTGTTTCACATGCGGCTGGAAAACGGAGCCATGGAGTTTTTCCAGGAGTCCATCGATCCCCGGTACTTTGGACATGTGGTGCTTTTAACCCCGGGAGAACTTCGCAGGATTGAGGAGGACATTCCCATGGAGAAGATCCTGGATGTGCGCCGGGAGGCCAAGAGAAAGGTGTTTGTAAACAATGCCCTCCGGGCTTTGACGGAAGTGGCACCGGATCACAACCTGCGCCGTATCTCCAACCTGGTCCTGGTGGGAGGATCTGCCCAGGACTTTGAGATCCCGGAGATGCTGACGGATGCCCTGATGGAGTACGGCATTGTCTGCGGAAGGGGAAACATCCGGGGAAGTGCAGGACCCAGAAATGCGGTGGCCACCGGTCTGGTGCTCTCCTGCCGGGATTAGAGGAGGAAGCGTCATGGTGGTAAACCGTCCGGAGATCCTGATCTACTGTCAGGATGAAGATCCGGACCTTCTGCGGGAGGTCTGTGCCGGCATCGAGGAGGAGGGTGTCCCTTACCGGGTTGTACACCGGGAAGGGGATCCGGACACCCTCTCCTTTGAGGCGGCCTCTGATTCCATGCTGGGATCGGGCATCGGCATCTGTGGAACAACGCTTGCGATGCAGATGGCCCATCTGGAAAAGGGAAGAAACGTGTTTGAACTTTGTGCCCCCCGGTTTTCCCAGTGCCGGGATCTGGGGGCCAACAGCGCCCGGGCGGTGAAAAAGCAGCCCTTTAAGGAGATTTCTTATGAGCATCTACACTAAGGGAGGAGACCGGGGAACCACCAGTCTCGTCCATACGAAAAATCTGCCCAAGTCCGACGACCGGATCGAAGCGGTGGGCACCCTGGATGAGCTGACCAGCCATCTGGGGCTGGTAAAGACTCTCCTTAAAGATGAGAATACCATTGCCTTTCTGGAGGACATCCAGGAGACCCTGATCACCCTGATGGCGGGGATCGCCGATCCCTACAGCCGGGACTACAAAATCCCCGATGAGAAGACCGAAGTTTTAGAGCATGAGATCGACCGGCTTGAAGGGCTTTTTGACCGTCCGAAAAAGTTTATCCTTCCGGGAAGCTCCCGACTCTCGGCCGAACTGGACATCGCCCGCACGGTGGAGAGAAGGGCAGAGAGGACTCTTTCAAAAGTGGGGGTTAAGTTCGGGGCGGATGCCGGGGCCAAAAAGTATTTAAACCGTCTGGCGGATTACCTCTATGTGCTGGCAAGATATGAGGAGACAAAAACGCAGGAGAAAGAAGTGGAAAAGAACCCTTCCGATGAAGTCCTGGTGCAGGAAGTGTTAAGGAGAATGGGCATGCCGGGAAGCATCACCCTGGAGTCTGCCAAAAGACTGATTGAAAAAATAGAAGAGGAAGCCCGGCGCCGGGGAAAGAAGGCGGTGATCGCCGTCTGCAATCCCCAGGGAAATCCGGTGGCGGTCCACGTGATGGACGGAGCCTTTCTGGTAAGCTTCCAGGCTGCCGTACAAAAAGCCTACACCTCCGTTGCGGTAAAGATGTCCACAATGGAGCTCAATGCCCTGGCGCAGCCGGGAGGCACTTTTTACGGGCTGGACAAGCTGGAGGGCGGCAACATCGTCATCTTTGGAGGTGGAGTACCCCTGAAAGTTGGTGATACCATCATCGGAGGCCTGGGAGTCAGCGGAGGCACCGGGGAGGAGGACCATGACCTGGCTCAGTATGGTCTTTCTGTTCTTCATGAAGTACTGTAAAAAAAGCACTGAAGGGAACCTTCAGTGCTTTTTTTACAGGATGTTTTGTAAGACAGTACAGACCTGAATGAGGTTTTGAAGGCCCAAAAGGGTATCCCCGGGCTTTTCCAGGGAGTGGTTGCAGCCCTCAAAGATCCCTCCGGTTTTCTCCGGCCACCTTTTGGCGGCTTCCCGGACCAGATCGGAGGAGATGTAGGGATCGGCCGTTCCGGAAAAGAACAGTCCCCATATGTCTCCCAAAAGGGGGATGGTATCGGGAATGGGGGTGATGAGAAACTGGAAGGGTCTGGGAGAGATCTCCAGGATCTCCTCTACTTTGCAGGATACCATGGTGCCGATGCTTTTGGCGATAAAGAGGAGGGAGTCATATTCCTTCCAGGGGATTCCCTGCAGCTTTTCCAGAGTCCGGGAAAGAGCCAGCTTGGTGATGGGCTTCATTTCTTCCGGAGTGCGTCCCTTAAAGCTGTGAATGTCGGAGCCGTAGTCCAGGCGGAGAACTTCGTATCCCGTCTGGGCTGCCATGGATCCGGTGTAGTACAGTAAAGGCCTGGCACAGGTGTAGCCGATGCCCGGAAAGAGAACCGCCAGTTTCTTCATGAAGATCCTTTCTTTCTTATTATCATAAGGAAGGGACCACCCCATTCAGGATGATCCCTTTTTTGGTTATCTTATCTCTCGTCCCGGTTGTCTTTCTTCCTCTTTGAGAAGTAGAGGATCAGAAGGATGATGATCACCAGGATGGCGATGGCCACGATCCAGAAGACCGGGTTGGAAAAGAGGGAAGAGGATTCAGAAGCTTCCGAAGAATCCGAAGATCCCGTGTTTTCTTCTCCTTCGACTTCCGATTCACTGCCCTGGGAAGCGGTATCCTCCTCCTGGGGTGTAGACTCTTCTTCTTCCGCTGCCGGTTCTTCCGTGGGAGTCTCCCCGGCAGGTGCCTCTGTTACGGTGGCTTCCCCTTCCGGCTCGGGAGTTGAAGTCGCTTCCCCTTCCGGGGTGGCGGTGGCTTCTGATCCCTGTTCTTCCTGGGTTTCACCCTCTGTGGGCTCTGCGGTGGGATCCTCAGAGGAAGTCATCAGATCAGAGGGATCCGTATTCTCCGGTTCAGGCTGCGCTGTGGGCTCTACAGTAGGTTCTGCAGTAGGTTCCGGTGTAGCTGTGGGCTCCGGCGTAGCGGTGGGTTCCGGTACGGGGGTATCCGTGGGTGCCGGTTCCGGTGTGGCGGTAGGTTCTGCAACTGCTGCTTCTCCGTTTCCGTTTTCATTTCCGTTCGTGGAAGCATCACCCGGATTGTTTGCCGGGTCTGCTGTGCCTCCGTTTTCACCGGTTCCATCATTTGTGCCGTTTCCGGAAGCGGCTTCCTGGGCGGAGATGGGTTCAGTCCCTTCGGCGGGAATGGAATCCACCATGTCGTCATCCCCGTACTTATTTCTCCAGTCCTCCAGGTCGTCCAGATCCACCCAGCCCTTCTGACCGTCGAATTCGGTCAGGCCCCAGTGGCTTCCGTCCGCCATTTCAATATCCTCATCGATGTGCAAAGTGGTTCCTGCAGGGATGTCTCCGCTTTCGGGAACCCGGCTGAACTTCTTTCCGGGACCCTTCCTGAGAGTCACGGTGCCGTCCTGCGGGGATACTTCCACATCGTAGTTGGCATTATAGTTGTGTTTGCCCTCCGCCAGTTCCAGCTCTGACTGGATGGCTTCATCCTCGGTGGCAGGGGTAAGATCGTCCAGGGGTACGTAGCCGTTCATACCCATGTAGGAGGTGAAACCCCATACCCGGTTGTTGTCATCCGTCACTTCCCCAACGATGTGGAGAGCCGTTCCGTTGGGAATCAGTTCGCTGTTCAGAGGATCATGGGAAAAATTCGCATCGGGGTAGAGGTTGATGCCTCCCTCCGGCGATTCCACAATCATATAGTAATCCGTGGGGTAATCGGGCTGCCTCATTCCCGGAACGTCTGCCTGGACCGTAAGAGCTGCGGTCAGGCACAGCACCAGGCACAGAAGCAGCGGCAGAACCCTGCTGCGTGTTTTCTTTTTCATTTCCCTCATTAACATTGGCCTGTACTCTCCCCTGTCAAAAACTTTTATACCTTCCCTATTCTAACACATCTTTCCGTAAATGGTAATCCCCTATTCTAAAATTTTCAAAATATTTTTCCCGCCACTCCTGACAGAGTAGGACGGAAAGGAGGCAGGATGTGCAGGAGTGGGGAAACCTAAAAGATTGGAGAATTTTGCAATAATTAACCGTATTTTACAATATCCTCCTCTTCTCCTTTGCTACAATGCTTTTATAATGGAAGTGTTTTGTCTTTTGACCAGTGGTCAGGACATGAAAGGAGAAGAGAAAACATGGGAAAGCAGATCGCATTATTAAAACACGGGCTTTTTGAGAAACCCTTCATGGATTCCCGGATCAAAACCCGCTCCGTCACCTGGAAGGAAAAGATTCTGGGTCATCTGATAGGCCCTCTGGGACTGATCTTTGTGGTCAACGGCATTGCCGGCCTGGTGGAGAAGTTCTTTACCCAGCAGACCGGAGCCATGTACGGGGAGAGCAACGTAGACATGATCGTGGCTTTGGGCGGCCGCTACGAGATGGTGATGACCGTGGCCAGGATCCTGGGCATCTTTACCAGTCTGCTGATCGGCTGGCTGATTCAGCACACCCAGTCCCGGCAGGGACGTTTCCGCCCCTGGCATCTGATCTTTGGCTTTGTCTCCATCATCATCGGCTGCCTGATCTTTCTCTTTCCGGGAAAGAATGGCCTCGGGGAAAACTACTGGCTGTACTTCTTCTTTCTGCTGATCTGCTACAACACGGTGGGATCCTGCTACTTTTACATCTTTCGGGACAACATCGTCTCCATTTCTACCCGGGATCCTGCCGCCAAGGCCAGCCTGAAGTTCATCCGGCAGCTCTCCTGGACACTGGTCAGCGGCATTGTGGTGGGCATGCTGTTAAACATGGTGGTCCTTCCTCTGTGGCTGGATCATGACATCACCGGGTATCCCAAGATCATGATTGTCCTTTCCGTGATCGCCGTTCCCCTGCTGCTGATGGAGTACTACTACACCCGGGAGCGGGTCATCGAGGATGTGGCCGAGACCGTGGGAGAGGAAAAGGAGAACAACATCCCTCTCAAAGATCAGCTGAAAGCCCTTCTGACAGACCGCTACTATGTCCTTCTGATGATCCTTACGCTTGTCTCCGGGGTGGTGGACAACTTCAAGGGCGGAAATGTCCAGTACTTTTACATCAAGTACATCCTGGGAGGGGAGAACAACCCGGCCATGTACACCATCTATCAGGTGATCACCGGCATCCCCCTGGGGATCGGTGCCTTTGTCATCTACCCTCTGGCTAAAAAGTACGGGATTCGAAACGTATCCCTGGCGGGCTACAGTCTGGCTCTTGTGGGAAATGTGCTGGGATTTTTCTTCCGGGGGAATCTGCCGGTTGTACTGGCAGCAGGATTCTTAAAGCAGCTGGGAATGCTGCCCAATGCCTACATCTTTGCCACATTGCTCTGCTACGCCTTTGACCATGTGGAGTACAGGTCGGGTTACCGTCTGGAAGGACTGATGGGAGTCTCCATCATCACCGCCCTCCAGAGTCTGGTCTACGCCCCCTTTGCGGGTGGGTTTGAAAGCACCATCTTAAGCCGGGGCTTTGTGGATGCCCCGGGCGTGGTCCCTTCCGCGGATGTGCTGGGGTTTTTTAACTTTGCCTTTTACGCCCTGGACATCCTGATGTGTGCGGCCTATGTGATCGTTCTGCCCTTTGTGGATGTGGAAAAGCAGCTGCCGCAGATTAATTCCGAGCTTACCAGACGCCGCAGGGAAGCCGTACTGGCCAGGGGAGGGCAGTGGGTGGAACCGGAGGAACAGGAGAGACTGGAAAGAGAAGCCTTGATGGCCCAGGCTGAAGAAGAGAGGATTGCGGACCTGAAGGAGCGCTGTGCCAGAAAGGGCTTAAACTTTGAAGAGGAAAATGCCAGATACCTGGAGAAGAAGGCCGGAAAGAAAGGCAGATCCGGGAAGAGGTGAGAGAAGGTATTTTCCTCTGGATATTTCCGGATCAAAGTAGTAAAATATTCTACAACAAAAGGCGCTCTTTTTGTCGCCTGTTTGAGGATTTGTCCAGGAGGTAGGAAATGGAGATTAAGAAAGTAACGGATGCGGCCTTTAAAAAGTACGGCCGGGTAATCACCAACGTGGATTTCTCAGAACTGGTGGCTGCCCTGGGGGAGACACCCTTAACGGATGAGGTGGTCTATGAGCCCTCTGTAGAGCTGCTGGAAAAGCTGCCGGTCTTTGGGGAGCTGCAGACAAAGAC
Source organism: uncultured Blautia sp. (assembly GCA_964550245.1). Lineage (GTDB taxonomy): Bacteria > Bacillota > Clostridia > Lachnospirales > Lachnospiraceae > Blautia_A. The sequence continues at coordinate 5,587 of CAZJYM010000024.1, read as the reverse complement.
CTACGGGGAACTGCCCATTCAGATCGGCTTCTGCAATGGAAACAACTATTACCTGAATGCCCTGGAATACCACCGCTCTTCAGAGATCGATGTGGGCGGCACGGATGCCATCCTGCTGGTAGGTTGGCAACAGGACATCGCTGAGGACGGAACCTATGATACCTCTAAGGTAGAAGGCTTCCTGCTTCCCAAGGGAATGGGGGTGGAGCTTTACGCCACCACCCTGCACTACGCTCCCTGCAACGTGGCCCCGGAGGGCTTCCGGGTAGCCGTAGTGCTTCCCAAAGATACCAACCTTCCTCTGGATGCGGTGCATCAGGGAGGAGAGGACGCCAGGATCACGGCAAAGAACAAATGGCTTCTGGGCCATCCCCAGGGAGGCCTTCCGGAAGGTTCCCCCATGGGCCTGGTGGGAGAGAACATCTGCATTAAGTAAAAGCGGGAGAGAAAAACGGGTCTTCCCATCCGGCTGTGTGGACAGCGGAGGCGGAGTACCCGTTTTTCCTTTGTAAGGAGACCCGGGGATACAGGAGCAGCATGAAGAAGAAAAATCTGTTCATCTGGGCGGTTTTGATCCTGTTGGGGGCGGCCGCCCTTCTCACGGCCGGGGTGTGGAGGCGCTACACCCGGGCGGTATCGGAGAGCCTGACAGAGGATGATCCCTCCCAGTTAAGGGAGTACCGGCGCCACTATGTGATCATCCCCGATGACTCCTCTTCTCCTCTGTGGCAGGATCTCTGCGACGCCGCCAGGAAAGCCGGGGAGGAGCAGGATGCCTACGTGGAATTGCTGGAGGACTGGGAGGCGGGAGATTACACCCCTCTCTCCTACATGGACATCGCGATCGCTTCCGCGGTGGACGGAATCATCATCAAACCGGACGGCACGGAGCGGATGCGACGGGCCATCCAGGAGGCGGATGAGGCGGGAATCCCGGTGGTCACCGTGATCGAGGACGATACGGAGAGCAGCCGCAAGACCTTTGTGGGCTTTAACAACTACCAGCTGGGTGCCGCCTTCGGTGGAGAGATCCTAAAGTGTGTGGATTCCTCCACCCGCAGGATCACCGTCCTCTTTCAGAGGGGAAACCTGGGAAACGAGCTGATCTTTCAAAACCTGAAAACAGCAGTCCTGGAGGGCCTGGAAAAAAGGGGCTATTCCGAGGGGGAACGGGACCGGCTGGTGATTGAATCCCTCACCATCTCTCCCCAGAGCGCCTTTGAGTCCGAGGAGGTGATCCGGGACCGGATCATCAGTCTGGACACCAGACCGGACATCCTGGTGTGCATGAACGAGACCGACAGCGAGAGCGCCTACAATGCGGTGGTGGACTACAACCTGGTGGGCAGTGTAACCCTGGTGGGGTTTTACCAGTCGGAGCCTGTCCTGGACGCCATTGAAAAGGGAACCGTGCCGGCTTCTGTCACCCTGGATACGGAGCAGATGGGCCGGTACATCATAGAGGCACTGGAGGAGTATCATACCATGGGGTACACCAGCAGCTACATGAGTGTGGATCTTCATGTGATCACAAAGGAGAATGTCTCCGAATACCGCAAACAGGACGGTGAATCATGAAAAGAGGGGAGAAGCCGGGCAAAAAGGTGTTTTTCTCCATCCGGGCCAGACTGATGATGGTCTTTGCCCTGATGGCCGGCATCATGTTTCTGTTGAATCTCTTTCTCTACGGGGAGATCAACCGGTCCGTGCGCAGGCTGGATCAGGTGTACGTGACCAGTGTAAGCCTGGATGAGATGCGCAAATGTCTGGAGGAGATCCATGGAAACGTGGAGGAGTATTTAAGCACCAAGAGTTCCGTCTCCCTGGAGGACTACTACCGCAGTGTCCAGGAGTACCAGGACATGCTTACCGGGCTGAATGACCGCATTGTGGACAACGAGCGGAAGATCCTGGAGAAAAACATACGGTCCATGTCTTTGAAGTACCTGGATCTCACCGAGGAGACGGTACAGGCCAAGCGGGGCAGGAATGTGGAGGCCTACAAGGCTCTCTTTGAGGAGGAGTCGGAAAACTACGGCTACATCCAGACCGCCATCTACTGCCTAAACAGCCTGCAGTTCCGGGAAAACTCCAGAAACTACCAGACCTTACGGGAACCCTTAAGCTCCATGGAGATGATCAGCTTCCTGGTGATGGCGGCGGTGGCAGCGGTGAGTCTGGTGATTCTCTTTGTGCTGATCCGCACCATCACCAGCCCCTTAAAGAGACTGGCGGCATCCGCAGATCAGGTGGCCAGGGGAAACTTTGACATCCGCCTGCCGGAGGTGCACACCCGGGATGAGGTGGAGGTGGTGACAGAAGCCTTCAACCAGATGGTGGACAGCATCCGGGAATACATTGTGCGCACCCGGGAGAGCATGGAGAAGGAGCAGAAGATGACCGAGCGCAACCTGATGATGGAGGCCAGCCTGAAGGACACCCAGCTTCGGTACCTGCAGGCTCAGATCAATCCCCACTTTCTCTTTAACTCCCTCAATGCCGCGGCTCAGCTGGCCATGATGGAGGATGCGGAAAAGACCAGCATCTTTATCGAAAAGATGGCGGACTTCTTCCGCTACAACGTGCGCAAGAACCGGGAGAGCGCCACCCTCTCGGAGGAGATCGAGGCGGTGGACAACTATGTCTACATCCTCAACGTCCGCTTTTCCGGAGAGATCCACTTTGAAAAGAACATCGAGCCGGGGGTGGAGGATGTGCGGCTTCCCAGCATGATCCTGCAGCCCATCGTGGAGAATGCGGTGAACCACGGCATCCGGGAGGTGGAGTGGGAAGGCCATATCCGGCTGGATATCTTTTCCCGGGGGGATTATCTGATTATCTCCGTCTCGGATAACGGCATGGGCATGACCCAGGAGAGAATCCAGGAGGTCCTCTCCGGAAAGGCGGGAGAGACGGGAATCGGCCTTGACAACGTGAGCCGCAGGCTGGAGCTGTTTTTTGAGGAGAAGAATCTGCTGGAGATCGAAAGTGAAGGACCCGGTCTGGGAACGGAGGTTCGGATTCGGATTCCCCTAAACACAGGAGGAGAGCATGTACAGAGTTCTGATCGCGGATGATGAGGGCATCATGCGGGATGCCTTAAAAGCTGTCATAGAAAAAAACTTCGGCAATGAGTGCGAGCTGGCCTTTGCCAGAACCGGGAGATCCGTGGTGGAGCTGGCGGAATCCTTCCGTCCGGACATCGTGTTCATGGACATCCAGATGCCGGGGATCAACGGAATCCAGGCCATTCGGGAGATTAACAAGTTCTGCACGTCCATCCGCTACTTTATCATCACGGCCTACGATACATTCGACTATGCCCGGGAAGCCATCAACCTGGGGGTGATGGACTACCTCACCAAGCCGGTGAAGCGCGCCGCGGTGGTGAGCTGCCTGGAGCGGGCCATGAAGGAGATCGACGAGGAGCGAAGGAAGCGCAGTGATGACCTGAAGATTCAGGAAAAGCTGGAGACGGTGATCCCCATCGTGGAGAACGGCTTTGTAAACAGCATGATCCTCCAGGAGGACCACTCGGGGGATCTCTCCTACTACCGGTCTTTACTGGATCTGCAGCAGGAGTACGCCTTTGTGATGCTGATTCAGTTCGGACAGCTGGATGAAGAGGGGATTCTCACGGCTCCGGTGGGCCTAAGCGTCCGGGCTCAGGCCTTTTATCCCGAGCTTCGTTCGGTGTGCAAGGAATTCTTTCCCTGCATTGTGGGGCCGGTGATGACATCAAGGGTGGTGCTTTGCATTCCCCGGGAGGAGAAAACCCTGGAGTACGCCGAGCGGATTCGCATCATCGAGCAGACCCGAAACCTTCTCCGGAAGCTGGGGAAGCGCTTTGATGCCAGGTTTCGGGCGGGCATCGGAAAGATCTATCCCATTGAAGAGCTGCGGCTTTCCTACACCGAGGCCTACCGGGCTTTAAGCCGCAGCACCAGCGGGGTGGCCCATGTGGACGATCTGACCGCCCAGGGGGAGAGTGCCGGCAACTACCCGGATGCTCTGGAGAGGAAGCTTCTCTCCCAGGTTGGAAGAGGAGACTGGGAGGGAGCCCGGGACAGCGCCGAAGAGCTTTTTGACTGGATGGTGCGAAGCTGTTATGAGGACCGGGAGGACATCCAGTTAAAGGTGCTGGAGCTGGTGATCCTGGCGGAGCGGGATTCCTTTTTTGACGGCAAGACCGGCAGCGGGGACTTTCATGCCCGGAAAGGGTATCTCTCGGCAGTTCTCTCCTGCAGGGACTACTCCGATCTTCGCCGCTGGTTTCTGGAGAGACTGGAGGCGGTGTGCCAGACCAACCGGACCCACAGAAGGGAGCAGACGGACAGCGTGATCACCAGGGCCCGGGCCTACATCGACCAGAACTTTGCCCGGGATCTGTCTCTGGATGACGTATCCAGGATTGTGGATATCTCTCCCTATTACTTCAGCAAACTCTTCAAGGAGAAGTCCGGGGAGAACTTTATCGAGTATCTCACCCGGGTGCGCATTGCCCATGCCAAGGAACTGCTGAAGAATCCCGAACTCAGCATCAAGGAGATCTGTCTCATGTCCGGCTACAGCGATCCCAACTATTTCAGCCGGATTTTCAAGAAGCAGGAGGATCTGACGCCCAGTGAATACCGGGAGAGACTTTAAAACCCCCAGGAGGGATACGAAGAAAAGGGGGAGGTTCCTCCTCCTGCTCATCACCGTTCTTCTTCTGGGAGGCTGCGCAGGAGGAGGAACCCCTCCCTCCGGGGAGCAGCAGGAGGAAGAGGAGCAGGGCTTACAGATCGGCATGAGCTTTGACTCCTTTGTGATCGAGAGATGGCTGCGGGACCGGGATCAGTTTGTGATGACCGCCGGGGATCTGGGAGCGGAGGTCAACGTGCAGGTGGCCAACGGGGATCTGGAGGAACAGATCTCTCAGATCCGCTACTTCATCCGCAAAAACATGGATGTGATCGTGGTGATCGCCGTGGACTGGGAGGGACTTACGGAGGTGATCCGCCAGGCCCGGCGTCAGGACATCCGGGTGGTGTGTTATGACAGGCTGGTAGCCGGAGCGGATTCCAACCTCTACATCTCCTTTGACAATGAGATGGTGGGAACATTGATGGCGGAGGGGATGAAGGAAGCCCTGCCGGAGGGAGGAAACATCTTTGCGATTTACGGCTCTCCCGGAGATCACAACGTTTCCATGGTCCGGAAGGGCTTTTTTGCCGGTATCCAGAACAGCGGCCTGGATGTGGTCTACAGTGCCTACTGTGACAACTGGCTGGCCGAACTGGCCTTTGAGGCGGTGGAGGAGGGTCTTTCCACCACGCCCCGCAACCTGGCCGGTGTCATGTGCGGCAATGATGATCTGGCTTCCCAGGCTTTCCGGGTCCTCTCAGAAAACCGTCTGGCAGACCGGGTGGTGCTTATCGGACAGGATGCGGATCTCTCCGCCTGTCAGCGGATCGTGGAGGGAACCCAGTACATGACCGTCTACAAGCCGGTGGAGGAGCTGGCCATGCGGGCCGCTCAGTTTGCCTGTGCTTTAGGGTACGAAAAGATGGAGGAGGAAAACCGGATCAGCAAAGAAGACATCCCC
>CAZJYM010000023.1:8800-20879 GCA_964550245.1 uncultured Blautia sp. | reverse complement strand
CGGAGTCTCGGTTACGCCGTTCTCGGCGATCCAGGCATCCAGCTGAGCCTGTTTCTCATCCATAATGGCCTGCAGACCGCCTGCATACAGGGCGTCGTTCAGAGACTGCAGGGTGGACTCCACGCCGGCAACACCAACAGATCCGGTCTCCAGAGCGGGCCTGTACTGGCTTAAAGCGCTGTTGCAGGCTGCCAGCTGAGTGGTGAAGTTGCGGCTGTCCCACATGAATCCGTAGGCGGGAGAATACAAAGCCCAGGTGTTATGGGATTTAAGCAGTTCCCAGTAATCGGCATCCTTGGAGCCGTCGTTCCACACGTAGGAGATGAACTGGTTGCCCATCATCCAGCCGGTGTTCTGATGATAGGTGAAGTTGGAGGCGTCTTCTCCGTCTACAAAGTAAGCGGTTCCGTCATCCAGCACCTGATAGTGAACACCCTCAATACCGTTCTGCCACAGGTTCATGACAACGGGATCAGAGTACAGAGCGGAGATGAACTTGAAGGACATTTCCGGATCCAGAGAGTTGGTGGCGATGCCGGTATCGAAGAAGGATACGTTGGTGGTGGAGTAGCCGCCCTCAATGTCCTTGCCGAAATACATGGCATAGCAGTCACATCCGTTGGCAGCTTCCGCCTCTACCAGGAAGCCGGGCTTGATGGCGGTGGTGTAGCTGAAGGTATTGCCGGCCTTCATCATGGCGGCGCTGCCCTGGGTATCGGTAGCGGCATCCTTGTAGATGTAGCCCGCATCGTACCACTCGGCCAGACGGGTCACAAACTCCTTGTAGGTATCGGTTTCAAACTCGTTTACAACTGTAAGAGAATCATGATCTACTTCCCAGTCCAGAACACCGAACTGATCTGCCAGTTCATCGAAGAAGCAGAATCTTCTGGCGGGGCTGGCGCTGCCCTGCAGGTACAGAGGAGTCATCTCCGGATGAGCTTCCGCAACGGCAGCAAACATCTCGGTAGCTACAGACCAGTCATAAACCTTTCCGGTGTACTCGTCACCGTTGGGCTCCAGACCGTATTTCTCGGTAAATCCCAGCTCATCGCAGATGTCGGCTCTCATGCACAGGCCGCCCAGCTCCACGGATTCCTTGGCTGCCGGGAAACCGAAGAGGATGCCGCCCATCTGGCCTACATAGGCATTGGCTTCGCCCAGCTGATCAATGATGGCCTGGCCCTCGGGGGAATCCATGAACTGGTTCATGTCCACAATGCCGTTCATGCCGATCAGGCTGGCAGCCTGGGTGTAGTAAACGGGAATAACGTCCAGGGCATCTCCGCCGGAAACCATCAGCTGCAGATCCTGCTGGTAGCTGGCTGCGCTTAAGGGCAGGAACTCCACTTCGATGTGATAGGTGGGAATCATGTATTCGTTGAGGGCATCCTGAACCGTGGCTCTTGCATCATCCGTCTGAGGATAAAACTCGGGATAGGCAAATACCAGCTGGAAGGGGCTGTCCGCGGAATACTCTCCGTATTCTGTTACTGTGGTGTCGGAATCTGCCGAGACAAACACCGCCGTTCCGGCTACCATGGAGCAGGCCATGGCCGCTGTCATCATAAGTGCCAGAATCTTTTTCTTCATTCTTTCTACCTCCGTTTTTTATTTTTCTGCAACTGCGGCTTCCGGCGCCGCAGAGTACATTTGAAATCAGCCCTTTACGCCGCCCAGAGCGATTCCCTTGGTGTAGTACTTCTGGAAATAGGGGAAAATCAGCATGATGGGAAGGATCGCCACAAAGGCGATGGCCATCTGCACACCGGTGGTGGGAATCTGGGCGGCCGCGGCCGCCATGTTGGCATCCGAGCTCTGCGACAGGTACTGAATGTTCTGGACCATCTCGTTTAACAGGTTCTGCACGTTGTACCACTCCTTGGAACGGGTGATGTAGTACAGGCCGTTGGTCCAGTCGTTCCAGTAGCTCAGTCCTGCAAAGGTTCCCATGGTAACCAGGATGGGTTTGCCCAGGGGAAGAACAATGGATCCGAAGATGCGGAACTGGCTGGCTCCGTCGATCTCCGCCGCCTCATAGAGGGCTTCCGGAATACTGTTCTGGAAATAGGTACGGATCATCATGATGTTCCAGGCGCTGAGCAGAAGGTTGGGCAGCAGCTGGGCCCACATGGTGTCCTTCACATGAAGGGTATTGCTCCACATGATATAGGAAGGAACAAGACCGCCGTTGAAAAGCATGGTAAAGAATACGTAAAACATCATGATATTTCTTCCGGGAAGGTTCCGGATGGAAAGCGGATAGGCCATCAGTGCGGCCAGAACCACATGAATCACGGTTCCCAGAACGGTGACCAGGATGCTCACACCGTAAGCCCGGATAATGGTTTTTCCGGACCGAAGGATGTAGGCATAGGACTGCAGTGAAAACTTCCGGGGCCAGAAGGAATAACCGTAGGCCACCAGCGTCTGCTCCTCAGTGATGGAGGACATGAACAGAAGCACAAACGGGAGGACGATCAGGACGGTCCAGAAAAGCATAATCCCGTTGGATAAAAGCTGATAAGGTGAATTCCACTTTTCTTTCATTTGCCTGCACCCCCTTAGAACAAAGCGTTCTCCGCGCTGACTTTCCGCACCACGGCGTTGGCAACCAGAACAAGCACAAAGCCGATCATGGACTGATAGAAGCCTGCCGCAGCGGACATGCCGACGTTGCCGGTCTTCATCAGGCCGCGGTATACGTAGGTATCCACCACGTTGGTCGTGGGATAGAGCATTCCGGAATCACGGGGCACCTGATAGAACAGACCGAAATCGGAATAGAAGATACGGCCTACGTTCATCAGAGTCAGGGTGATGATGGTGGGTACCAGGAACGGCATGGTGATGTAGCGGATCTGCTGCATTTTCTTGGCTCCGTCCAGTCTGGCGGCCTCATACAGCGTGGGATCGATGCCGTTGATGGTGGAAATGTAGATCAGGGTTCCATAGCCCACGCCCTTCCAGAGGTTGACGAATACCAGGATGAAGGGCCAGTATTTTGGCTCCTGATACCAGCTGATGGGTTCCTTGCCCAGGGCAGGAAGGATGGACAGGTTTACGATACCGTTGGACTGGCTTAAAAAAGCATACACAATGTAGCCCAGAATTACAGCGGACATCAGGTAGGGGAACAGAATGGCGCTCTGGTAAACCTTCTGAAGCTTTTTGCTCAGGGCGTCACAGATGAAGATGGCGAAGGCAATTCCCACTATCGTGTTCAGTATAATGAAAGCCACGTTGTAGAGAATGGTGTTTCTGGTGATGACCATCGCGTCGCTGGAGGCAAAGAGGAACTCGAAGTTCTTCAACCCTGCCCAGGGACTTCCCCAGATGCCGGCCCTGGCGTTGTAGTTCTTAAAGGCCACCACAATGCCCGTCATGGGGATGTAGTTGTTGATCAGCAGATAGATTGCGCCGGGCAGAAACATGAGATACAGGGGAAGGTACCGTTTAAACTTCGCAAACGCACTTCCCGGCCTTTTCTCCGACGCAGCCCCGCTTTTGGATGCCATAGTGAATCTCCTCCTCTCCGATTTGACAAAAGAGAAATTTGTATATTCTTTCTCTTTTTTGGACAAGGTAATTATATAGATATTATGACGAAAATTCAATCACTTTTTTTCATGAATTGTCCAAATCTCCCAAGGGAATCATCCGGCTGGCAGATTTTATCTGGCGTTTTTACCTGTTTTGAGGGCTTTTCGTCCCTAAATTTAATACATAATAACGAAAAGAGGGAATGAATAGTCTGACATTACCCCGCCCGTACCGGAAAATTGTACTGCTTATAATATATTTAGAATTATTTTGTGAAATTTATAGAAATATTTTAATTCCTTGTGATACTGTACAGTTTCCATAAAAACCGATGGAAAATTTTGTGAGAAATATACAAGAAAGGATAAATCCAAAAAGTCAAAATCTTCATGCCATCTAAACATTTATATAAACGTTTATACAAACACTTTTCCCATTTATCCTGTTCCCAACAGGATAAATGGGACTCAGATATCAAACCCGCAGGAAGCTTTCGAATGTCAATTCTGTCAACAGATCCAGGGTAATAAAAGGGACACACAGCTCCGTACAAAAATATCATCCCCTCTCCAATCCCCGGAAAATGGCCCTTTTCCCAAGGGGGTTAAAATTTAAAACCTTGAAAATTAAGGGTTTCCGGCGCACACTGAGATCAGAACGTAAGGAGAACCTTTACCACAATCAAAGAGAGGGGGAATCAAATTTGATGGGTAAAAACAAAAATGCGCCGGCTGTTCCCAGGAAGAAACAGAGTGTAAAGACGATCCTGAAGAGCAACTGGCAGCTGTACGTGCTGGTGCTGCCAGCCGTACTCTACTTCCTGGTTTTCAATTACCTGCCCCTGTACGGCATCCAGATCGCCTTTAAGGACTACAAGGCGGTACAGGGCATCGCAGGAAGCGCCTGGGTGGGACTCAAGCACTTTAAAAACTTTTTTAACGCCTACTATTTCAGGAGACTGCTTACCAACACCCTGCTGTTAAACGTTTACTACCTGCTGTGGAGTTTTCCGGTTCCCCTGATCCTGGCCATCCTCTTAAACCAGATCCGCAATGAACGCAGGAAGCGTTTCATCCAGACCAGCATCTACGTTCCCTACTTTATTTCCACCGTCGTGCTGGCCGGTATGCTCTACATCTTCCTGTCCCCCACCAGCGGCATCCTCAACTTCGCCAGAACCGCCCTGGGACTGAAGGCCGTGGACTACATGTCGGAGGCCAGCGCCTTCCGGACCATCTACATCGTATCCGGTATCTGGCAGTCGGCAGGGTACGGAACCATCCTTTATATTGCCACCCTGTCGGGCATCGATCCCTCCCTGTATGAGGCGGCGGAGATCGACGGAGCCAGCATCTGGCAGAAGATCCGCTACATCGACCTGCCCGGTCTGGTGCCCACCGCCATGATGGTGTTCATTCTGGACTGCGGCAAGATGCTCTCCAGCGATACCAACAAGGCTCTGGTCATGCAGACTCCCGGCAACATACCCACCTCGGACATCATCGGAGTCTACGTGTACAACGTAGGTCTGGGAAGCGGCCAGTTCTCCTACACGGCAGCCATCGGTCTGTTCGTCAACGTCATCAACTTCATCCTGATCATCACGGTGAACAAGATCTCCGAGAAGACCACCAACATTGGTCTGTTCTGAAAGGAGGCAGCGGATATGAAGAAAAAACCACTCCGGCAGATGAGCATGAGCAACCGGATGTTCTATATTTTCAACAGCATATTCTGGATTATCGTCATGATCCTCATCCTGTATCCTCTGTACCTGGTGATCATCGCCTCCGTTTCCGATCCGGACGCCATCGTGGCCGGCAAGGTAATCTGGCACCCGGTGGATTTCTCTCTGATCGGATATCAGGCCGTGTTAAAATACGGGGAGCTGTGGACATCCTACGCCAACTCCATCTTTTACACTTTTACCAGCGTAATCATCAGTATCCTGGCTACCCTGGGAGCGGCCTACGCCCTCTCCCGTCCCAGGTTTTTCGGGAAAAGCGTAATAAACATGTTTTTCGTGTTCACCATGTTCTTCAACGGCGGTCTGATCCCCACCTTCCTGGTCATGCGGGATCTGGGCCTGTACAACACCCGCTGGGTGATGATCCTGATGGGAGCCGTCAACGTGTGGAACCTGATGGTGGCCCGTACCTACATTCAGACCAACGTACCCGAGGAGCTCTACGAAGCCGCCATGCTGGACGGGGCCACCCACTTCCAGTACTTCTTCCGTGTGGTGCTGCCCCTCTCCAAGACCATCCTGGCCGTGCTGGCGGTTTACTACGGCGTTGCCAAGTGGAATGACTACTTCACCGGTCTGGTCTACATACGGGACCGGAACCTGCTGCCCCTGCAGACAATCCTGCGGGAAATCCTGGCAACCCTGCAGGTGGACAAGTCCGGAGACTACATGATGTCCATGGCGGACAGCGCAGCCACCCTGCAGGAAGCCACCCGAATCGCCAACGTATCCAAGTACTGCATCATCGTGGTGTCCACGGGACCTGTGGTGATCCTGTATGCCTTCATGCAGAAGTACTTTGAAAAGGGCGTTATGATCGGATCCTTAAAGGGATGATCCATGAATCACGCACGAAAGTGTGGAGATAGACAGAAATTTAATAAGGAGGAAAGTTTACCATGAAAAAAAGAGCACTTGCGCTGCTGACAGCGGCAGCCCTGACCGTGACCTCCCTGGCGGGAGGCGCCATGTCGGTTTATGCGGAATCCGACGGAAACTTTAACGAGACCGGATACCCCATCGTGAATGAGCCCATCACCCTCCACGTGATGATCGCCATCCGGGACGTGGATTCCCTGATTGATTTTGCCGAGATGCCCGGTGTACAGCGTCTGGAAGAGGAAACCGGCATCCATGTGGAGTGGGAGCCCATTAAGGGATCCGACTGGCAGACCAAGCTGAACCTGGCCTTTGCCTCCGGTGAGTATCCGGATGTGATCATCGCCGTAAACGGCGAGGGCAGAGTGGATGACGAGGAGTACGGCGTAACCCAGGGCATCCTGCTTCCCCTGGATGACCTGATCAATCAGTACATGCCCAACTACACCTCCAGAAGAGACGCGGAGGATGACGACCCCACCGTAAGCCTGGTGGCTTCCGACGGACAGATCTATTCCGTAGGCTATCTGGTAGGCCAGAACATCAACACCAACCAGCACTACTTCATCAACCAGGAATGGCTGGATGCTCTGGGACTGGAGACACCCACCAACATCGATGAGCTGACCGAAGTGCTGCGGGCCTTCAAGACCGGCGATCCCAACGGCAACGGCGAAGAGGATGAGGTTCCCCTGGAAATGGGCCTGGATACCGGTTTCTACGGCATCCGCTACATCCTTCCCCTGTTCGGACTTCCCTGCGATCCCGACAAGTGGATCTATCTGGACGACGAGAAGAAAGTGCAGTTCCTTCCCACCCAGGACGGCTTCCGGGAGTGCATGGAGTGGCTGCACACCCTGTATGACGAGGGACTTGTAGATCCCGAGGTTCTCTCTCAGGATATCAACACCATCGAGACCAAGCTGAAAGTTGGAAACGTGGGCTTCTTTACCGCCTGGAGACTGAAAGCCATGAGCTTTGACGACGGCGTCATGAAGAACTCCGTACTGTGGACACCCGACAGCAGCGCCAGCCTGTACCGCTATCTGGAACTGGCACAGCCCAATGCCTTCGTAACCGTGACCAACGAGCATGTGCCCGAGACCATGCGCTGGCTGGATGCCATGCTGGAGACCGAGATGCAGTTCTCCCTGTACTACGGCGAAGAGGGCACCGGTGATGAGCACACCGGCTGGGAATACAATGCGGAAAACGGCAAGATCGACTCCACCAACGACGGCACCGTGGAAGTGAAGAACTACATCGACTGCAACACCATGTTCTTTGCCCCCGGCAAGTACATCTCCGAAGTCTTCAACATGCCCGAACAGAGAACAGAGAAGACCGAGTACTGCCAGATCTACGACGAGGCCGGCATCATCCAGAAGTATTCCGACGACTACCTGGATATGGCACCCCTTACCTCTGAACAGCTTCAGTCCAGCACTCTGAAAGAGACCGACATCAACAACGCCGTGATCGAGAGCCTGACTCCCTTCATCACCGACGGTGTGACCGACGACAGCTGGAACGAGTATGTATCCAAGTTTGACGGCATGGATATCGACAGCTACGTGCAGATGTATCAGGACGCCATTGACACAATGGAACTTGACTGATTCCTCCCGGTCGTTTATGATAACGGACAGGAAGGCGTAAACCGATAACAGAAAGAAGAGCCGGCGGCGGTTCGGTCAGCGGTATGCGACCGGCCGCCGCCGGCTTTTGTCTCCAAAAACGACGGTGCAGGGGAGAAGCCATGAAAAAACTGATCAGGGAACTGAAAGAGCAGAACGTACTCACGTACATCTTTGCCTTCAGCGCGGTGGTGATCCTGACCATCGCCATACTGGGGGCCTATCTGTATCACTTTTACTACCAGACCATCTATGCGGATTTCCAGGCCACCAACCGGGAGCACCTGCAGACCATCGAGAACCGCCATGAAAGCGACCTGCAGATCATGGACGACATCATCTATCAGGTGGGGATCTCCGACGATGTGACCAGCTTCTCCCTGGAAAAGGAACCCATCAAGGCCAAACGCCTGGAGGACCAGCTCCATCAGTACATCTCCGTGAGCCAGTTCTTTTCCCTGCTCTTCTACTTCTACCACGGGGATTCCTATCTGTATTCCGACACCACCAGCGTGGATGAAGACATCTTTTTTTCCAACTGTGTGCTGGAAACCATGGATCCCCAGGCCTTCCGGGAGGAGATGTACTCGGAAGGACATGAACTGCGGGTATTTCCGGAGCAGAGCGTGGCGGGCACCTGGATCAACCGCTATCTCTCCGATCCGGAGATCGTGATCTACATGCGGACCATTCCCCCGGAATTTAAGGAGACCATGATCTTTTTCGTACCCACATCCTACTATGACACCCTTCTCTCCCGGGAGGAGGGGGATCTGCGGGGTGACTACATCCTCTACGACGGCCAGGTGATCGCCCGGAGGAGTGAACTGCAGATCCCGGAAGAACAGATCAGCGCCGCCGTCTCCTCCTCCCTGGGCCAGGAGAAGGTGGAACTGGAGGATGAGGAGTACCTGCTCACCGTCTCCCCGGGAAAGAGCGGCCTTACCTACTGCACCCTCCAGTCCATGGAGATCTTTCATGACAAGATCGTGACGGAGCAGTGGGGAATCATCGCCATCCTGATTCTGTGCGCCTTTCCGGCAGGACTTTTAATCATGATCCTCTCCCGGCGCCTGGCGGGACGGGTGCGGAAGTTAAACCAGATGCTGGATTCCCAGGAGGAGGCCAACTACCACCTGAGCAGCATTGAAAGCGGAATCCAGATGCTGGTGGAATCCAATGAGCAGAAGGAACAGGAAAGCCTGCAGCTCAAAAAAACCCGCTTCATCCGCAACTTTGTCCAGAGTGACTTCCAGGATGAGGAGGAAGCCGCAAAGGCAGCAGCGGATGCCTCCATCATGACCGGAAAGGAATACGTGGTGGTCCTGCTGGACGGCAGAAACTACAACAACGACAGCCGGGCCCACAGGCGGATGCTCAACATCATCGCCCAGTCCGCCCACCTGGACGGCTACGGCATCCATCTGGTGAGCAGCAGCCAGAACCTGTTTGTTCTCTTTGCCGATGAAAAGGAGGACCTGGAAGCGGTTCTGGGAGCCATCTTTGAGGTGGGGAAAGAATTCTGCGAGGACTTTGTCATGGCTTCCAGCAGCCTCCACAGCCGCCTCACCGAAGGAGCCCAGGCTTATCTGGAAGCGGACACCGCCTTTTACAACCGGTTCCTGCGGGACAACAACAAGATCATCCGCTTTGACCAGGCGGACACGGGAGGAGAGGTGAACGTTCTGCCGGATTCCTATCTCCAGAACCTCCGCTACGCCCTTCGCAGCCGGGACAAGGATGCGGTGCGGGAGGCCATCAGTCAGATCTGTGTCAAGATGACCAAGGAGAGTCCTTCCCTCTATGCCTTCCGTATCCTCTACAACGACATCATCCACGTGATGCTCTCCGAGTGGAAGGAAGGGGCCGGCACCACCGAAAACTTCTACAACGTGTTCGCCCTCTCCCAGTGCCTCACCATCCAGGATTTCAACGACCTGCTGTATGAGGCCTGCAGCCAGATCATCGACAGCCACACCGGAGGGGAACCGGAAAAGTCGGAAGTGATCCAGGAGGCCGTCCGCTACATGCAGGAACACTTCTCGGATCCGGATCTGACCATGAATGCCCTGGCCGAAAAGCTGGGAGTGAGCTCCGCCACCTTCTCCGTGGCTTTCCGCAACGAGACCGGCGTGCGTCCATCGGACTACCTGGCCAACCTGCGGATGGAAAAGGCGGGGGAACTGCTGATCTCCACCAGCATGCTCATCCGGGAGATCAGCACCGCGGTGGGCTATGAGGACGACCATGTGTTCACCAGAAGGTTTAAGAAGTACACGGGAAAAACCCCGGGACAGTACCGGGAGGAACACCTGTAGGAGGAAAGAAATGGAAACCACCTTAAAACTGTTTTTCATACCCACGGATACCGATCTCACCCTGTACTGGGACAAACCGGAAGGCATTCCGGCAAATGCCCCCTACACCATCTGCTGCGACGGAAAGGAAACGGGAACGACCGGCCGGACCCATTACCGGATCACCGGTCTGGAGCCCGAGAGCACCCATACCCTGCAGGTAAGATCTTCCATGGGAGATTCGGAAGTCTTCACGGTAACGCAAAAACCGGAAGCCCCCAGAATCGATGTGACAAAAGAGCCATATCTGGCCAGAGGGGACGGGAAAACCGTAAACACCAGGGCCCTCCAGGAGGCCATCCTCGACTGCCCTCCCGGATCCTGCGTGTACATTCCGGCGGGAGTCTACCTCACGGGAGCTTTAGACCTCCACAGCGACATGGAACTCTACCTGGAAGAGGGAGCCGTCCTGCAGGGAACCACAAATCCGGAAGACTACCTGCCCAGGATCTGGAGCCGTTTTGAGGGGCTGGAGATGAAATGCTACAGCAGCCTCTTAAATCTGGGGTACCTGCCTGATAATCACAACCGGGCACGCGTGTATGTGTGCAAAAACGTGATCATCCGGGGAGGCGGAACCATTGCCGGCGGAGGAAGAAAGCTGGCAGAAGGGGTCATCGCCGAAGAGAGGGAACGGTTAAAGGAGACTCTGGAACGTATGAAAGACCGGATGCACGAGTATGAAAAGCCGGAAACCATCCCCGGCAGATACCGTCCCCGCCTCCTTAACATGAGCCGCTGCCGTAACGTAATCCTGGACGGACTCACCCTGAAGAACGGCCCCAGCTGGAACGTGCACATGATCTACTCGGATCAGATCCTCACCCACCACTGCACCTTTCAGTCAAAGGGCATCTGGAACGGAGACGGCTGGGATCCGGATTCCTCCACCAACTGCACCATCTTTGACTGTGTCTTTGACACCGGGGATGATTCCATCGCCGTCAAGTCCGGCAAGAACCCGGAAGGGAACCGGATCAACCGCCCCACTGAAAATGTCCGCATCTTTGACTGCACCAGCCTGGGAGGCCACGGGATCACCATGGGAAGCGAGATCTCCGGGGGCATCTCGGATGTCTCCGTCTGGGACTGCGATCTGGAACATTCCCTTTGCGGTCTGGAGATCAAGGGCACCCGGAAGCGGGGAGGGTACGTGAAAAACATCCGGGTGCGGGACTGCACCGCTCCCCGCATCATGGTCCACTCGGTGGGCTACAACGACGACGGGGATCCGGCTCCCACTCCCCCGGTGTTTTCCGATCTCTCCTTTGAGAACATCACCCTCACCTGCCGGACGGTAGATGAAGAGGGAAGGGAAGAAACCTGTCCCGCCATCCAGGTGGAGGGCTTTGAAGATCCCGGCTACGAGGCCAGAAACATTCACTTCAAGGACATCCGCCTCTCTCCGGGAGAAGGACAGATTCAGCTCAAAAACTGTAAAAATGTGACAGTGGAAGGGATTTCCTCATGAAAAAAGAATTCCTCCACGGAGGAGACTACAACCCGGATCAGTGGCTGGACCGGCCCGATATCCTCAAAGAGGACATCCTGCTCATGAAGGAGGCCCACGTAAACACGGTTACCCTGGGGGTCTTTTCCTGGTCCAGTCTGGAACCCCGGGAAGGGGAATACCACTTTGAATGGCTGGATGAAGTCATGGACCGGATGTACGAAAACGGCATCCATGTGATCCTGGCCACCCCCAGCGGGGCCAGACCTCCCTGGATGGCCAGGAAATATCCGGAGGTCATGCGCACGGATGAAAACAGGATCCGTTCCCTCTACGGAGGAAGAGAAAATCACTGTGAATCCAGTCCCGTCTGGAGGGAAAAGGTGCGCCTCATGGATGAGAAACTCTCGGAGCGTTACGGGCACCACCCGGCTCTGATCATGTGGCACCTCTCCAACGAGCTCTA
>CAZJYM010000023.1:0-8700 GCA_964550245.1 uncultured Blautia sp. | reverse complement strand
ACCACCAACATGCACAACATGCTCTGCCTGGACTGTGAAAAGCTCTCCCGTCCCCTGGATGTGATCAGCTGGGACAGTTATCCCCGCTGGCACTGCGGACCGGACAAAACCAGCGAATGGGACAATGCCCTGGGGGCAGCCTTTACCTTTGACTACTCCAGATCTTTAAAGAGACAGCCCTTTTATCTGATGGAAAGCGCTCCCGGAGTTCCCAGCCAGTTCCAGTTCTGTAAGCAAAAGAGACCGGGCATGCATGTGCTTAGCTCCCTCCTGCCCATCGCCTGCGGATCCGAATCGGTGCTCTACTTCCAGTGGAGGATGGGAAACGGAGGATCCGAAAGTTTCCACGCGGCGGTGATCGATCACAGCGGAAGCCCGAATACCCGGATCTTTTCCGAAGTAAAGCAGGTGGGAGAAAAACTTGCAGAACTCTCATCCCTTCAGGGAACCCCAGTGGATTCACAGGTGGCTCTGATCTACGACTACGACAACATGCAGGCTCTCCTGGAAAACCGCCGGATCCGCAAGGACAGACACTTTTATGAGGAGCTTCCCCTGGACCACTACCATGCCCTCCTGCGAAACAACGTGAACGTGGACGTGATCAGCCCTCTGGCGGATTTCTCCCCCTACCGGGTGATCATCGCCCCGGCCCTCACCCTCTTCCGCCCCGACACCGCTGCCAGAATCCGTTCCTTTGTAAAAGCCGGAGGCAGTTTTGTCTTAACCTATGGAAGCGGTCTGGTAAATGAAAATGATCTCTGTTTTTCCGGCACCCTCTCCAACCCGGAGTATCCGCCCCACGATCTCAACGACGTGTTCGGCATTCGGGTAAGGGAAGCGGACGGGCTTTGTGACGACGAGGAAAACCACATCCTCTTTGAGGGAAAGTCTTACCCCGCCACCATCTGCTGCGAGATCCCGGAGACACTCTCCCCGGAGACTGAAATCAAAGCAGTCTATCAGGATGACTTTTATGCCGGATCCTGCAGTGTGTCTGCCCACTCCTTCGGCAAAGGCCGGGCCTGGTATCTGGCCTGCCATACCTCCCGGGAGTTTCTTCAAACCCTCTATGCCCGGGTCCTGCAGGAAGCCGGTGTAAATCCCCTGATCCCCGTGGGGCAGGGGGAGGATGTGATGGTGAGAAGTCGGGGTGAACGGATCTTTCTCATGAACTTCGGCACGAAGGAGCAGACAGTTGCTGCCAGAGGCCGGTCTTACACTTTGCCGGCTTACGGTTATCAGATTCTTTAATAAAAGCTGAAATCCCGGAAGGGATTTCAGCTTTTTTGTTTGCTTTTTCATGGATACTGTGTTATTCTGATATGGAGAGGTCTTTAAATACTGCCTTTGATTTGTTGATTAAATCCTTTATTAGTCAAATTTTTAAGGATTATCTTTGGGATATTGGAGGCATATTTTTTATCTCAGCATGTAACAAATCGACTCGGATCATGATAAACCGTAATACTCAAAGACAGAAAGGACAGGTGAGAAATGTGAATACCTGGAGCGGGACTTTCGTAAATCCCGGAAACACAGTTTTTGCAGGCCTTGCAGCCGACAGCATGTACATGGACAAAACGGGCCTGCTGCAGTTTACCAATGAGATCCTGGGACATCCGGAAAAAAGCAGGATCTGCGTCAGCCGGCCCCGGCGCTTCGGCAAATCCACGGCCATTCATACAATGTCGGCCTATTACAGCCGGGCCTGCGACTCCCGGCAGCTCTTTCGGGGACTCTCCATTGAAAGCTCTCCCTCGTATCTTTGTCACCTGAACCGCCACAACGTGATTGTGCTGGATATTCAAAGTCTCTGGATTGAATCGAAGATGGAGAACCCCCGGTCAGAGTTGATTCCCTGTATCGAAGAGAACGTCCTGGATGACCTCTCCCGGTTCTTTCCCGGCGGGGTCTCTCCCGGGGACCGTTCTCTCCCGGATGTTCTGTGGAAACTGTATGAGGCTCACGGGGAGACCTTCATCTTTCTCATCGATGAGTGGGATGTGATTTACCGTGAAGATCAGAAGGGCAGCAGAGCGCACCGGGAATATGTCCGCTTCCTGAAAGATCTTTCCAGTCCCCGGATGGAAAAATGCATCGATATGATCTATCTGACCGGGATTCTCCCCATCCAGAGAGGGGATAAGGAGCTGAGTCTGGGCAGCTTCCACAATTACTCCATGCTGGATCCCCATCCTCTGGAGGAGTACACGGGATTCACGGAGGAGGAAGTGAAGACTCTCTGTGAAAGATTTCAGATGCCCTTTGAGGAGATGAAATCCTGTTATGACGGATACCATTTCTCAGACCGGCATTTCGTATACTGTCCCTACTCTGTAACGACAGCCATCCATCACAGACATTGCTGGAGCTACTGGTCTCAAACCACCTCCGACTACATCCTCCGGGGCACTTTTTCCTCCGGGATGCCGGAACTTTATGAACCGGTCGGTATGCTGATCACCGGCCGCAGCGTCAGGGCAGATCCTGAAAACTTTAATATCGAGATGTCCAGTCCGGAAACCTTAAATGACGTACTGGTTTCCCTGGTTCATCTGGGATATCTGTCCTACAACAGGGATACCAGGTCAGTTTCCATCCCCACCCGGGAGATTTACGAGGATTTCTACGATGTCCTGAGCCTTGTTCCCGGTCACCCGGCATCCGAAATCATCAACAACTCTCATCTGCTTCTGGTTGAGACGCTGGACGGGCGTTCGAAAGAGACAGCGCAGCTGATTGCATCCGCCCATGACTACTATTCCGGATCCATGTACAACGATGAGAATGCCCTGGATTCCTCTTTGCTTCTTGCGTACCATTACGCCCTGGAGGAGGGTTATCTCCCCTTCCGGGAGTTTCCCTCCGGAAAGGGATATGCGGACCTCCTGCTGATTCCGAAGGATCCGGACGAGATTCCCATCCTGGTTGAATTGAAACGCAGGAATGCCGCAGATACCCCCATCTGCCGGATCAGGGAGACGGGACACTGGAACCGGATACAGGGATTCTCCCGGGTTCTCCTGGCAGAAGTCACTTATGAAGACAGCGGAGAAAAGGACCATACCTGTGTCATCGAGACCTGGAGTCTTTCATAACAGAGCACTTAAAAGGAAGGCGCAGCTTAATTCCCTCCCGGGAGGAAAAAAGCTGCGCCTTCTTTGTGTTTACATCAAAACTGTTTAGATTTCCTCTTTACAGAAAGGAAAAGCTCTTCATATCCAGACTTCCCTCTCCCCGGAAGGTGAAATACAGGGGATGCACACCCTTTAACTCCCGGCAGTCCACCCTGTAAAGCTTCCAGGCATCCGATTCAATCTGCAGGCTTCTCTCTCCAAGGATGTCCTCCTTTTCCGGATCCGTGGATACCGTCACCATTCCTGTAAAGCTTCCCCGCAGTTCCAGTGCCGGGGAGACCGGTTCACATAAGTCAAAGTACCTGTATCCCACTGTTGTCTGGTCCTTGATCCCGGTGATGAACATCTGATTTTGTCTCTCGATGATCCGCACCTGAGACTTCATCACCGGATCCTGATAGTCGATGTGGCTCATGGTGGTGGGATCCGTCAGGTGACAGGCAATTCCCGCGGGATAAGTTCCCGAAGCCGTAAGGGGTCCCCCGTTCAGACCGCAGCTGGTGATCTCCACCATGGGGATGGATCCGTCGGGAAGGATCTGAATCTTCTCCGCGCAGCCCTGACGGGAAGCTTCCGTCCCGTGGGTCTGCCGGTGATAAAAGATGTAGAAGTCCTCTCCCGCCTGCACAATCCCTCCGTGATTGTTTCCCAGGGGGTACACCGGATCCTTCCGTCCGGAAAAGCCCACATCCCCGTTGGAAACAATGGTGCCGCCGTACACATACCCTTCCAGGGGATGATCGCTGACCGCGTAGCAGAGCTCATGGCTCTTGTGGCTGGAATAGACAAAGTAGTACTTTCCATGGATCCGGCGGATGGAGGAAGCCTCAAAGAATCCGTGCCCCTCAAATCCGGTGCCTGCCGTGTGGTGGCCTCCGGGAATCACGGGCTTCGGTATCCCCTTCAGGGTGATCATATCCGGCTCCAGTTCCACTCCCATGGCATTTTCTCCGAAGTGAATATTCATCATTGCCCGGACTCTTCCCTGCATTTTTTCCGGAAGCTTACGAATCTCCTCCTCCGGGATCTGCGGGATCTCCATCTCCTTTTCACAGGCCGGGGCAAAGCCGTAGTACAGATACACCCTTCCGTCCTCATCGGTGAGAACGGCGGGATCAAAAGGCATGTCCTCCCTTAAGGTCCTGCCGCTGTTGATGGATTCCGGGTACTTCACATGACCGTAGAACTCAAACGGTCCCTTCGGGGAATCGCTTACCGCCACCCCGATCTCCGGATAGAAGGAAAAGCAGTAATAAAGGTAGTACCGTCCGTCCGGTCCCCGGGTCACATCCGGAGCCCACAGCTGCATGGTGTCATCCCGGTTGGAGGGATCCTGCGTTCTATGGTAGATCTCCCCCTCATACCGCCAGCTCTTCAGGTCTTCTACCGGAGCAGACCAGGTCACGTAGTGGCCGGGACAGTACACCGGAGCTTCCGAAGCGTCATGGGAGCCGTAGATGTACACTCTCCCCTCAAACACATGGGGTTCCCCGTCCGGCACATACTCATACAGGGGAAGGTAGGGATTAAATATCTGTTCCTTTGCTTCCATTACTTTCTTTCTCCTTTCCGGGCGGCAGCGGACGCCCAAACCATCCGGAATCCTTCACCTGCGTCCAGGGGTACCCCAGACGGGTAAGAAGGTCCCGGTCCTTTCCTCTTTCATTGTAAAGCTTCCACCCTCTCGTCTCTTCCTGCACCAGCCGCAGGCGGGAGGATCTAAGCAAAACTTCCCGATAAGAGGCTTTTATACCGGCACTGGAAATGGCCTGCACCAGCCTGCTCCGGAACATCTCACTCACCAGCAGGATGAATTCAAAACCCCGGATGCAGTAGTAATCCTCTGAGAGGATGTCAAAAAGTCCCCTCCAGTCATGGATTTCGGGAGGCACCTGTCTCTTCCAGGCCCTGTAAACCTCCTCCGGAGAGGCAGTACTTCCGGTCAGCAGCACTTCTATCCCGAACCAGCGGGTGTCCTCCCGGGAACAGGTCTCTTTAAAAGCTTTGTCCGCAAGGCACTTCTTTTGCAGGGAATTGCTCACATCCTCATTTCTGTAACACAGGACACGCATCCCGTCCTCCCTTTTTTCCTCCCACCAGGAGATGAGCCAGTCCCCTTCCCTGTCTGTATGGAGAAACTGGTCAGGATGTTCCGGCTGATGATCCAGGATATTCCCGGCATCCGGATCCTGCCGGGAAAGGGAAACCACCCGGGACTTTTCCCCGCTTCTTCCCGGAAACACCTGTACACCGGGCACCTTGATCACCAGTTCCCCGCCCTGCAGGTTATAGTCCTCCAGAAACTCCTCCGCCGTGAGGGAATCAAAGTACTCCGTAGAGTAAATGTGGTAGAGAAGAGGCATCCCGTTTTCCCGGTCAAAAGCCGTAAGCATCAGGACATTTACATCCTCCGAGAAGGAAAGCGGGGTTTCCTCCACGGTGATTTTTCCGGAGCTGCCCTCGATTCCCCTGCGCTTAAACTCTCCCGCGGGAATGCCATGGGATCCCAGGTCTCTCAAAAGCCGGCTGATTCCTTCCGGATTCATGGGGAGAGCAAATTCGGGGAAAACCAGGGGCAGAATGCTTTCCCGATAAAAGTCTTCCATCTCCTCCAGAGGATAAAAGCCCTTTACGGCCAGAATCAGGGAAAAGGCGCAGATCCAGGCTGCCGTTTCAGCCGGGAAGCATTCTTCCAGTCTTTCCCGGATGTCCTCCGCAAGAGACAAAAACAGGGCATACGGACCGTAGGAGAGATCCGTAAAGCCGTTCGCTGCCTTCTCCTGCTCCTTTAAGTAGCGTTCGTTGGGTACAAAGCCCTCACCGGGAATAATCTTTCCGATGAGGAAACCTGCATTCCTGCCCCTTCTGCCGTTGGGAAGCCTGACAGAATCGTACCGGTAGACACTGTAGATCCCGTGGTTTTCCCGAAGGTAACAGTGGCTGCATGGTATGAATTTTCTTATCTCCTCCGGAAAAGATGACCGACTTTCCATGATATCTTCCTCCCTTCTCTTATTGTTTTACCACAGGAGAGCCTTTCTTTTCAATGTTTTTTTCTCTCTCCCCCTTTTCCTTCATCTGAAGCCCAAAAAACACCGCGAAAACTTTCAGATTTCCCCAAAAAGCATGTTGCAGAGCGACTTATTCTATGTTAAAAATAGAAGTGAAAGTCCACACACATGACCATATGGAGGAAGTAGTATGTCTGAACTCAGCGAGAAAATCAGAAAAGAATTTAAGGCGGCAGATGATGAGAGAGACGCCTTCATGACCACTCCGGACGATGTCCAGCGCTGGGACAACATTGTGTATGCCCATCAGGACCGGTCCGTTCAGGTGCTGGACGTGTACCGCCCCAGACAGGCGGAGGACCTGGATCTGCCGGTGATCATCAGCGTCCACGGAGGCGCCTGGGTGTACGGGGACAAGGAAAGGTATCAGTACTACTGCATGAGCCTGGCCCAGAGAGGCTTTGCGGTGGTAAACTTCACCTACCGTCTGGCCCCGGAAAACCGCTTCCCCGCTCCCCTGGAGGATCTGAACCTGGTCTGCGGCTGGGTGATGAAGCGTGCCCACAGATATCACTTTGACACGGAGCGGATCTTTGCGGTGGGAGATTCTGCCGGAGCGCATCTTTTGGGCCTTTATGCCGGGATCTGCACCAACCCGGAATACGCCGCCCTCTATCCCTTCCATGTGCCGGAGGGCTTCGCCCTCACGGCCATAGCGCTGAACTGCGGCGTCTACACCATCTCCCCGGAGGATGTCCCTGAAAATCTCACCGGTCAGCTGATGAAGGATTTCCTCCCCGAACCCCCTACAGAAGAGATGCTGGAGCAAATCAGTGTGATCCCCAGAATCACCGATGTGTATCCTCCCACCTTCTGCATGACTTCCGTGGCTGACATTCAAAAGGAGCAGGCCGGTCCCCTTGTGGAGGCCCTGGTGAAAAACAACGTGCCCTTTGTATACCGGATCTTCGGAGACAAGGTCAACCGTCTGCCCCATGTGTTCCACCTGGATATCAAAACCGTGGACTCCGCCCAGTGCAACGATGCGGAGTGCGATTTCTTCCGGGAGTTCTGTTTCTGATGATGAGCGGTCAGATGAAAATCCAGGGTTATCCATATCTGTATGAAACCCACCTCCATACCAGTCCCGCCAGCGCCTGTGCCAAAAACACAGGGGAAGAGATGGCCCGGGCCGCCATGGAGTGGGGATACGCGGGGATCATGGTCACGGACCACAACTGGGGAGGAAACACCGGGATTCCCCGGGATCTTCCCTGGGAAGAGTGGGTGAACCGTTTTATAAAGGGCTACGAACAGGCATCTGCCTTTTCCAGCCGGGATTTCGCTGTGTTCTGGGGCTATGAAGCCGGATACCACGGTACGGAGTTTTTAATCTACGGCATCACCCCGCAGTGGCTGCTGGCACATCCGGAGATCAAAGAGGCGGATATCGAAGAACAGTACAGACTGATCCACCAGGCGGGAGGCATGGTGGTTCATGCCCATCCCTTCCGGGAGGAGAGATATATTCCCCGGGTTCTCCTCTATCCTGATCTGGTGGATGCGGTGGAGGGGATCAACGCCACCCATTCCAGCAGCCGAAGTTTGGGGCATCATAATCCACACTACGATGAGGAGGCCGTATCCTACGCCCGACAGCACGGACTGCCCATCACGGCAGGTTCGGATATTCACAGCACCCGTCTTCTGGGAGGGGGAATCGCCCTGAAAAGACGGCTCACATCGGTTTCGGATTACTGCAGTGTCATCCTGGGAAAGGAGGACTACGTCCTCACCAACGGAGACGCGGTCTTTGACAGAAACGGAGAGTTCCTCTGCAACCTTGCGGCGTCAGAAACCTTTTGATGCCCAGTCCACTTTGTATACGGAGGTAATACCATGAAAACAGGTGAAGTTCTGGAACTATTGAAGATCTCCCGGGGTACGCTGACCAAGTATGTGAATCAGGGGCTGATCAAGGCCAGGCTGCTGGATAACGGCCGCTATGAGTACGACCCCGCAAGCGTGGAGGCTGTCCTGAGGCAGATCTCCATTAAAAGGACCTGCATTTACGCCAGGGTTTCCACCCCCGAGCTTCAGAAAGAGCTGGATCAGCAGGTGGCGGAGCTGAAAGAATTCTGTCAGGCAAAAGGATACATTGTGTCCGGAGTCTACTCCGATGTGGCCAAGGCCACCAACTTCAACAGGCAGAAGAGTCTGATGAAGCTAATGGACGAGGTCCTGAAAGGTCAGATAGAGCGGGTGGTGATTTTCCGAAAGGACCGTCTTGCCCGGGTGAATTACGAGATGTTCACCTACCTGTTTGGCAGGTACGGGTGTGAGATTGAGGTCGTGGACGAACTCCTGGAGAATGATCCGGAGATGGAGGAAGAGGAGCTGATGGCCGAAGTCTCTGAGTATCTCCGCGGCTATTCCGGGGAACTGTGCAACAGCAGAAAGATCAGAAAGGTCAAGGACGTGCTGGAGGGACAACGTCCCCAGAGGGTGTATGCACGCAGGATCTGACATCTAAGAAAAGCCTGAACCGG
>CAZJYM010000022.1:13448-21103 GCA_964550245.1 uncultured Blautia sp. | reverse complement strand
CTGATCAAAAGAAGGCACCACGGTCTGAGAACGGATGATGTCCTCCGGCGTAAAGTCTGCACTGCACAGGGTCCCGGCAAACCGGACGATGTCCTCATCCGCCTCCTTTCCTCCCAGGGTGGCGCTGGTGAGGATGTGGATCACCTGATGGGGATTGCAAATCCGAGCCTTCAGGCGCTTTAACAGAAGCGAGGTCTCCATTCCCGTGGCTCCCCGGTAAATATGGGCCTCATCCAGAACCAGGAAGCGGAGCCGGGCTCCGGAAAACACAAGGTCATCCCGGGGCCGGAGCATCATGTACTCCAGCATGGCATAGTTGGTCACCAGGATGTGGGGAGGCTCCGTCTGCATCCGGTCTCTGGAGATCACCTCATTATCCAGGGGCTTTAAGGGATAACCCTTCTCATCCTTAAAGACCTTGCCGTACTGGGTGATCCCGTCCGCCTCACTCTGCCGGGTGCTGCTGTTGTACACCCCGAAGGTGATATGGGGAGCACTCTTTAACAGGCTCCGCAGACGCTTCATCTGGTCATTGGCCAGGGCATTGGTGGGGTAGATCAAGATGGCCCGCACCCCCGGGGTGAGGATCCCCCTCTCCTCTTCCAAAAGCAGGTGGTTGAGGATGGGGATGAGAAAACACTCGGTCTTGCCGGAACCGGTGCCGGAGGTTACGATCAGGTTTCTTCCCCGGTTGGATTTCCGTACGGCCTGTTCCTGATGAAGATAGAGGGCCCGGTTTAACTGGATCTCCCGGTCCCCGTCGGGAATGTCCCCTTCCAGGCTCCGAAAAAGGGCAGACACTTCCCCCTCTTCGATCAGCTGCTCCAGTGTCCGGCCTGTCTTACAGGAATCACTCACATCCAGATAGGGGCCTTTGGTGATGGTGCCTTCCTCCGCCAGGGCGCAGAGAAACTGGGAGGCGTATTCCGGATCCGAGATGTGAAAAAGGGTTGCAATATAGCCGATGAATTCGTCCTTGATGTTTCGTGAGGCGGATATGGGACTAAACATCTTAAATCCTTTCCGTCCGGTACATAAACAGATCCGCGGTTGAGTACTGATGCCTGGTTTCCCTGGTGTACTCCCGGTCCGTCAGCATATGGACTGTTTCTCCCGAGTATTTTTCATAACGGGTACAGTAGTAGAGACCGTCGCCCTCCGGATCCGTGATGCAAAGGGAGGAATCTCCCAGATAGACGATGCGCACCGGATTTACCATCATCCTGGCGATGCCCCGGTCATTGACGTACTGATCAAAGGAAAAGTCATGGCGTTCTCCCTCCCGGTCGAGGGTGTAGAGCACCCCTTTGTAGACAGGACTGATCCCTTCGGATGTATCCTCCATCCCCACAAACTCGATCTGGTCGATATGGCAGGGAAGGACCGAAATGTGACCCGCTTCCTCATTGAATTCATCGGTGATGGCCAGGATGTCGATGCGCCGCCCCTTAAAGCGCAGCAGGTTTGGATCTCCAATGACGCAGTCGCCCCGGGCGAGCACTTTTTTCACCTTCCGGAAAAGGCTTCCGGTCTGGATGCCAATCTCATACCTGTAATTCCCCAAAGGCATGTTTTCCGGTACTTCCAGGCCCGGGGTATCCGCATTTAAGGTAAATTCCCAGACTCCCTCATCCTCCCCGACAAGGGTCAGGGTAAAGATGCGGTCCCGCTTTCCCACAAAGCTTCCGCCCCCGCTCCAGAAGATCTTCCCGTCCGCATACCAGAACCGGGGACTGCAAAGGAAAACCTCACTGTAGCAGACCTGTGCCAGCACATATCTGCTGGTCTGCTTTTTACCGGTTATGAGCATCTCCACCGGGGCCATGTCCAGGTCAGAACCGGAAAGGGACTGAATCACGTTGCCCAGAGTCACAGGCCCCTTTCCGTCATAGAGGATGTCCTTGCCGCCCACAAAGAACTGCACCGTGGTTCCGGCGGGACTTTCAACTCCCAGCAGGCTGTTTTGGGGAATATCGAGCGCGTACCAGGCTGATTCCCTCTCATTTAACCACTCTCCGGTGGACTCGGTGATCCGGACCTTCGGGATCTCCGCATGCAGCTCCCCGTTTCTAAAGGGCAGGCGCACCTCCTCGTCCTCTGCGGTAAAGGAAGCTTCCTCACGGTAGTCGTCGATCTTTGCAAAGAACCGGGCCTCCCTGTAGTCCGACCGGGCATAATAGAACTCCCTGTTAAATCCGCACTCAGCCGTTGCTGCCAGCATGAAGCTGCGGTCAAAGACAGTCCGCTCGCTTCCCAGATTGATCACCTGGATTTGGCAGAAATCCCCGTCTCCCGAGAGGGGGCAAAGGAAGGTGCGGTCATTTCCCGCATCCTCAAGGTCGGAGAATTCCACCCTCTTCCCATTTTTAAGGATAAAGAACTGCTGTCTGTAATCCGCATTTCCCAGGATGATCCGGCACACACTGTCCCGGTAAGCCAGGGAACACTCCCCGTCTTCAACGGCAACCCGGGGAAGCAGGTCCGACTCCGGAGGCGCAATCACCCGGACTTCCCTGCTGTTCCCGCTGTCAGAGGAGAGGAGGTTTCCGTCCACCGAGAGGAGGTATCCCTCGTGAAGTTCCAGGAAGTACGCCTTCAGTCCCGGTGTGCCAAAGGATTCGAACTCCACCATGTCCGTATTTTCCGCCTCCAGAACACAGGCGGCCGGCAGTACAACCGCATAACTGCCCATATGTACCTGAGCCGCTTTCACTTCCGTTTCGCCGGAGAACATCAGCACCCGGCGGGCCATGGTGTTTTTCGAATCAAAGATGGCTTCCCCGTCGCACAGGATCCTTACCCGGATGTTCATGCATCCCTTGCCCCCCGTGTATTCGGGAAGGTCTACAGATAAGCCGGTTAAGGTCTTGCCCAGCTCATTGCCGTACCAGCCTAAGTTGCGCTCCAGGGCAACCGTCTCGTCATAGCTTACCTCCAGCACCGCCCTGTGAACATCCTCGCATTTCAGACGGATGTCCGGCAGGACAAGCTGGACCCTGTTTTCATTGTGAAGCACATATTTCACACGGATGCGGGAGTAGTCGATGGTGACTTCCCGCCCGGAACTGCTCTTTTTTCTCTCCGATTTCCGGATGCCGGCAATGGCCGTGATCTTCTCCTTGAACCACTCCTCACAGAGCTGTTCCTCATAGGTCTTCACCGGCATCTCCCGGGAGTTGACCAGGGCATCGATCCTGCCGATCAGGCTTTCAAAGAGCTTTTCGGTAAACTTGGGTCTTATCAGGATCAGCTTGCGGATCCCTTCCTGGAAGAGATACACATGATAGCTGACGGTGATCTCGGCATCTCCCGGGGATTCCCCCGCCAGTTTTTTCTGCAGAAGACGGACCATCTGTCCCAGAAGCGGATCATCCGGGATCAGCTTCCAGTCCAGGTTGTTCTTGTAAAAATCAAAGAGGAAGTCAAACACCGCCATCCAGGACTTTCTGGTGGAAAAGGCATGGATCACCACGGTGGACTTAAAGGAGCGGCCGTTGGCATCCTCGATGAAGAGCCGGCGGTTCCTCTTCATGGCTCTCTCCAGGGATCTCTTTAAAAGCCTTACCACCGTGCCGGCGGCATCCCGGTATCCGAACTGCAGGGTGATATAGTTCCAGAAGTTGGGATTCTCCTCGCTCTTCCAGTTTTTGGCACAGTTGACCAGAGCCATCGCGATCTGCATCTCGGCCCTGTCCGTCACCCTGGTCCGGGGCTTTGCAAGCACCGTGTCAATGTATTCCCGGACGTTTTGATTCAGGGCTTCCAGTGTCTTCTGAGATAAAATCCTGCTGCCGATCAGCGGATAACGGGCAAATACCTTCTCCTCCAGGGGAGCTTCCTCGGATACAGGGCGCACCTGCATGTCCCTTTCCAGGATCTCATCCGGATGGCTCTGTAAGCCCTTTTCACAGGATCCGGCCTTATAGCCGAAAAACTCAATGAAATCCTCCAGGGAATAACCGTTCTCGGTTGCCAGTTTGCGGATCCAGCGGTTTTGGTCATGGACGGGAATACACACCCTTCCGTCCACCAGGTTCTCATCAAAGAAGGCCCGGATCTGTTCATCCGTGATGCTCCGGGAATTTCCCAGCGGGCAACCGGAGACAAACCTGGCGTAATCATCCCTGGAAATCCTCCGGATCCGGGCATTGTCGGCGAAGCGCTCCGGCTGGTCCGGCAAAAAGAAGGGTTTGCCCATCACATGGACAATACGACCGTTGGCATCGCCGGAGAGTTCCTCTTCGCTGTATCTGTGAAAATTGGCAGCAACCGCCAGCTCCCGCAGATCCTCCGGCAGATCCGTTAAGAAGAAGCAGCTGGTCTCTTCCTCATAGATGAAGAGACAGGCCAGATCATCTTTCCGGTTGTTCAGGCAGCGGCAGATAACGGTTTCATCGAAATAGTCAAGTGTTTGCTCCCGGATCATGGAAAGCAGGATGTCCCTCTCGGACCGGGTCATTTCCCTTCCCGTCCAGGGGGCATAGTTCTGGGAAGAGCACCTGTTCAGCACTTTCTTAATCTCCTGGAAAGAAAGTCCGTACCACCCGTCAAAATCCTTCAGTTTCATTCCAAAGTCTTTTTTCAGGATGTCAATCGCGGGAAAATCAAAGCCTTTCCGGGGATAGGGAAAGGGATCCGCCATTCCAGGCCGTGCAAAGTAATCTGCGCCCAGTGCCTTTAACTTCTCCAGCTCAATGATCAGCTGCGTGTACGACTCCGGGAGCATGATAAACTGAAAATCCTCCGGGTAGACATCCAGAGCTTCCCGGATGGTCCGGATGCCCACAAGGGAAAGGCGTTTGCAGACATGCTGAGAGACATCCAGATCCTTAACCGATCTTTCCAGGACTTCACCCGGCAGGAAATAGGCAGAGGTATCCTCTTCTGCCGGTTTGGCATCACTTACGACAAACTCCTCCAGCACTTCCATGATCTGATCGAAAATGCAGGGGCCGATTCCCCGAATTTCCCCCAATCTTTCCTGTTCTTCCACCAGCTGGTAAAGGGTGTTGATGCCGGCGCGCCGAAGAGGATTGATGGATCTTGGGGATAATCCCAGGGACGACAATTCTATGTTTTTGTATTCTTCTTTGTTCTCAATCTGCATTTTTCCGGGTCCCTCCTATCACATGAGGACTTGATCAGACAGGGGATATGAAGTACAATGACGTCAGTAAAGAATCAGAAGGGAAGATCATTGCAATGCCGCATGTAAGAAGGTATTTTTCGCCTCAGTTCAAGGCTGAACTGGTCATCGAAGTACTGAAGGGCGAAAGCGATATCGAAACCATCGCTGCCAGAAACGACATCAATCCCGGGCTGCTGCGCACCTGGAAGCGGGAATTCCTGGAGAATGCCTCCGTCGTATTCGAAAGCGACCGGGAAGATAATATCCGGGAGAAGCTCCTGGCAGAGCGTAAGGAAAAGGCCAAATACGCCAGGAAGGCCGAAGAGCTTACCCGGCAGGTGGACTGGATGAAAAAGGTATCCGAGGAAGCACTGGGACCCGACTATGAAGATCTGTATGATCCCAAGCCTTTTGATTAGCCAATACATGGCAGATGATAATCCCGCACTTCCGCCTTTGTCAGCGAATCCATCAGAGAGTCAAATGCGTCAAAGAGCGTCAGTATTTCTCTCTGCTCCCTGGTAAGGTCGCTTTCCAGATGCGGCGTGCCATCTCCCAGTACAATCCGGATGTTGGAAAGTTTCAGCAAAACCGTGCTCAGGGAAAGGCTGTGGGAATCCAGGTAACCTTTCAGGACATTCTGGAAGCGGGCTCTTAAAATCACGGCCAGAAACTGGACAAATATTTTCCCCTGCACTTCTTCCGGGTGAACGCCGGACCGGTCATCTCTTTCGTATCGAAACAGCTCTTCATCCGCATCTTTTTCTCTGTAACAGCGAAGCAGTGTCGGGAGAGGCTGTTCCTCATCGGTGGAAAACAGAAGGGTATACCCGTAACAGCGGCGAATCCGGTTGATCTTTTCATTGTCAAAGGAGTAGGTGAATCCGCCCTCTCCCTTAACGGGTTTGATCTCAAAGAATCTGGTGTACTCCCTTTTATTGGCGGCAGAAAAGTTTTTGATGTCTGAAAGCTCCCTCTCCTTCCGGCCAAGGAGATCATTTAAGGAACTGCACTGGGAGTAATACCGGGCGGTATCATAGTAAACCGCCAGTCTTCCGGCAAAGCCGAAGGCGGTCTTCTGCAGCTCCATGGCACTGATGTCCAGTTCCGGAATTACATATCGAAAGTCCGTGATGGACTTTTGGACCTCTTCCACCGCACTTCTGGCAAAGGCATTTCCCAGGGGAACCGTGACCGTAAAAGTTTTGCATCCCTTTAAGGCTTTCAGGGCTTTTTCCGACCAGTAATCGCCGTCCACAAAAAGGTGGATGTTTTTTATTCCCATCTCGGCGGCACTCTGGAGCATGACTTCCATGTTCCGGCGGTCGTTCAGACTTTTGTCATGCAGGACGCAGTATACTGGGACATGGGTGTCCGCCGTACAAAAGATGCCCATATCCGGTGAATCCAGACACAGGGAATCATCGGAGTGATTGCGCCGTATCCACCTCTGAAAGAAATCGTTGCGCCGTGTTTCGGTGAGACTCTTAAAAATCCCCTCCGCAGCAGAAGAAGTAACAGGTCCTATATAATAAGGAAAGAATACATCTTCCTGCCAGTCCGCCATGTCGCCTGTGGCAGTCCCGTTTCGCATCATGTAAATGGCAATCGAGAGAATCACCCGGGCTTTTTCTTTAAAAACCGCCGTCAGATCATCCGTAAGACCCAGATCTTTTGATACCCTCAAAGCCAGATAGGTAAGACCGTACTGGTAAGAGCTCATCCGGTCCGGCTGACACTCGCGTTCCTTTGAATCTCCAAATATTTCCCTGTAGCGCTCGTTGGGGTACATCATACCAGGCTCGGTCGACTGCTTTCCCAGACATATGGTGTCATGCTGGGGTTTCCCGTTTTTGTCCCGGTAGGATCGCACCGTCTGGTATACATACCGTTCTCCTTTTGCTCCGGCCTTCTTTACATGAACGCCTTTCGCATCCGGAATGGGAACCAAAACTTTCGGATCGATCATGAAATTTGCCTCCATAAGGTGATGCATTTAGCTTACTTATAGCCAAACTCTTTATTTTCTGACAGTATAATTCATCTAAAAACAGATTTCAAATGTTAATCCGTATGATTTTTAAGCCATTTTTTGTGCAGTTTGACCACAACGGATGTTGGGCTAATCGGGACCATGATAACAGCTGTTAAATATCCTGAACATTTTCCTGCATTGGAAGAATTATTCAGTTTATTTGGTAAATTATCTGTATCATTCCCTGAATTATCCCGATCTAACATATTTATTCTGGCAGCAGCCTCTGTTTTTCCTCTGCGTTAGACATTAAAGCACTTCTTTCATTATGCGGTAGCATAATAGTGAATTCAAGGTGCATTTTCAGCGACCGGTCTGTGAACCAAAAAAGCTCCCCGATCTCCTTCAGGAGATCGGGGAGTTTCTTATTATAAGTGTTTATAAACATTTATAAGTGTGGAACATCCTTTTCCGGCCTTACAATGGTCCTTTCAAATCCCAGGCTTCTGATATAGTCGTTTAAATTGATGCCCTTGTTGTAGCTGTAGGTCG
>CAZJYM010000022.1:0-13348 GCA_964550245.1 uncultured Blautia sp. | reverse complement strand
CCCAGGCTTCTGATATAGTCGTTTAAATTGATGCCCTTGTTGTAGCTGTAGGTCGCCAGGATGTGATAGATATGGGATTCAGCCGGGAAGTACACCACATTGTCTCTGATCACATAGTCTTTCAGAGCCTCCTTATGCCGGGCTCTGGCGCCTTCCGTGGAAAGGTCCGTGCTGGCCAGCAGGGACTCATAGCCGAAGAATTCAATGAAATCGCTGATGGAATACCCGTTTCTGGAGGCCAGTGACCGGATCCACTGATTTTTGGGATCGGAGGAGATGTACACCTTGCCGTTAACCAGGTTCTCATCAAAGAATGCCGTGATCTGCTCATCCGTTACGTTCCGGGAATCCCCCATGGGATAACCGGAAAGAAAGACGGCGTAATCATCCGGTGTCATGCCCCGGATCTGGGCGTTGGCCCGGAACAGGATCGGGTGATCCGGCCGGAAGTACGGTTTTTTCATGATGTGAATCACCTGTCCGTCGATCTCACCGGAGAGCTCCCGCTGGGTAAATCTGTGAAAGCCTGCGGCAATAACCATCTCCCGGAGATCTTCGTCCAGATCCTTTAAAAAGAAGCACCGGATCTCTTCTTCATAAGCAAACAGGCAGGCAAAATCATCCCGGCGGTTGTTCAGGCAGCGGCAGATCACCGTGTCATCGGAGTAATCAAACTTTTTGTCCCGGATCAGGCTGACCAGGACACTCCTCTCCTTCTCCGACATTTTCTTTCCGGTCCAGGAGACATAACGTCTGGGAGAACGCCTGTCCAGCGTGAGATAGATGCTCTGGCGGGTCACTCCGTACCAGCTGTTTAACCAGCCGGGCTTTAATCCAAACTGTTCGATCAGGATGTCGATCACCGGAAAGTCAAAGCCCTTCCCGTACATGGGACCAATGGGAATTTCAGGCTCCTCCTCCGGCAGTGAAAAGTAATCTTCCCCGTATGTTTTCAGAAGCTCCAGCTCATCGATCAGCTGCTCGGCCGAGAGCTGTCCCATGTGTTTCAGATGAAAAATATCCATGGGGGAAAGGGACAGGACTTCCCGGATGGTGGTGATGCCCTCCAGGCCGAAAGACGTGCGGATACGCGGGGGAACATGCAGATCCTCCGCGGGTCTGTCCAGGATATCATCCGGCAGAGAATGGATCTCTTCCGGATCCTCCCGGAGGCTGGCTTCCAGTACGGACTCAACGCCGTTTTCCGCAATGTTTTCCAGTACGGCCGTGATCTCATCGATCCCCTTATGTCCCAGGCTGCGGATCTTCCGGAGGTTGTCACGCTCCTCCACAAGCAGATAGAGGGTGCCCAGACTGGCACGCATAAGAGCATTGAAGGTTCTTCCCGACAACCCCAGGGACGATATGGGGATTTCCTTATATTCTTCTTTGTTCTCGATCTGCATTTACCATTCTTCCTTTCAAATGGGACCTGTTGGGGAATTATCCCTGTATTATTTTCATATTCTACAACAGCCTTCCGGGAAAGACAAGCACTGAATTTACTTCTCTCCTTCTTATCCTTCCCTGTCTCCCTCTCAGTCTTTCTACCAGTCTCTCTACTGTTTTCCATAAAAAAACTCCCTGATCTCCATCAGGAGATCAGGGAGCTTTTTATCACTTTTTTTATTTTACTTTTTTATGTTTTCTTAGTCGAGCACAGTCTTACACAAACTGATTGGTTCCCGCATCGTACACATAGTCAATGGAAGCAAGCTTCTCCACCAGCTCGTTTTTGCGGATGCCCCGGCAGGTGCACAGAGCGTCCAGGGAGTCGAAGTAGTCCCGGAGCTGGGTGTTCACATAGCTTAGAAGGATTACGGGATCTTTGGGAATCATCTGTCGCTTCCTGCCTTTACCAGTGCTTTCAGTTCACCCTGTTCCATATCCAGGACGATGGTATCACCCTCATGCACGGCACCGGAGAGAATCTTCCGGGCCGCCAGCGTCTCCACGTTCTTCTGGAGGAAACGCTTCATGGGTCTTGCACCGTACACCGGATCGTAGCCGTTGTCCACCACGTAGTCTTTGGCTGCGGGGGTAAGCTCCAGAGAGAGTTCCTGATCGGCCAGGCGCTGATTCAGATCCTTTACCTGCAGGTCCACGATGCTGGAGATGTTGTCCTTGGTCAACGGCTTAAACATGATGATTTCATCCAGACGGTTGAGGAATTCAGGCCGGAAATGGCTTCTCAGGTCGGTCATCACCATCTCCTCCGTGGATTTGCGGATGCTTCCGTCCTCCTCGATGCCGTCCAGCAGGTAGGTGGAGCCGATGTTGGAGGTCATGATCAGGATGGTGTTCTTAAAGTCCACCGTCCGGCCCTGGGAATCGGTGATCCGGCCGTCGTCCAGCACCTGCAGAAGCACGTTGAACACATCCGGATGGGCCTTTTCAATCTCGTCAAAGAGCACCACGCTGTAGGGCTTGCGCCGCACGGCCTCCGTCAGCTGTCCGCCTTCCTCATATCCCACATATCCGGGAGGCGCTCCGATCAGACGGGACACGGAGTATTTCTCCATGTACTCGCTCATGTCGATGCGGACCATGTTCTGCTCATCGTCAAAGAGGTTTAAGGCCAGGGTCTTGGCCAGTTCTGTCTTGCCCACACCGGTAGGTCCCAGAAACAGGAAGGAACCGATGGGTTTGGTGGGATCCTTGATCCCCGCCTTGGAGCGGAGGATGGCATCGGTTACCCGGCGCACGGCCTCATCCTGGCCCACCACTCTCTCATGGAGCTGATCTTCCAGCCCCAGAAGCTTGGTTCTCTCCCCTTCCGTCAGCTTGGTCACGGGAATTCCGGTCCAGCGGGAGATGATCCTGGCGATCTCGTCTTCGGTCACGGCCTCATGCACCAGCCGGCGGTCGTTTTCCTTTACATTTCTCTCTTCAATCTCCAGCTGCTTCTGGAGTTTGGGCAGCTGTCCGTACTGCAGTTCCGCCATCTTCTCCAGATCATACTGCTGCTGGGCCTTCTGGATCTGCAGGTTCACATCCTCGATCTGTTCACGCAGCTTCTGCAGCTTCTCCACGGAATGTTTCTCGTTGTCCCACTGGGCCTTCTGCACATTAAAGCTGTCCCGCAGTTCCGCCAGCTCCTTCTGGAGATCCTCCAGTCTCTCCCGGCTTAAGTTGTCCGTCTCCTTTTTAAGAGCCGACTCCTCGATCTCCAGCTGCATGATCTTTCTGCGCAGCTCATCCAGCTCGGTGGGCATGGAATCCAGTTCCGTCTTAATGAGGGCACAGGCCTCATCCACCAGGTCGATGGCCTTGTCAGGCAAAAACCGGTCGGAGATGTAGCGGTGAGACAGTGTAGCGGCCGCCACCAGGGCGCTGTCGTTGATCTTGACCCCGTGATAGACCTCATACCGGTCCTTGATTCCTCTTAAGATGGAGATGGTATCCTCCACCGTGGGCTCGTCCACCATCACCGGCTGGAAACGCCGCTCCAGGGCCTTGTCCTTTTCGATGTACTTCCGGTATTCGTCCAGGGTGGTGGCGCCGATGCAGTGCAGCTCTCCTCTGGCCAGCATGGGTTTCAGCATGTTTCCGGCATCCATGGCCCCTTCGGTCTTGCCGGCTCCCACGATCAGGTGAAGCTCGTCGATAAAGAGGATGATGTTGCCCTCGCTCTTTTTTACTTCCTCCAGGACCGCCTTGAGACGCTCCTCAAACTCGCCTCTGTACTTGGCTCCGGCCACCAGGGCCCCCATGTCCAGGGCAAAGATCTTTTTATCCTTTAATCCTTCCGGCACGTCCCCGGCCACGATTCTCTGGGCCAGTCCCTCCACGGCTGCGGTTTTGCCCACGCCGGGCTCGCCGATGAGTACCGGGTTGTTTTTGGTCTTTCTGGAAAGGATGCGGATGATGTTGCGGATCTCGCTGTCCCGGCCGATGACCGGATCCAGCTTCTGGTTGGCCGCCTTCTCCACCAGGTCCTCCCCGTATTTATTTAACGTATCATAGGTAACTTCCGGATTGTCGCTGACCACTCTCTGGTTTCCCCGGACCGTGGACAGGGCCTGCAGGAAACGCTCCCTGGTAATGCCGAATTCCCGGAAGATTTTCTGGACGCTGGGGCTGGGATTGGAAAGCATGGCCAGGAACAGATGCTCCACAGAGACATACTCATCCCCCATGGCTTTGGCTTCATCCTCGGCGCTTACCAGCGCTTTATTCAGATACTGACCGATGCGGAGATCCCCGCCGGATACCTTCACCCGGGCATCCAGGGCCTTCTCCACCCTGTTCATGAAATATTCCTTCTGGATCTCCATCTTTTCGATGAGTTTCAGGATCAGGCTGTCCTCCTGATGAAGGAGAGAGTACAGGAGATGCTCCTGTTCGATTTCCTGATTCCCGAACTCATAGGCCACTTTCTCCAGATCCTGGACGGCCTCTATGGATTTCTGGGTAAATTTACTGATATTCATGCATCACTCCTCCTTCTCAACAATCAAGCAATGTTGAAACAAGATCCGTTTCTGTCTTGTTCTAGAGGAAATATAACATAGGTTGTTAGCACTGTCAAGAGGTGAGTGCTAACAATCTGTGAACATTCTGTGAACTTTTACTGGGTTTCCTCCGCCAGCACATCGGCCAGGGAGTTGTCCGTGAGAAAGGTGTCCAGGTTATAGAGGAAAAGCACGTCGGTGATCCCCTGGTTTTCCATGATGCTGTCCATGTTGTCATAGCAGTAGCGGGGATCCACCATAATAATGTTCTGGAAGGAGGGAAGCAGGTACTGAACCAGGCAGTTGGCGAAGGAGTCCTTAAAGAGCAGCAGATTCCTCTCCTCCTTCCCGGTGGTGCTGATGTCCACCCGGGGATGGTTGCCCCCGAAAAACACCTGATACTTGTCCTTCTTCTCCAGACAGTCGCTCTCATAGATGGAGGTGGTCTTTCTTTCGTCCTCCACATAGAGCACCACGTACTCCGTATCGGCAGCCTCACAGATCTGAATCGTATCCCGGGACCGGTGATACCCGCTGGCGGAGTCCATGGTCCCCTGAAAGTCATCGGCCACGGTGTAGGTGGTATAACCCTCCTCCGGTACAGCAAGGTTCATCTCCTGCGCCAGAGTCTCATGGGCATAGCCGGCTCCCAGGGTGGTCCAGTGGTGATCCGTCTTATAATAGATGTACTCATCGGAGTGTTCCTGCAGGATCGGGGATACATCCACCAGATGCACGCTGTCCCCCAGGCCGTTGGAAATCTCGGAGAGATCCGCGGCCTGATCTCTTATGGGAGCTCCCGTGGGAAGCTTATCCCTTAATATATAGAAGGAATTGGGCGCCAGACACACATACACCGGCACTTTGGAGTGTCTTCTCGCAAAGTCCTTCATGGCGTTCAGGTTTTTCTGCAGGTTTTCCCGGTCCGGTTCCCCCGGCGCCCCCAGAAGGTACCCGTCGGAACCCAGGTACACCCCGTTGGACTCTCTCTTTCCCAGGGCCAGGTCCTCCCCCAGCTTCAGGGAAATCCACTGATCCCGCAAAAAGAACTGATCCGACACATAGTTTTCAAAATCCGTCATGTAATCCCCGCTTTTTACGGCTTCCAGGGAAAACTCGGGGAAGGAGGAGAGATACCGGTTCTCCGAGAATGAATAATCCCTGTCCGGGGTGGCCAGGTTGGCAACGGCAGCTGCCGCCAGCAAAAAGACAAAGGCCATGGCCACCAGGGCGCACGCCCTGGCCTTTCGTATCCGCAGCTTTCTCCTGCGTTCCTCATTACTCTCTCTCGATGCCATTTCTTCGCCCCCTTAAAACCTGAAGTACAGGAACGGATTGTAGGTCGCGTTTACCAGATAGGCGGTGCACAGAACAAAGATCAGCACATAGACGGTCACCACCATGCCCTTGTGCTCTTTCTTTCCCCCGAAGGAGATCTGGAAAAACTTCCTGTAGGTATAGGGAATGGAACAGATGATCAGTATGATAAACAGCAAAAAGTAGCTGGAGAGGTAATACTGACTGGTCGCGTTCCAGAATCCTCCCTTTCCCAGTCCAAACATGGCCCCCAGATAAGTGAAGGCACTTCCCATGTCCGGGGAGAAGAAAAACACCCAGCCGATCATCACGAAAAACATGGTGTACACGTGGGTGAAAAAGCCGGGGAGCCGGTCCAGCACCGGCTTCAGGGCATACTTTTCAATAAGCAGCAGCACCCCGTAGTAAAGCCCCCAGAAGATGAAGTTCCAGGAGGCCCCGTGCCACAGTCCCGTGAGAAACCACACCACCAGGATGTTTCGGATGTGTTTTCCCACGCTCACCCGGTTTCCTCCCAGGGGAATGTACACATATTCCCGGAACCAGGATCCCAGGGAGATGTGCCACCGTCTCCAGAAGTCGGTGATGCTGCGGGAGGTATAGGGGTACTGGAAGTTCTGCATAAACTTAAAGCCCAGCATCTTCCCCAGGCCGATGGCCATGTCCGAGTAGCCGCTGAAGTCAAAGTAGATCTGAAAGGTGTAGGCCGCACAGCCGATCCAGGCGGTGACGGCGGAAAGCTGATCGGATGGCAGGGCTGTGATGGCTTCGTAGGCCAGACCGATGTTGTTGGCCAGAAGCACCTTTTTGCCCAGGCCCCGGATGAACCAGGCCGCTCCGTCTCCAAAGCCGGCCAGGGTGAGGTTTCGTCTTTTAAGCTGGCTCTCCACATCGGCGTAGCGCACGATGGGCCCCGCGATCAGCTGGGGAAACATGGAGATGTAGGTGCCGAAGTCGATGATGTTGCGCTGCACCCGGACTTTTCCCCGGTATACGTCGATCACATAGGAGAGGGTCTGGAAAGTATAAAAGGAAATGCCGATGGGCAGGGCCAGTTCCCGGATGGGGATGTCCAGCGGCAGAATGGCATTGAGGTTTTCCAAAAGAAACCCGTAGTACTTGAAAAAGCCCAGAATCCCCAGGTTTACGGCCACATCCATCCAGAAGACAAACCTGGCCCGTCCCGCTTTCTTTCGGGAGCGGTGGAGATCGATCTCAATCCCGGCCACGTAGTTGTAGAGGATGCTGAAGAGCATCAGCACCACATACACGGGCTCTCCCCAGGCATAAAAGACCAGGCTGAAGAGAAGAATCACCAGATTTTTCAGCTTCCAGGGGGCGATGAAATATATGAGCAATACCAGAGGCAAAAATACGAAGATGAAAAATACACTGCTAAATATCATACCGTATTCCTCCAGCCCCGGTTAAAGACTCTTCAAAAAGGCAGCATCCGCGGCGGCCGCGTCTTTGTGCACCACGAAGAGCACGTAGTTGCCTTTTACGTCCAGCACACTGTCCTCCAGCAGCCTGCACTGCTCCGGGCCGTACCCCCTGAAGCTTTCCAGCTGCCGGTCCAGTCTGTTGTCCACCGCTGCCTCCACGAGGGATGACTGGTCCGGATCCCGAAGCCGTACGATCAGGATCTCCTCCACCTTCATGTTGGAGTCGGACACATAGAGGGATACTCCCTCGAAGTCGTTGGCGTTAATGCCGTAGAGCCGTTTCACCATCCGGTTGTCGGCCTGAGATAAACTTCCCATCTCCAGGGAGGAGGTCACACTCTTCGAGACCTGATCCAGGGAAGCGCTGCTGATGTCTCCGCTTCCCAGGATTCCCCCGATAAAGAACAGCAGTCCCGCCAGAAGGATATATTTGACTGCGCCCAGCGCGTTTCTGAAAAACTCCATCATGTCTCCATTCCTGCCAGCATATTGATGGCCCAGTATTCGTAAAACTCCTTCTGGAAGTGAATGCCGTCCGGATCGTACAGATCCCGGTGCTCCTCAAACACCGGGGTATTGTCGATAAAGGAATATCCCTTCTCCTCACACCAGGCCTGCAGGGCCACGTTGTAGTCGGGAATGTTCCTCCAGGCCTCCGACTGCTCAAAGGCCGGATCCACCGCCGGAAAGATGGAATTGATGTAGATGTGGGTATCCGGCAGTTCCGCCATCACCTGCTCGATCAGTTCCTCATACTCCGCCACATACTCCTGTGGGGTTTCCCAGTATCCGATGCTCACATCGTTAAGCCCCGTACACAGGAAAAGAGCGGAGGGGTTGAGCATCTTCAGCCGATCCATGTAGGTGGTCAGATCCCGGATGGTCAGACCTCCGTCGGCCAGCACCCGGTTCTGATCCAGAAATTCATAAAAGTAAAAGCCCACCGTCCGGGAGTCCCCGAAGAGCGCGTAATCGGAAAACTGAGCCCATACCGACAAAGTGCCGTTGGCGAGGGCCTCCGCCCTGGCCTCCTGGCGGATCATCTTTATGTTTGTCTCGATGGCGTCCAGATCCCGGGATTCCAGCTCCTTTAAGTGCTGCACGCCCTCCTCCACCTGACTGTTGGTCTGGGGTGGAGCGGGTTTGGACAGCACAAACCCCAGGACACCCGCCGCTATGACTGCCGCCGCTCCCAGGGGAATGATCCACCGAAGCGGTGAGGGACGCTTTCTTTTTTTGCTTCTGCCGTTTTTCCGGCTGTCGGTCTTTCCTGTCTTTCTATTCTTATCCGTCACCATCTGGATTTTAAACCTCTCTCCCAAAACGGCAGGTCCTTATAAAACCTTTTCTTCTTGAAACGAGACAATTTTATCACAGAAAAATACAGTTGGCAATAAGCAGCAACAGACAATGACAGCAAATGATAGAAAAATCCAATAGAAAACGGCAAAACGAAAATCGTTTTGCCGTTTTCCCAGTCTTCCTCTTCTACATCGAAAAAAATAAATCAAAGATATTTCACGCTTCCCGCATACCCATCCATCTGCACAGTTCTTCCGGATTCTCCGCCAGGGCCTCCGCCACAGCGGGGTTTAATCCCCCGGGAAAAACAGGGGCCAGCACCATTCCCTTTCCCGCTCCCAAGATCTCCCGGGCCAGGGAGACAAAGGACTCATCGGAAGAGGCCATCTTTTCCAGGGCCAGGGCGCGGATGACAAGAGAGAGGTGGTTGATAAAGAGCAGCCCTTCCTCCTGGTAATCTTCCTGATCATCCTCCTGATCCTCCTCATTGCAGCACCGGGAAAGGGCGGAAGGAAGGTCAAAGACGGCAGCGAACTGTCGAAAGAGCATTCCCTGCCTGAAGATTCCAAACATTTCCATACCGCTTCGCTCTGGAAGGGAGGAGGCCAGGATAAAGGTGCCGGTCTCCAGATCCGGCGTGTCAGGCTTTAACCCTCTCTCCCGGTTGAGGGCGAGAACGCTCATCTCATCGGAGAGCAGGCGGTAGTCCAGATAAAAATACGCACTGTGATCTCCGATGGGGACCCGCTTCCAGGCCAGGGTCTTCTCATTGTAGAAAATGTAGGGACCAAAGCCCACCAGTTCCTCGGGGATTCTGCCCTGAATCTCCGGATTTCCTCTGTCCAGGGCAGTCACATAGGGGATCTCCTCTCCTGCCCTCTCTCCCACAAGGATCACTTTGGGGAATAAATCCCCGGCTTCGTACAGAAGTTCCCCGATCCCCTCCTGCCTGCTGTTCTCATACCGCATGTAGTAAAGGGGAATTCCGGGACCATAGGGATCCTTTTTAACCAGAGCAAGTACCTTACTCTCCCCGGTTCCCTCCACCAGCAGGCACTCCTCCGGCTTTCCGGCCAGTTCCCTGAATACCTGGATAAGCCTTCCCCTCTGCAGTCCCAGGAATTCCAGAAAACCGGACAGGGATTTGTCATCCACCACCAGATCCGGGTAAATCTGGGAGAGCCGGCTGTTCTGGTACTGCTCTTTAATGGAAGTAAATCTTCCCTCCCCGGCATGAAGGGCCTGGAGCAGGGCCAGGGTGTAGATCACGACCCAGTTTTCCGGGAAGATCTTTTTTAAGGCTTCCCGCATCTCCCCCGTGATCTCCATCAGGAACTCCACCTCCCGGCCCTCGGAAATCTCCGTCCTGGAGGTGGCCGCCTTTTTCAGGCCGTACTCCGAAAGGACAAACCCCGTGGGCTTAAAGGTTCCCAGCAGCTTCCCCGAAATCTTCATGGAGCGCTTTTTCACCGGATCGTACCGGGAGAACCTCTCGTAGAGATACCAGCCGTTCTTGATGTGTTTGATCTCCGTGTGGGGCGGTCTTTGGAAGTTTTTGACGTAGTCCGGCATTTCCGCCATGGAATCACCTCCCTTTTTCTCCTATTTTAACACAAAGGACCGGGGAAGTCCCCGGTCCTTTCTATAAATATCTCCTAAATCTCTCCCAAAAGGTATGACTGACGTCCATGGCGGAGAAACACCGGGATGACGGAAATCGGAGCATCCACCTCCACCGTCTGTCCGCCCTCCAATCTCACACCGCTGGAGGCGTTGACCCAGTAGTCTCCTTCCGGCAGGTATACCTTTCTGCTGGTGGCTCCCTTATAGCAGACAGGTGCTACCAGCAGATCCGGTCCAAACATGTATGCATCCGAAATGTCCCAACACTTTGGATCCTCCGGGAACTCGTAGAACATGGCCCGCATGACGGGGCTGCCCTTTTCATGGGCTTCCTGCATCAGGCTCCTGGTGTAGTCCCGCATCTTCTCCCGGATCTGGATGTAGTGGGAAAGGATCTGATAATTGTCCTCCCCGAAGCTCCAGATCTCATTGCCGGCGCCGGTGTTCTCCCGCACTTCTCCTGCCCTGTTAATGATTTGCTGCACCGGCTGCCGGCATCCGTGCATCCGCATCACCGGACAGAAGGTGCCGAACTGGAACCAGCGCACCAGAAGCTCCTGGAAGTCCGGATCAT
Source organism: uncultured Blautia sp. (assembly GCA_964550245.1). GTDB lineage: Bacteria > Bacillota > Clostridia > Lachnospirales > Lachnospiraceae > Blautia_A. The sequence continues at coordinate 2,633 of CAZJYM010000022.1, read as the reverse complement.
CGGTGTATCCCTGATGGAAGCCTCCGATGTCCGTGGTCCACCAGGGGATCCCGGAAAGGCCCATGTGAATGCCTGCACAGATCTGTTTGCGGAAGTCCTCATAGGTGGACATGATGTCTCCGCTCCAGACCAGCACCCCGTATCGCTGGCTTCCGGCCCAGGCGCAGCGGATCAGGTTGACGATGTCCGTCTGTCCCGAGGCTTTTTGTCCCTCGTAGAAAAGTCTGGCGTACTCACGCGGGTAGATGGCTCCCACTTCCGAAGCGGGACCGGCGTAGTAGCGGTAGTCATCAAAGTCATACGTACTGAATTCCGGCTCCGCCTCATCCAGCCAGAAATGCCGGATTCCCAGATCCGCATAGTTCTTTTTGCACTTCTCCCACACATACTCCCGGGTGCGGGGATTGGTGGGATCCATGAACACGTTGTTGCCGTGGAAGATCATCTGTACGTCGATGCCGGAGTTGATCTTTACCAGCAGGCCCTGCTGCTTCATCTCCTCATAGTTTTCACTGCGCCAGTCCACCTGAGGCCAGATGGAAACCATGGGCTCGATTCCCATAGAATGCAGCTCCTCCACCATGGCTTTGGGATCCGGAAAGTATTCCTCGTCAAAGCGCCAGTCTCCGCATCTGGGCCAGTGATAGTAGTCGATCACGATCACATCGATGGGAATTCCCCTTCTTTTGTACTCCCGGGCCACATCCAGCACCTGCTGCTGGTTGTAGTAGCGAAGCTTGCACTGCCAGTAGCCCAGACCGCACTCCGGCATCATGGGCGTCTTTCCGGTGGCATCCGCATAGGCCTCCAAAATCTGTGCCGGGGTATCGCCGGCCGTGATCCAGTAGTCCATCTCCCGGGTGGCTCCGGCTTCCCATTCGGTGGTATTGAGTCCAAAGTGGACCTGGCCGAAGGAGGTGTTGTTCCAGAGAAAGCCGTATCCCAGGCTGGACACATAGAAGGGGATGCTGGCCTGGGAGTTCCGGTGGGCAAGCTCCAGGTTGCAGCCCTTCAGGTTCATCCTCTCCTGCTGGTACTGGCCCATGCCGTAGATCTTCTCCTGCGGGTTGGAGATAAAGGAGACTTTCAGGGAGAAGGCTCCCCCGGGCAGGGGTTTAAAGTGCCGGGCCTTCTTCTGCAGGGCTCCTCCGTTGGGTATCTCCTGTAAGAGAATCTGGTCCTGATCGTTTAAAAAGGTGATCTGCAAAGCGCTGCCCCAGGGCTGTACATAGAGCTCTGCCCGGATTTTTCCGTTACGGATGCAGGCCCGCTCCTCACCGATTTCAATCTGCGCCGTACATTCCTCATCCGGGGCAAGCAGGGATCCCTCTCCTTCCGTGATCTCCCCCAGGATGCAGGAGCGCACTCTCAGGCTGTTCCGGTTCCAGGGGGAGATCATCAGGGTTTCTCCGTTTTCCCGAAACAGGAGATTCCCGTTTTGCTGTTCAAAATAGTGTCTGCTCAAACTTTTGTCCTCCTACCATGCGGTTTTCAAACCTGTAATTTCTGATCCCATTATAAACCTCCTCATTCCAAAATGGAATCCTTTTTTGCAGAGAAACCTCCGCTCCTACTTGTCAAAGAGGATTCTCTTGGAGAAGGCATTTCTGTACTTGGTGGGGGAAATACCCGTGGCCCGCTTGTAGCACCGGGAGAAGCTGTGACTGTCGCTGAAGCCCACTTCCCTGGAAATTTCCACGATGGACATGTTTGTGTCATTCAGGAGGAAGTTCGCCTTGTCGATTTTTTGAGCCAGAATAAACTGCTTCAGCGGCATTCCAGAGAAGGAAGAGAACATATGGGAAAAGTATTTTTCGTTGTATCCGAAATGGGCGGCCACATCGGAGGCCCTGATATTTCTCGACAGGTTCAGCTGGATGTAGTCCAGGATATCCGAGTAGATCTGTTCCCTGCCGGAGGTCTTGCCGGAGGGGAGAAGATCGTGGAGAAACAGCTGACCGTACAGCTCCGTAATGACACTGGTGGTCATGGCGTTGATACAGACCAGGGGGTATTTATTCTTCACCTCATCCTGCAGCTGCTTCATGAGCACCACCATTTTTTCCAGCTTGGGCACGGTTCCGCTCTGGGGCAGCATGATCTGGTTATTGGAGTCCTGGTTGTCCCGCAGGGCTGCCGAGGGGGAATCTGTCACCGTAAAATCCGAGGCTGTAAAGTGCAGCCAGTAAAAGCTGCAGTAGGATTCCTTAAAGCCGGAGCGGAAGGCCTTGCTGGGAGGCAGGAGAAGGAATTCGCCCTTCTTCACCGTAAAACGGTCCTCCCCATAGCTGAGATACAAAGTGCCCTCGGTCATGACGATGAGTTCAAAGTTGTGGAGATCAAAGAGTTCATGCTTCCAGTTCTTGTCAGGTGCTACAAACTTCCCTGTAAATTCATATTCAAGACGGCATCCGGCAGGAAACGATAGAAACCGCATAAATGCCTCCTTTCCTGAAAGCAGACGAAAGGTGTCAAAAAGGATATGACGCCCTGCGTCCTGTATGCTTTTAGCGTAAAGCAGGGACATATCTTACTTTTTCCATAGTTTATCATACCGGCGCGGGAGCGGTAAATTCCAAATGGTTAGAATCGGTGGCCAAAGGTTTGATGTATTCCAGAAGGGCATCTTTCCC